>JAXDHJ010000043.1:0-34952 GCA_034664565.1 Solirubrobacteraceae bacterium
GGCCGGCCGCGCGGACGGTCTCGCCCGCGTCCATCGTCCCGGTGGCGGTGTCGACGAGTGCGCGCTCGGCCGGGTGGATGAGCACCTGGACGTCGGGCCAGCGCTCGAGGATCGCGGGGACCTCGGAGACGTGGTCGTGGTGGTGATGGGTGAGCAGGACGTGGGACGGGGTCACCTCCAGCCGGTCGGCCGCCTCGATCAGGGGCGCCACCGGCCCGCCGGCGTCGACGATCAGCCCGTTCCCGCCGGCCCGGTCGCAGACCAGATAGGTGTTCGACAGGAACTGCTCGTTCATCGAGCGCTCGACGATCATCGGGCGGCATGGTCTCACGTCGGCCGGGCGGACGCCATTCCCGCGATCGTGGCGTAGCCTTGGCGGATGGAGCTGGTTCACACCTGCTACCGGATCGGCGAGATCGACCGCTCGGTGGCCTTCTACGAGGCCCTCGGCTTCGAGGAGCTCCGGCGGACGCCGATCCGCGACGAGGCGGTGAACGTCTTCATGGGGCTGCCGGGCGACGGCCCGCGCCTCGAGCTGACCTACAACCACGGGGTCGACTCCTACGAGCTCGGCACCGGCTACAACCACATCGCGCTGACCGTCGAGGACGTGGACGCCACGCTCGTCCGGCTGGCCGAGCACGGCATCGAGCCGGAGAAGCCGCCGTACTCGCTGCGGGCCGGCGGCTCGCGCCTGTGTTTCGTGCGCGACCCCGACGGCTACCGCATCGAGCTGATCGAGCGACACGGGTAGGGCTTCGGAGCGGTCTCCGCCGCCCGCCCCGGGGCGGGCGGGGGAGCGAGCGGGCGGGGGGCGGCCGGGTCCTCTAGGCCGGATCTCGCCGTTTCAGGCACATCGTTCCCGGACGACGCTAGCCGGCGGCGGCGGCGGTCGGCTCGGTCTCGCGCCTGCGCCCCGTGATGGGGTGGGGCCCGACCGGGGCCATCGGCAGCTCGACCGGCTGCTCGGTGCGGATCATCTCGGCCACCTCGTTCTCGATGCCGTAGGCCGACCCGTCGCAGTCGATCCGGAAGCGCTTGGGCGCGACGCGTTCGTCGGCCAGGACGGGGATGCCCCAGAGCTCGTCCCAGCCGAACAGCTCGTGATTGCCGGGGTTCAGCAGGATCGCCCGCGGCGCCATGGGACAGGTCTCGGCGTGGTGATCCACCCCGCGGCGGATGAACTCCAGCATCTCGGCTTCGAGCGAGGCCATCGGTTCCCGAACGGTAGACGATCCGGGCGGCGTCAGCCGTCGCCGGCCAGGACGGCGCCGTCGCGGGCGACGAGCGCCGCGTAGGGGCCGCCGCGCTCGAGCAGGTCGTCGTGGGTGCCGCGCTCGACGATCCGGCCGCCGTCGAGGACGACGATCTGGTCGGCGTCGCGGACGGTCGAGAGGCGGTGGGCGATGGTGATCGTCGTGCGGTCGCGCGAGAGGCGGTCGAGGGCCTCCTGGACGGCGCGCTCGGTCTGGGTGTCGAGCGCGCTCGTCGCCTCGTCGAGGACGAGGACCGGCGGGTTGCGCAGCACCGTCCGGGCGATGGCGATCCGCTGCTTCTCGCCGCCGGAGAACCGGTAGCCCCGCTCGCCGACCACCGTGTCGTAGCCCTCGGGCAGGCCGGCGATCATCTCGTGGATGGCGGCCACCCGGGCCGCGGACTCGACCTCCTCGTCGCTGGCCTCGGGCCGGGCGAAGCGGAGGTTCTCGCGGACGGTGGCGTGGAAGAGGTAGGTCTCCTGGGAGACGACGCCGACCGTCGCCGCCAGGGAGGCCAGGCTGGCGTCGCGGACGTCGACCCCGTCGATGGTCACGCTCCCCCGCTCCGGCTCGTAGAGGCGGGCGATCAGGTAGCCGAGGGTGGTCTTGCCCGATCCCGTCTCCCCGACCACCGCCGTCCGCGTGCCGGCCGCCACCACGAGGTCGATGCCGTCGAGCGTCCACGGGCCGTCCGGCGAGTAGCGGAAGCCGACCTCGCGCAGGCGCACCTCGCCGAGCAGCTCCTCGGGGCGCAGCTCGACCGGCGACTCGGCCTCGGCGATGTCGACCGGGAGGTCGAGGTACTCGAAGATCCGGTCGAACAGGGCCAGCGAGGTCTGGATGTCGACGCCGACCGAGAGCAGCTGGCCGATGGGGAAGAGCAGGCGGGTCTGGAGGGTGGTGAAGGCGACCAGGGTCCCGATGCTGATCGAGGCGCCGTTGACCCCGGCGAACCAGTAGACGGTGGCCGGCATGATGGCGAAGGTCATCTGCACCGTCGCCATCCGCCACCGGCCGGCCATCCGTGAGCGGACCTCGAGATCGGCCAGCTGCTCGGACTCCTCGGAGAAGCGCCGCCCGAGGTCGTCGGACCGGCCCATCGTCTTGCCGAGGAGCATGCCCGAGACCGAGAGCGACTCCTCGACCAGGGAGGACAGGTCGGCCATGCTCCCCTGGCGCTTGGTGGCGATCCGCCGGCGCTCCTCGCCGACGCGCCGGGTCAGCCAGACGAAGAAGGGCAGGAGGATCAGGGAGAACGCGGCCAGGCGCCAGTCGAGGAGGACCATGGCCGCCACGGTGGCCATCACCGTGGTCATGTTCGAGGCGATCGACGTCGCCGTGCTCGTCACCACGTTGTCGATCCCGCCGATGTCGTTGGCGATCCGCGACTGGACCTCTCCGGTTCGGGTCCGGGTGAAGAAGGCGAGCGACATCCGCTGGAGGTGGCGGTAGACGGTGGTGCGCAGGTCGTGCATCACGCTCTGGCCCACCAGGTTCGACAGCCAGGTCTGGGCGACGCTGAGGGCGCCGGAGATGACGGCGATGGCGATCATCCCGAGCACGAGCTCGGTCAGCAGCGTGGTGTCGTGCTGGGGGTAGGCGGTGTCGAGCACCGCCCGCAGGAGGAACGGCGACAGGGCGCCGAGGCCGGCCGAGACGACGATGAGGCCGATCACCGCGCTCAGGCGGCGGCGGTACGGGCCGAACAGGGCGAAGATCCGGCGGCGGACCACCGGCGAGACCGGGGTCGGCGGCGGGGCGTCCGGGTCGGCCACCGGTCGCCGTCCGCCGCCGTCGCCGTGGCCGCTCATCGCTGCTCCTCATCGAGCAGCCGCTCGAGCAGGGCCGCCGCCCGCTCGAGGGTGGCCAGCTCCTCGGCGTCGAGGCTCCGCAGGCCCCGGGCCAGATAGGCGTTCTTGCGGCAGGCCGCCGAGGCCAGGAGTCCTGCCCCCCGGGGGGTGATGCTCACCCGGTAGGAGCGCCCGTCGGTCGGATCCTGCTGGCGGCCGACCAGCCCGGCCTCCTCGAGGCAGGCGATGAAGCGGGTGGCGGTCGGGCGCTTGACCCGCTCGCCGTCGGCCAGCTCGCTCGGGGTCAGCGGCCCCTGGCGGGCCACGGCGATGAGGGCGGCGGTGAGCGACGGCGAGAGGCCGGTGTCGGCCCGCTGGCCGAGGCGCCGGGCGGTCCGCACGAGGATCACCCGCAGCCGGGCGGCGAGCTCGGTGGTCTCGGTGGTCTCGGTGGTCTCGGCCACCGCGGTCTCGGGCGGGCTCTCCCGCCCGGTGGCTCCGGCGGTCTTCCGCGCGTCCTCGAGAGTTGATTCGATCATCTAATTACCTGATGTAATCATAGCAGATCTTTGCCGGACGGTTCGGACCGCCCCGGTTGCCGCCGCCGCCCGGGGCCGCTCCGCCGGCCGGCGCTCACAGGACCCGGGAGAGGAAGGCCTGGGTGCGGGGATGGCGGGGATTGGCGAGCACCTCGCCGGGCGCCCCCCGCTCGACGACGACCCCATCGTCCATGAACACCACGGTGTCGGCCACCTCCCGGGCGAAGCCGGTCTCGTGGGTGACGACGATCATCGTCATCCCCTCGGCCGCCAGCCGACGCATCGCCGCCAGGACGTCGCCGACCAGCTCGGGGTCGAGGGCCGAGGTCGGCTCGTCGAAGAGCATCAGCTTGGGAGCCATGGCCAGGGCCCGGGCGATGGCCACCCGCTGCTGCTGGCCGCCGGAGAGCTGCGCCGGGTAGGCCGAGCGCTTGTCGGCCAGGCCCATGCGGGCCAGGAGCTCCTCGCCCCGCTCGACGGCCTCGCTCCGCGCGAGGCGCTTCACCCGGACCGGGGCCTCGATCACGTTCTCGAGGGCCGTCATGTGGGGGAAGAGGTTGAAGCGCTGGAAGACCATGCCGATCTCCGCCCGCTTGCCGGCCACCTCGGCCTCGCGCAACTCGTAGAGCCGGCCCTGGGACTCGCGGTAGCCGACGAGCTCGCCGTCGACCGACAGTCGGCCGGCGTCGACCTTCTCGAGGTGGTTGATGCAGCGCAGCAGGGTCGACTTGCCCGAGCCCGACGGCCCGAGCAGGCACATGACCTCGCCGGGCGCCACCTCGAGGGTGATCCCCCGCAGGACCTCGAGCCGGCCGAAGCGCTTGTGGACCGAGACGGCGCTGACCATCGGCGGGCTCACCCGGTCCTCCACGGCGGCCGACCGGCCCGCCGGCGAGGTCGCCGCAGCCGGCCCCGGAGCCAGGCCGCCGGCGGCGGGCCGCCGGGCCCCCCGCGACCGAACCGCCGCTCGAGGTGGTACTGGCCGACGTAGAGGAGGCTGGTCATCAGCAGGTACCAGAAGCTCGCCGCCAGGAGGAGCTGGATGATCTTGTAGTTGACGGCGTAGATCTGCTGGGCGGCGTAGAGGAGGTCGGCCAGGGCGATGAAACTGACCAGGGAGGAGGTCTTCAGCATCGAGATCGTCTCGTTGCCGGTCGGCGGGACGATGACCCGCATGGCCTGGGGCAGGACTATCCGCCGCATGATCTGGAGGCGCCGCATCCCCAGCGACTGGGCCGCCTCGGTCTGGCCCTCGTCCACCGAGATGATTCCGGCCCGAACGATCTCCGCCATGTAGGCCGCCTCGTTGAGGCCGAGAGCGAGCAGGGCGACGACGAACGGCTTGGTCAGCGTGTTGGCGTCCAGGCTGAAGAGTTCGGGCCCGAACGGGACCCCGACGGAGAGACGGGGATAGAGGGCGGAGATCGAGTTCCAGAACAGGAGCTGGACGAGGACCGGCGTGCCCCGGAAGAACCAGATGTAGATCCAGCTCGAGCCGGAGACCAGGGGGTTGGCCGACCGGCGCATGACGGCGAGGACGACGCCGAGGACGATCCCGGCGGCCATCGCCGCCACCGTCAGCTCGATGGTCACGAGCACGCCGTGGAGGATCCTCGTGTCGAGCAGGTAGTCGCCGACCACGCCCCACTCGAAGCGGGGGTTGGTGGCCACCGACCGCACCAGGGTCAGCGCCACGAGCAGGACGACGGCGCCGGCGATCCAGCGCCCCGGACGACGGACCCCGACCGCCCGGATCTCCGCCGCCGGGCCGACCGGACCCGGCGGGGGGCGGCCCGGACCCGCCTGGCGGCCGCTGGCCGGAGGGCCGCTCGCCGGGGCGCCGCTCGCCGGAGGGCGGCTCGCCGGGGGGCCGCTCGCCGGGGCGCCGCTCGCCGGGGCGCCGCTCGCCGGGGGACCGCTCGCCGGGGGGCCGCTCGCCGGGGGGCCGCCGGGCCCCGGCGGCGGCTCGTCGGCCTGGGGCCTGGACACGGCTCGGCCTCGGGGTGCTAGCCGGTGGCGCCGTTGATCATGGGATGGGAGATCGCCCCCGATCCGACGCCCCAGCGGGCGAGGATCGCCGCGTAGCGCCCGTCGGCGATCAACGTCTTCAGCGCCGAGAGCAGGGGGGGCGCCAGGCCGCTGCCCTTGGGCACGGCCAGCCCGTAGGGCGCGGTGCCGTAGGGGGAGCCGACGAGCTTGAACTCGGCGCCCGCCTGCTTGACGGCATAGGCGGCGACCGGTGAGTCGGCCATGCCGACCTGGGCACGGGAGCTGCGCAGGGCGAGGTTGGCGGCGTTCTGGTCGGGAAACACGAGCACGCTCACCGCGGCCTTGCCGGCCGCCCGGCACTTCTTGTCCTGGGCGGCGGCGTCGGTCTGCTGGGTCGTCCCGCTCTCGACGGCCACCGTGTGGCCGCAGAGGTCGGCGAGGGCACCGATGGCCGAGCCGCCCTGGCTGCGGGTGTAGAAGGAGGTGCCGGCGGTGAAGTAGGTGACGAAGTCGACCGTCTTCTCGCGCTCGCGGGTGTCGGTGAACGACGAGGCTCCGAGGTCGTACTTGCCGGCGGCGAGGCCGGGGATGATGCTGGCGAAGTTGGCGTTGACCACGTCGACCTTGAGCCCGAGCACCCCGCCGAGCGCCCTGACCAGATCGGCATCCATGCCGTTGACGGTATGGCCATCGGTGGCGATGAACTCGTTCGGGGCGTAGGTGGCGTCGGCGGCGACCACGAGCGTGCCCTTGGAGCGCAGGGGCGCGGGCAGAGCGGCGGCCGACCCGGTGGCGGCCGGGGCGCTGCCCGGTGGCGTGGTGGCGGCCGAGGCGCTCTTCTTGGCGCTCGTCCCGCAGGCGGCGAGCACGCCGACGGCGAGGAGGAGGACGGCCGGCTGACCGGCGCGAGAACAGATGTGCAGGGGCATGGTCAGGACCTCCGTGTTGTTCGCCTCGGGTCGCACCGGCCAGCATACGGTCCGAGGCCGGTGGATCTCCTGGTGAGGCCGCGGCGGTGGGCTCAGCCGGGGCGGCGGACCGGGGCGAGGTGAGCGCGACCGACGATCTCCTCGACCAACTCCTCGAGGACGGGGGCGGCGATGGCGTGACGGTCGGCGGCGCGGAGCACGGCCCCGGCGATGGCGTCGAGCTCGGGCGGCCGGCCGGCGGCGATGTCGCGGGCCATCGAGCTCCCGAGCGTCGGGTGGTCTTCGATGAACTGCGCCATCAGAGCGCCGGCGTCGATGGTGGCGCCCTCGGCGGCGGCCACGGCAACGCCCTCGCCGAGGACGGCCTCGAAGCGAGGGCGCCAGCCGGGGTCGGCGAGAATCGGACCGAGGGCCAGGCCGGACGCGCTGGTCGTGGTGGCCAGGGCGTTGAGGCGCACGAGCTTCGACCAGAGGACCTGGGCCTCTGACTCGCCGATGGCGACGTCGATCCCGGCCGCGGTCAGCCGGGTGGCCAGCGCGTCGATGGCCGGACCCCGGTCGCGGTCGGCGCTGGCCATCTCGATGCGCAGGAAGTTGCTCGTGTGCCGGATCACCCCGGCGTGGGGGCGGTCGGATTCGACCCGAATCGTCCCGGCCACCGCCCGGGTGCCGAACCGCTCCCGGAGCACCGCCAGGTGATCGAGTCCGTTGAGCAGGGGGAGGACGAGGGCCGGCTCGCCGGATATCCGCTCGAGCGCCGGCTCGAGGCCGCCCGCCTTGGTGGCGAGGATGAGAACGTCGTGGTCGACCTCGAGGTGCGCCACCGTCCGGGGCCGGGCGCTGAACTCGCCGAAGCGGACGCTGCTGACGGCGAGACCGTGGCGGGAGAGGACGGCGGCCGTCGGCTCCCGGGCCACCACGGTGGCGGCGATCCCGGCCCGGTCGAGGAGGGCGGCGATCAGGCCGCCGACGCCGCCGGCTCCGAGCACGGCGATCATCGCCGAGCTCCCCGGAGGTCCCGGCGGCGAGAGCTGCCTCGGGGCTGGCCATGTTCCACCGCAGGCCAGGGTATCGGCGGGCGGGGAGCGCCCGGGCGCCGCGTCCGCCAGCGCCGGCGCCGCGCCACCGCCAGCGCCGGTGCCGCGCCACCGCCAGGCGGGGGCGGCGGGCGGGACCCCCGGTAGATTGTCGGCGGTGACCCTCGAGCCCGGCATCCTCGCCCAGGGATCCTGGGCGCTCGAGGACGTGAAGGCGGACTGGCGCGAGGAGAGCTACGACGCCGGGCCGGCGGTGGTGGCCGCGGCCGACGCCGCCATCACCGCGCTGCGCGAGCGCGGCTCGCCGGCCCACGACGGTGTCGGCGCTCGCCTGGTCGGGCATGCCGCCACCCCGGCGGCCCTCACCTTGGAGATCCAGCCCATCCGGTGGGCGCTGCGCCTGCTGCCCGGCGATGCGTCGTTGAGCATGGCCGGGCTGTGCGTGACCCGGGCCGCCGACGGCCGCTGGCTGGCCGGCCGCCGGGCCGCCTGGCTCTCTACCTGGCCGGGACGCTGGGCGCTCGGGGCGGGGGGCGCGGTCGACGCCGGGGAGAACCCGGCCCAGACGCTGGTGCGCGAGCTCGACGAGGAGTGGTCGGTGGCTCCGGAGCAGATCAGCGCCCGGGCCCTGGTCTGCCTGCCCCATCGCCTGGTGATGTTCGTCGGCCTGGCCTGGCTGCCCGACGGGGCGGAGGTCGTGCCGGACTCCGAGCACGACGCCCATGCCTGGTGGCCGGCGGACGTCGAGAAGTGGCCGCCGGAGGCGGACGCCGGCTTGCGCCGGATGGCGTCGCTGCTGGCCGGGTAGCGCCGGAGCGATGCTCACCTTCACCCGCCTCGAGCGGACGTCGTTCCTGCACTCGGCAATCTACCTCGGCCTCCTCTACGCCGCCTTCCTCGGGGGCAAGCCCGAGCCGGCTACCTTCATCCTCGGGCTGGCCCACGGGCTGCTGTGGATCGGGATGTCGCTGGCCTGCATCGCCGCGGTGCGCCAGCGGGTGATTCCCCTGCACGTGGCGGTCGCCGTGGCGGTGGTCGGCGGGGTCGGGCCCTTCGTCGGGAGCGCCGCCTTCGCGGTCGAGGACCGTCGCCGGCTCCCGCCGGCCTGACCGATCGCCGACCCGGCCGAGCCCCGGCGGGGAGAGTCGGGCCGGGCCGGGCGAGGGGTTGGTTAGAGTCAAGGGCATGCCTGATACCGCCACCATCGCGGTGGTCATGCCCCAGATGGGCGACTCCGTCTCGGAGGGGACCATCCTCGAATGGCACAAGGCGGTCGGGGACACCGTCAGCGTCGACGAGACGATCGTCGAGATCTCGACCGACAAGGTCGACGCCGAGGTGGCCTCCCCGGCCACGGGAACCATCGTCAGCGTCCATGGCGCCGAGGGCGAGACCATCGCCGTCGGCAGCCTGCTCGCCGAGGTGGCCCCCGGCGACGGCCACGCCCCTGCCTCCCCACCGGCCGGCGACGCCGACGCCCCCGCCTCTCCACCGGCCGCCGGCGGCCGGGCGACGAGCGGCGCCGGGAACGGGTCCGGTGCCGGGAACGGGAACGGGAACCGGGGGGACGGGGCGAGCCCGAACACCGGGACCGTGCCGCCGGGTCCGACCGAGCCGATCGACCCGAGCACTCGGGTCTCGCCAGTGGCCCGGCGGGTGGCCGCGGTGGAGGGCGTGGACCTCGCCCGGGTGGCCGGGCGGGGAGCGGCGGGGCGGATCACCAAGGCCGATGTGCTGGAGGCGCTGCGGAGCGCCGGCAACGGCGGCGCCGGACGGGAGGACGGGGGCGGGACGAGGGCGACGCCACTGCGCGGGGCGGCGGCGCAGCTGGTGCGCTACATGGAGGAGAGCCGGTCGATCCCGACGGCGACGAGCTTCCGGACCCTGACCGTGACCGTGCTCGACGGCCGCCGGGCCGAGCTGAAGGCGGCGGGGCGGAGGGTCTCCTTCACCCACCTGATCGCCTATGCCATCGCCCGGGCGGCGAGCGACATCCCGGTCATGGCACACCACTACGCGGAGATCGACGGCAAGCCGAACCGGATCGACGACGGGGCGGTGAACCTGGGGCTGGCGGTCGACGTCGAGAAGCGGGACGGGTCGCGGACGCTGATGGTCCCGGTGATCGGCGACGCGGGCAGGCTGTCCTTCGACGCCTTCCTCGGCGCCTACGGAGCGCTGGTGGAGAAGGCGCGGGGCAACGCGCTGGGCGCCGACGACATGGTCGGGGCCAACATCACCCTGACCAACCCGGGCGGTCTGGGCACGGTGGCCTCGGTGCCGCGGCTGATGGCCGGGCAGGGGACGATCGTGGCCACCGGGTCGATCGCCTACCCGGTGGGGCTCGGGTCGGCGGCGGCGGCGATCGGGGCCGAGAAGGTCATGTCGATGACCTCGACCTACGACCACCGGATCATCCAGGGGGCCGAGTCGGGCCGGTTCCTGGCTCGGATCGAGGAGTACCTCCAGGGCGGGGAGTCCTTCTACGAGGACCTGTTCGCCTCGCTCGGGGTGACCCTGGGGCCATCCCCGGCGCCCCGGCCGGCGGCGCCGGCCGCGGCGGCGGGGGCAGCGGCTGCCCTGGCGGCCTCCCCCCCGGCACCGGCGGCCACCGCCCCGGCCGCGCCCCGGCCGGAGGGTCCTGCGGTGCCCGAGCACCCGGGGGAGGAGCTGCTCCAGGCCGTCCAGGCGGCGGTGTCGCTGCTCAAGGCCCACCGGACCCACGGACATCTGGCCGCCCGCCTGGACCCGCTGGGAGCCGAGCCCGAGGGGGATCCGGCGCTCGACCCCGGGCCGCTGGGCCTGACGCCGGCCCTGATGGCCCAGATCCCGGCCCGCATCCTGCGCATGCACGTCCCGGGAGCGACCCTGGCGGAGGCGCTGCCCCACCTGCGGGAGACCTACTGCGGGACGATCGCCTACGAGATCGAGCACATCGCCTCCCACCGCCAGCGGGAGTGGCTGCGGGAGCGGATCGAGAGCGGGTCGTTCCGCAAGCCCCTGAGCGCCGAGGAGCAGCGGGCGCTGTTGCGGCGCCTGGTCGAGGTGGACGCGATGGAGCGCTTCATGCACAAGGCCTACCTCGGGCAGAAGCAGTTCTCGATCGAGGGCCTGGACATGACGGTGCCGATGCTCGACGAGCTGATCCAGCTGGCGGCGGCCTACGGCGGCCAGGAGGTGGTGATCGGCATGGCCCACCGGGGGCGGCTGAACGTCCTGGCCCACAACCTCGGGCGGCCGTACGAGACGATCTTCGCCGAGTTCGAGGGGGCCTCGACGCTCGAGGCGGTGACCACCATCCCCCAGGGGGGGACCGGCGACGTCAAGTACCACCACGGCGCTCAGGGCTCTTACGAGCTGCCGAGCGGGGAGTCGATCCGGGTCAACCTGGAGTCGAACCCGTCCCATCTGGAGTTCGTCTCACCGGTGGTGGTGGGGGCGACCCGGGCGGCGCAGACCTCGCGCCACGGTCCGCACACCCACCACGACACCAACGCGGCGGTGCCGATCGTCATCCACGGCGACGCGGCCTTCCCGGCGCAGGGGGTGGTGGCGGAGACGTTGAACCTGCAGGGGCTGGACGGCTACAAGGTGGGCGGGACGCTGCACCTGATCACCAACAACCAGGTGGGCTTCACCACCGACCCGGACGACGCCCGGTCGACCCGGTGGGCCTCGGACCTGGCCAAGGGCTTCGACGTGCCGATCATCCACGTCAACGCCGACGACGTGGCGGCGTGCATCGCGGCGGTGCGCCTGGCCTTCGCCTTCCGCCAGACCTTCGGCCATGACGTGCTGATCGACCTGATCGGCTACCGGCGCTTCGGTCACAACGAGGCCGACGAGCCGGCCTACACCCAGCCGGAGATGTACACGAAGATCAAGAACAAGAAGCGGGTGGCCGAGCTGTGGGGCGACAAGCTGGTCCACGACGGGGTGATGACCTCGGACGAGCTGCGGGGGATGAATCAGGAGATCTGGGACAACCTGACCACGCGCCACCAGGAGCTGAAGACGCGGATCGCCGAGGCCCTGGCCGAGGGGGTGGTCGAGCAGCCGACCGGGGAGTACATGCTCGACCGGACGGCGTCGCCCGAGGTGAAGACGGCGGTGTCGGCCGAGCGGCTGACCGCCCTCAACGACGAGCTCCTACGGGTGCCCGAGGGCTTCACCGTCCATCCGAAGCTGGTCCGCCAGCTCGAGGCGCGCCGGACGGCGATGGGGCCGGACGGGGGCGTCAACTGGGCCCACGCCGAGGCCCTGGCCTTCGGGTCGCTCCTGACCGAGGGGACGCCGATCCGCCTGACCGGCCAGGACGTCGAGCGGGGGACGTTCAGCCAGCGCCACCTCGTCCTGCACGACGCCAAGACGGGGCGCACGGTGTGCCCGATCCAGAGCCTGCCGGGGGCGCTGGCGCCGTTCGAGCTCCACAACACCCCCCTCTCGGAGGTCGGCTGCCTGGGCTTCGAATACGGCTACAGCCAGGAGGCGCCGGAGACCCTGGTGGTGTGGGAGGCGCAGTTCGGCGACTTCGTCAACGCGGCCCAGGTCATCGTCGACCAGTTCATCGTCTCGGGCCTGGCCAAGTGGGGGCAGACCTCGCGCCTGACCCTCCTCCTGCCCCACGGGTACGAGGGCTCGGGCCCGGAGCACTCCTCCGCCCGCCTGGAGCGGTTCCTCCAACTGGCGGCCGAGGGCAACATCCGGGTGGCCAATCTGACCACCCCGGCCCAGTACTTCCATCTCCTGCGCCGCCAGGCCCGGGTGGCCAAGCAGCGGCCGCTGATCGTCATGACCCCGAAGTCGCTGCTGCGCCTGACCCAGGCCACCAACCGGATCGAGCACCTCTCGGAGGCCCAGTTCTACCCGGTGCTGGCGGAGCCGCGGATCGACGAGTCGCAGGTGAGGCGGCTGGTGCTGTGCACGGGGAAGATCTTCTATGACCTGATCGGCCACGCCGACCGGGCGGGGGCCGAGGCGGTGGCCATCGGCCGGGTGGAGCTCCTCTACCCGTTCCCCCAGGGCGAGCTGCTCCGGCTGATGGAGCGCTACCCCCAGCTCGAAGAGGTGGTCTGGTGCCAGGAGGAGCCGCGGAACATGGGGGCGCGGGCCCACATGTCGGCCCGGCTGCGCCAGATCATGCCCCGCCACCTGCGCTTCGGCTACGTCGGGCGCCCGGAGCGGGCGAGCCCGGGCGAGGGCTATCCGGTGGCTCATGCCGACGAGCAGAGCCGGATCGTCCGCACGGCGCTCGACGTCAGCCACGAGGTGTCGCAGTTCCCGGTCAAGGCCCCGGGCGAGCGGTAGCGCCGAGTCGGGAGATGTGGGTCCAGCGGGAGATCCGTCTGTCGGCGCGGGCGCGCGGCTTCCACCTGGTCAACGGGGAGGTGCTCGGGCGCCTGCCGGAGCTGGCCGGGGTCAGGGTGGGCATGCTCCACCTGCTGATCTGCCACACCTCGGCGTCGCTGACCCTCGGGGAGAACGCCAGCCCGGCGGTGCGCCGGGACTTCGAGGCCTGGTTCAACCGGGCGGTGGCAGAGGACGCCCCGTATTGGACGCACACCCTGGAGGGGCCGGACGACATGCCGGCCCACATCAAGGCGGCGCTCCTGGGCCCGACGTTGAGCCTGCCGGTGAGCGAGGGCGAGCTGGCGCTGGGGACGTGGCAGGGGATCTACCTGTGCGAGCACCGCGACGAGGGCGGCGAGCGCCGCCTGGTGGCCACCCTCCACGGCGAGTAGGGCGGCTTGGAGCGCCGGGCGGGCATCGTGCTGGCGGGGGGACGCTCGTCGCGCATGGGTACCCCGAAGGCCGGCCTGGAGTGGCACGGCTCGACGGTGCTGCGCCGGGTGGCGGGGATCCTCGAGCGAGCGCTCGACGGTCCGGTGGTGGTGGTCCGAGCCGCCGGCCAGGTGCTGGCGGAACTGCCGTCGAGCTACCGGGTGGTGGAGGACGAGCGGCCGGGCCGGGGGCCGCTGGAGGCCCTGGGGTCGGGCCTGGGGGCGGTGGCCGGGGAGGCGGAGGTGGCCTTCGTGGTCTCGACCGACGCCCCGCTGCTGCATCCGGCCTTCGTCACGGCGGTGGTGGGGGCCCTGGGCCCCGCGGAGGACGCGTGCGTGCCGGTGATGGAGGGCGTGGCCCAGCCGCTGGCGGCCGCCTACCGGCTGGGGGTGGCGGGCGTGGTGGCCGACCTCCTGGGCGAGGATCGCCTGCGCGTGGGGCTGGTGCTCGAGCGCTGCCGGGTGCGCCGGCTGAGCGCGGCGGACCTGCTGAGTGACGCGGGGGTGGCGAGAGGGGACCCGCGCCTCGAGTCGCTGATCAACCTCAACCGGGCGGACGACTACGCGTCGGCCCGGGCGAGGCCGGCGCCGAAGATCGTCGTGCTGATCCGGAGCGGCCCCGCCGGCCCGGGGCGGGGGGTGCGAAGAGCGATGTCGGCGCGCGCGGCCACGCTCGCCGGTGCGGCGGCCGCGGCGGGGCTCGAGCTCGGCGGAGGGATCAGGGCGACGGTCAACGGACGGGCGGTGGGCGAGGATGGGGAGGTGCCGCTGGTGGAGGGCGACACGGTGAGCTTCGGCCGGACCGCCGAGGCCTCGAGTCAGTAGGAAGAGGCGAAGAGGGTCATCGGCGGCTGGCGCTCGCCGCGCAGGACGGCGAGGTCGACCTCCACGCAGGCGATCCCCCGGGCCTGGGCGAGGACCCGGGCCTGGGGCTTGAACTGCTGGGCGGCGAGCACGCCGCGGCAGGCGCTCATCCCCGGGTCGAGGCGGATGCGCTCGAGGTAGCGAGCGAGCTGCTCGACGGCGTCGATGGTGGCCACCCGCTTGATCTCGACGGCGACCCAGTCGTCGAGCGGGTCGCGGCACATGAGGTCGACCGGCCCGATGTCGGTCGGCCATTCCCGGCGCACGAGGCGAAACCCCTCGCCGCACCAGGTCGGCTGGTCGGCGAGGAGCTCCTGAAGGTGGCGTTCGACCCCGTCCTTCTCGAGGGCGGCGGCCTCACCCATGTCGTGAGCCTCGTCCCAGAGGACCTCGTCGATGGCGATGCGCAGGCGCTCCTCGCCGCCGATCTTGCGCACGTCGATGGCGGTGGGCGGACTGCCGTCGATCTCGATCAGGGTGGGAGGGGTCATCCAGTTGGTCGGCTTGTAGCCGCCGCTGTCGGCGTGGACGAGGACCGATCCGTCGGCCTTGATCATGAGCAGGCGGACGGCCATGGGGAGGACGGTGGAGAGGCGGCCGGCGTAGGTGACCTGGCAGCGGGCGACGATGAGGCGCATGCCGGGAAGGTATGCGGCCGGGCGGACGGGCGTCGGCGACCGGGCGATGGCGCCGGGCCAGGTGTCTATTATTCCCGCACCGGGCGCCCGTGGTCGGTGGCTGACCGGGGCCGAGATCTGAGTGGGGAAATTGGACGACGGCAGCACAGACCGCATGGGCGAGTGGGAATCCGGCCGATCGTGGGCCGGTCACTGCGCGGCCGAGTCGAGGGTCTACATGGTGCGGGTGTGCGGCCCGGACGTGGCCGGCGAGCTGGTCGAGCGGACGGCGGCCGAGGTGGCGCAGGTGGCCGGGGACGGTGACCGGCCGGGGCCGGCGGAGACGGTGGCGCGCGTCCGGGAGACGGTGAGGGCGGCCGCCCTCGAGGAGGCGAGGCGCTCGACCGGGCGGATTGGGGCACGGCTGCGCAGGGCGGCGCATCTGCGGGCCGGCTGCGCCGGGGTTCCGGGGCTCCTGCGCGAGCGAGCCTCCGGACGATTGTCGGCGGCGGAGACGGTGGCCCTGTATCGGCGCCTGGACCGCTGCTCGGAGTGCGCTCGCCTGACCGGCCGCCTGGACGCGGCGGAATGGCACTTCTACCAGGCGGTGACGCGGCCGCCGGACGCGGAGCCGGTGCCGCCGGGCGGTCGCGGGGCTGCCACCGCCGGGGACCACGGTCTGGGGCCGGCCGTCCCGGGCGGCAAGGGGGGAGCGGCGGGGTCGACGCCTTCGGCCCGTTCGAGCGCCGTGGCCCCGCCGGGGGATCCGGCCGCCACCGGGGTGCAAGGCGGTCGGCCCGGCCCTCCGGCGCACGGCCTCGACGGCGACGTGGGCAGCGGTGAGGGCCCGGGCAACGCTGACGGTGGCGTTCCCGACCGGGCCGGCATGACCGACGGCGAGGCGGTCGTCGAGGCCAGCGCCGTGACCAGCGCCGCCGGCGCCACCTACGCCAGCGGGGCCACCGACGGCGACGGGATCGCCGACGATGGCAGCGTCCCGCGCCTGGAGGACGGCGTCATCGAGAGCGGTGGCGTCAGCGGCGGCCACCGCCTCGAGGACGGCCGCGGCCACGGCCTCAGTGCCGCCAACCGCCCCGAGAACGCCAACGGCAACGGCGTCGGTCCCGCCAACCACCCCGAGAACGCCAACGGCAACGGCCACGGTCTCGAGGACAGCGCGGGCCTGGTCCCCGAGGCCCTCCTCTGGCGGCCACCGGCCAAGCCGCTACCGCAGGGAGTGCCGGGGGAAGCCGGGTCGCCGGGCCGGGCAGACCGCGCGCGTCCGCCGCGGCCCACCGCCGGCCCGGCGGGCGGGCGAGCGACGGGGGAGCGCCGCCAGACGGCACCCTCCCCTGAGCGCCGACCGCCTCCGGCCGGGTATCTCGCCCCGAGTCGGACGCCGCCTCGGGTCGGGCCTCTCGCCGCGAGTCTGACGGCGCCGGTCGTCCGGCGCACACTGCCGGGGACCGGCCGGCCGGTCCCCGCGGCCCGCGGGCGACGCGTCATCGGTGAGACGGACGGCGGCCAACTCCCGGCGAGTGCCGGCGCCGTCACCCGACTCCCGGCCGGGCCCGGAGACCATCGGCGGGCGCGGGCGACGCGGATGCTCAGCGCCTTGGCCGTCGTCGTCCTCCTCGGGGCGAGCATCCTCGCCGTGAGGCTCCTACTCGGAGGCACCGGACACCGGTCGGCGACGATCGTCCCCCTCAGCCGCCGCCCCCTTCCCCGGGTGACGGTCATTCCCCCGACCGCGGCTCGACCGAGCGGCGGCGGGAGCCGCTCGGCGGCGATCACCGCCGGCGATCTCATCATCGGCTCCGCCGGCTCGCCCGGCCTCGTCCTGGCGGCGGTGAGGCCGGCCGACGCCGGCTCGACCACCTCGGCGATCCTCATCGGCTAACAGCCGACCACCGTTCTGACGCCGCCGGCCTGAGCGGCGCCATCGCCTCCGGGCGCCACCACCTGACCGGCGCCACCCACCCGATCGCCTCCGCTCGCGTGCTCGGTCAGCTACAGGCCGCGAGGCAGAGCACCCCGCGGCCGCTCGCGCAGATCCACGCACGACCAGTGACCGCCCGCGGTGGCGCACGCCACCGCCAGCACCCGACCCGTCCGGGCCGGCGAGCTAGGCGGCGTCGGGTGCGTGCGGCGGGGTTACCGCCGGTGGCACGACCGGAGCGATGGGCGGCGCCACCGACGGGACGGGGGCCGGAGCCGGGGGGGTCTCGACCGCGGCGAGCACCGGGTTCTCGTCCTCGTGGTGGTCCATGCTCAACGTCTCGCGGAACTCGCGCATCCCGTTGCCGAGCGACTTGGCCAGCTCGGGGAGCCGCTTGGGTCCGAGGAAGATCAGCGCGATCATGGCGATGAAGGCCAGGTGTATCGGGTTTGTAAGTCCGCCCATGTATCTCTTCTCTACGTCGCGCCAGGTCCGCGCGGATCACCGACCGGTCTCACCAAAGAGTAGCGACCGGCGCCGGCAGCACCCGGGCCTCGGCCGCCCGCAGCCGCTCGCGCAACTCGCGGACCTCGGGGCCGCCGCCGAGAGCCAGGGCCCGCTCGCAGGCGTCCAGGCATTCTCCGAGTCGATCGGTGCGGGCCAGGGCATGGGCCAGCCGCGACCAGGCCTCCGCTGACTTGCGGTCGAGGTCGACCGCCTCCTCACAGACCGAGACCGCCCCGCCGACGTCCCCGGCCAGGTGGAGGGCGAGACCGAGATCGAGCAGGCCGTCCACGCTCGGCCCGAGAACCCGGGCCCGCTGGAGGGCGTCGATGGCCGCCCCGCGATCCATCAGCCGCAGGCGCAGGCGGCCGAGGCGCTCCCACTCGCCGGCGTCTTCCGGCGCCCGCCGGACCGCCCGCTCGGCCGCCTCGGCGGCGAGATCGATCGCCCCGATGTCCTCGTAGATGCGGGCGGCGAAGCGGTGGGCCGCCGGCCGATCGGGCTCGACGCGGGCCCAGTCGCGCACCGCCCGGGCCGCGGCCTCGAGGTTCCCGGCCTGCCAGAAGGCCAGCGTCATCAGCCGCAGGACCGGCACGTTGGTCGGATCGGCGTCGCGCGCGTAGATCAGGCGTTGGGCGGCCAGCTCGCACCTGCCCTCAGCCAGGGCGTGCTGGGCGGCGACCATGAAGCGCTGGACCCGGGCGCTGCCGGCATCGGGCTTGGAGAAGTCGACGAACTGGAGGCTGCCGGCCGGCACCGTCCTCACCCCGTGGCTGAACTGGACCCGCGCCCACTGCTGGATGTTCTCGCCCTCGCCGCTGAAGTAGACGCCGGTGACCGAGCCGACCCCCCACTCGGGATAGGACAGGCAGCGGGCGTAGCGATGGACCACCGAGTGGTCGGGGGCCCGGCTGCCGAAGGGGTCGTGGCGGGCGCGGTCGGCGTCGGCCGCTCGCTCGCGCTCCTGGGCCTCGTAGGCGCGCCGGCCGGCTTCGGCCCGGGCCGCCCGGCTGGCCGCGGCCGAGACCTTGACCGCGTTGTGGGTGACCTTGCCGCTGCGCGACCCCTCGGCCAGGCGCTCGAGCTCGTCAGCCGCCTGGTTGATCGCCTGGAGGTGGCGCTGGTGCTCGACCTGGCGGCCGGGCGGGGCGATGTCCGGGTGCCAGACCTTGGCCATCCGCCGCCGGGCGAGCTGGACCTGGCGCTTGTCGAAGGGCGGCTCGAGCTCCAGGAGCAGCAGGGCCTGCTCGAGATCGAAGACGTTGGACATACGCCGTCCACGTTAGCGAGGCGCCACCGCCAGCAGCGTCTATCCTCAGCGGTCGATGCCGACCCAATACGTCTTCACCATGCACCGCATGTCGCGGGTCTTCCCGCCGGAGAAGACCGTCCTCAAGGACATCACCCTCGCCTTCCTGCCCGGGGCCAAGATCGGGGTGCTCGGCTACAACGGCTCGGGCAAGTCCACCCTCCTGCGCATCATGGCCGGCCTCGACCGCGACTTCCGCGGCGACGCCGAGCTCGCCCCCGGGGCCTCGGTCGGCCTGCTCGAGCAGGAGCCGGCCCTCGATCCGACCAAGGATGCCCGGGGCAACGTGCTCGACGGGGTCTCCGAGGTCCACGCCCTGGTCGAGCGCTTCAACGAGCTGGCGGCCAACTACTCCGAGGAGACGGCCGACGAGTTCGCCCGCCTCCAGGAGCAGATCGACGCCGCCGACGCCTGGAATCTCGACGGGATGATCGAGCACGCCATGGACGCCCTGCGCTGCCCGCCGCCCGACGCCGACGTGACCATCCTCTCGGGCGGCGAGCGCCGCCGGGTGGCGCTTTGCCGGCTGCTCCTCTCCCAGCCCGACCTCCTCCTCCTCGACGAGCCGACCAACCATCTCGACGCCGAATCGGTCGAGTGGCTCGAGCGTCATCTCGCCGAGTACAAGGGGACGGTGGTCGCGGTCACCCATGACCGCTACTTCCTCGACAACGTCGCCGGCTGGATCCTCGAGCTCGACCGCGGTCGGGGCATCCCCTACGAGGGCAACTACTCGGGCTGGCTCGAGCAGAAGCAGGCGCGGCTGGCCCAGTCCGAGAAGCAGGAGGTGTCCCGCCAGCGGACGATCGCCGCCGAGCTCGAATGGGTCCGCACCAACCCCAAGGGCCGGCGCAAGAAGGCCAAGGCCCGCCTGGCCAACTACGAGTCGCTCCTCGCCCACGAGGCCGAGGTCAAGCTCGACCAGGTGCAGATCCACATCCCGGCCGGCCCCCGCCTCGGCGACGTCGTCGTCGAGGCCGAGAACCTGACCAAGGGCTTCGGCGACCGCCTCCTCATCGAGTCGCTCTCCTTCTCGCTGCCCCGGGGCGGGATCGTCGGCGTGATCGGGCCCAACGGGGCCGGCAAGACCACCCTGTTTCGCATGATCACCGGCGCCGAGCAGCCCGACGCCGGGGCTCTGCGCATCGGCGACACCGTCGAGCTCGCCTATGTCGACCAGTCGCGCGACGCCCTCGACCCCGAGAAGAACGTCTGGGAGGAGATCTCCGGCGGCCAGGACCAGCTGAAGATCGGCGAGCAGTGGGTCAACTCCCGCCAGTACACCGCCTCGTTCAACTTCAAGGGCTCCGATCAGCAGACCAAGGTGGGCAAGCTCTCCGGCGGCGAGCGCAACCGCCTGCACCTGGCCAAGCTCCTCCACGGCGGCGGCAACCTCCTGCTCCTGGACGAGCCGACCAACGACCTCGACGTCGACACCCTGCGCGCCCTCGAGGAGGCGCTGCTCGCCTTCGCCGGGTGCGCGGTGGTCATATCCCACGATCGCTGGTTCCTCGACCGCATCGCCACCCACGTCCTCGCCTTCGAGGGCGACAGCCAGGTGAAGTGGTTCGAGGGGAACTTCGAGGCCTACGAGGAGCACCGTCGAGCCCTGCTCGGCGCCGAGGCCGACCGCCCCAAGCGGATCACCTACAAGCGCCTGGTTCGCGGCTGACCGCCGCCGGCCGGCTGATCGCCCGACCGGCGGCGACGCCGCGGAGCAGGCGGTTTCCGGCGGACTGCCCGCGGTTACCCGCTAGTCTCAAGAGTCGATGCGGTTCTTGATCACGGGGGGAGCCGGGTTCATCGGCTCGCATCTTGCCGACGAGCTCATCGCGCGCGGTCACCGGGTCCACGCGCTCGACGACCTCTCGACCGGGTCGATCGAGAACATCCGCCACCTCCGCGACGATCCGGCCTTCGAGTACACCATCGACACATGCTCCAGCCCCCGGCTGGTGGCCGAGCTGGTCGACGAGTCCGACGCCGTCTACCACCTGGCGGCGGCCGTCGGGGTGAAGCTGATCGTCGAGAGTCCGGTGCGGACCATCGAGACCAACGTCCGCTGCACGGAGATCGTCCTCGACCAGGCCAACAAGAAGAAGCGCCCGGTGTTCATCGCCTCGACCAGCGAGGTCTACGGAAAGTCGCTGGCCCTCCCGTTCAAGGAGACCGGCGACCTGGTGATGGGCTCGACCGACAAGGGCCGCTGGTCCTACGCCTGCTCGAAGGCCCTCGACGAGTTCCTCGCTCTCGCCTACCACAACGAGCGCCGGCTGCCGACCGTGGTCGGCCGGCTGTTCAACACCGTAGGTCCGCGCCAGACCGGCCAGTACGGCATGGTGGTGCCGACGTTCATCAAGCAGGCCCTGGCCAACCGGCCGCTGACCGTCCACGGCGACGGGACCCAGCGGCGGTGCTTCTGCCACGTCTCCGACGTGGTGCGCGCCCTGGCCGAGCTCATGGAGCAGGACTGCCACTACGGGCAGGTGTTCAACATCGGCAGCGACGAGGAGATTTCCATCCGCGACCTCGCCGGGCTCGTGCGGGAGAAGTGCGACTCGCAGTCGGAGATCCTCCTCGTCCCCTACGGCGAGGCCTACGAGTCCGGGTTCGAGGACATGGCCCGGCGGATACCCGACACCACCAAGCTGCGCGAGGCGATCGGCTGGGAGCCGACCAAGCGGCTCGGCGAGGTCCTGACCGACGTCATCGCCTACGAGCAGGGCGCCGTCATCGCGTAGTAGCCGTCGGGCTCGGCCGGCGCGTCCTCAGCCGATGCTGCCGACCCGGCCGCCCGCGGCCTGCCAGGCGACATGGGGCCCGGCCACCTGCACTCCGCCGCCGAGGGTCACGTCGTGGACGGCGATGAAGTAGGGCCGCGACAGGCCGGACTCCTCGAAGGTGGTGTCGCTCAGGCGCACGGCGTCGAAGCTGGCCTGGTAGGCGTCGGGCGGGAGGGAGGCGTCGCGGTGGACGATCCGGCAGCCGCTGATCATCATCTTGCCCTGGCCCGCGGCCCGCGTGACCAGGGCCATCGATCGGTGGGTGTTGGCGATCACCTGGCAGTTGCTGAAGCTGACGTTCTCGCCCCCCGTCTCGATCAGCGCCACCCCGGCGTAGGGGATGCCGTAGGTCGGGTCGGGACGGTCCTCGAAGTGGCAACCATCGAAACGGCAGGCATCGGCCGCCGCCGGGGAGCCGAAGGTCTGGACGAGTGAGCCGTAGATCTGACAGTCGCGGAAGGACATCCCCGGCTTGTTGGGCCAGAGGGCGACCGGCGTGGCCGCCACCGGCGAGCCGCGCCAGCCCGAGAACACGCAGCGCTCGAAGGCGATGTCCCGGCTGTCGCCGGTGTCGGCGACCAGCCCGAAGTTGCGGTTGGCCACGAAGCGGCAGTCGGTGAAGCGCCCGTCCCGGCAAACCGAGAGCTCCGCCTCGATGTCGACTCCGGCGCCCGGGTTGCTGACCGGGATCCGCGTCTGGCCCGTGTAGCTGAACGAGCAGCCCGTCGCCCGAAGCCCGCGACCACCCACCCAGGAGAGGCCCTGCCTCCCGTTGTATTCTGAACGGACATCCACCAGGGTCACCGGCCGGCTCGGTCCATCCGCGGTGAGGCCGGGGTCGGCGATCATCACCCCGTCACGACCGTGGTGGTGGAGGTAGGCCCCCTCGACGACAAGCTCACCGTTGGCGATGGCCACCAGCCCGTCGTGGGAGACCTGGTAGCCGCGATCGCCGTACTCGCCGCCGAGCTCGACGGCCCCGATGTTGCCGTCGACCTCCACCCCGGTGACCCGCACGCTCCGGTTGCGCTCGAGGTGGATGGCCCCGTAGTAGATGTCGGCCCGGTGGGCGGCGTCCACGAAGGGCATGGCCCGGGCGTGGTGCGCCCTGCCGGTGGCGGCGTCGAAGGCGCCGAAGCGCAGCCCCGGGGCACAGCGGAGGATGGCGCCCCGGCCGTCGATCACCACCGGCCGCCGGCAGCCGGAGATGGCCACCACCGGTTCCCCCTGGTAGGCGTAGCCCCGCTGCCCGGGGGCGGCGGCCACCTGCAGACCGATCACGTAGACCCCGGCCGGGATGTGCAGGGTGCCGCCCCCGGCGGCCTCGATCGCCGCCGAGGCGCGCTGGAAGGCGCGCGTGTCGTTGGTCACCCCATCCGCCCGGGCACCCATCGCCACCACCGAGACGACCGGCCGCGCCGGCTCGGCCCCCCCACCGCCGCAGGCCTCGAGGAGCCACTGGCCCCCCCACGCGGCGAGACCGACGCCGGCCGCCCGAGTGAGCAGGGCGCGGCGGGTGAGCTCCGGGCCCGGCCGATCGCCGGGATCCGGGCCCGGGTAGGGGTGCGGCTCGGTCATTGGGGGGCCACACACGCAAGCTACAGTCAGGTCGACGTGTGCGGCATCGCCGGATCGCTCGAACCTGATGCCGGTGGGAGCCCGGAGGTCCTCGACCGCCAGCTCGAGCTCCTGCGCCACCGCGGGCCCGACGCCCGCGGATCGCTTCTCGACGGCCCGGCGAGCGTCGGCCAGACGCGCCTGGCCGTCATCGATCTCCTCACCGGGGATCCGCCCATCGCCAACGAGGACGGGACGGTCGGCGTCGCCCTCAACGGCGAGATCTACAACTTCCGCGAGCTCCGCGCCGGCCTGCGCGACCGGGGCCACCAGCTGCGCACCGACGGCGACACCGAGGTCATCGCCCACCTCGCCGAGGAGCTCGAGCCGGCCGACCTGGCCCGTTCGCTCGATGGCATGTTCGCCTTCGCCGTCTGGGACGGCCGGCGCCGGCGGCTGATCCTCGGCCGCGACCGCCTCGGCAAGAAGCCCCTCTACTACTGGCAGGGCGGGGGTCGCCTGGTCTTCGCCTCCGAGCTCAAGGCCGTGCTCGCCCACCCAGCGGTGGCGCGCCGGCTCAACCCGAGGGCGATCCCCGCCTACCTGGCCTTCGGTTACGTGCCCGATCCGGAGACCTTCTTCGACGGGGTGGTGAGCGTGCCCCCGGGCCACGTGCTCTCGGTGCAACCGGGGCGTCCGGCCACGCTCGAGAGCTATTGGAGCCCGCCGATCGCCGGCGTCGACGGCGTCAGCGCCCTCGAGGTCGATCGGCCCGCCGCCGCCGAGCTCGTCCGCGCGGAGCTCGAGGGCGCGGTGAGGCGGCGCTTGGTCGCCGACGTCCCCCTCGGAGCCTTCCTCTCCGGCGGCGTCGACTCGAGTGCCATAGTCGCCCTGATGGCTCGGGCCGGCGGCCGGCGGGTGCGGACCTTCACCATCGGCTTCGAGGACAGCGACGGCTTCGACGAGCGCCCCTACGCGAGAATGGTGGCCGAGCGCTACGAGACCGAGCACCACGAGGAGGTCGTGTCGCCCAACGCCGTCGAGCTGCTCGAGACCCTCGTCTGGCACCACGACCAGCCGTTCGGCGACTCGAGCGCGATCCCCACCTACCTGCTGAACCGCATGACCAGGGGCGAGGTGACGGTCGCCCTCTCGGGTGACGGCGGCGACGAGCTGTTCGCCGGCTACGAGCGCTTCCTCGCCGCCCTCCTCCTCGCCCCCTACCGGCAGGTGCCCGCGCCGATCCGCGCCGTGGTGCGCACGGCGGCCCGCCGCCTGGCCCCGTCGGCCGCGGCCGGCCGCGGAGCGAGCCTCGAGCGCTTCACCACGGCCGCCGAGCTCGAGCTCCCGGACGCCTACCGGGCCTGGGTCGGCCTGATGCCCGACGCCCTGCGTCGCGAGGCGCTGGACCTCGACGGCGACTGGGGGGTGAGTGACTACACCGCCCTCTGGCGAGCCTCGGCCGGCGCCCGGCCGCTCGACCGGCTACTCGACCTCAACCTGCGCACCTACCTGCCCGGCGACCTCCTGGTCAAGGCCGACCGCATGAGCATGGCCCATGGCCTCGAGGTCCGCTCGCCCTTCCTCGACACCCGCCTGGTCGAGCTCGCCCTCCGCCTCCCGCCGGCGACCAAGATCCGCGGCCTGCGCCGGAAGGTGGTGCTGACCGACGCCGTCCGCGACCTCCTGCCCGAGGCGATACTCGACCGGCGCAAGCGCGGCTTCGGGGTGCCCCTCGACCGGTGGTTTCGCGCCGATCTGCGCGACTACATGCAGGCGACCCTCGGCGCCGGCGACGCCCGCGTGCGCGCCCACCTGTCCGGGGCGGTCGTCGATCGCCTGATCGCCGGCCACCTCGACGGATCGCGCGACCACGGAGGGATGCTCTGGACGCTGCTCACCCTCGAGGTGTTCCTGCGGCGCGAGGGGTGGTGAGAAGCGGCGGAGCGCGCCGGGGAATCTGAGAGGATCCGCCAACCCGTCCCGCCGGATCGATGCCCTACAGCCCGCCCGACTCGCTGACCAACCGCGCCGAAGGCGTCCTCCTCGCCACGCTCCTCTGCGCCTACGGCCTCGTCCTCCTCGTCCGCCTGCTGGGGCGCAGCAGGCCTGAATTCCGTCCGGCGAACCCCCTCGCCGCCGCCTTCGCGTTGCGGGTGGCGGCGATCGGCGCCGTCGCGGCGAGCGGGCTCGGAGCGACCCTGCGCGGCGGCGACGAGCTCGGCTTCGTCGCCAACGCGCGCCTGATCGCCTCCCTTCCCTTCTCATCCGGGCTCTGGGTGCCCGGCGGCACCTACAACCTCCACGAGGTCGTCTTCGCTCTCCAGCTGAAGCTCGGGGACCTCGGCGAGAGCGCTCTGCGGGTGACCCAGGTCGGCATCTCGGTGTGCGGGCTCCTGCTCCTCGCCGCCGCCGTCCACGACCTGGCCGGGCCCCGGCCCGGACGGCTCGTGCTCTGGCTGCTGGCCCTCGAACCGGCGAGCATCTTCTTCAGCCAGATCCTGCACAAGGAGCCGCTGATGGTGCTGGCCAGCGGGCTGGTGGCCCTCGGGGGGGCGCGGGCGTGGCGCAAGGTCGACGCGCAGGCGCTGGCCATCCTCGCGGCCGGGAGCGCGGTGGCCATCCTCACCCGACCCTACGCCGGGTGGTTCCTGGCCAGCGCGGCGGTGGCCATCGTCCTCCACGCCACCGTGCGGGACGCCACGAGGAGCCTCAGCGCCTTCGCCGTGCTCGTCGGCGTGCTCATCGGCATCGCCGCCGCCGTCCCCGTCATCGTCCAGGTCACCTCCAAGGAGAGCCTCCAAGCCAACCTCCAGCCCTCCCAGACCGCCAACACGACCACGGCCACGGCGCCGACCAGCGGACCGAACGCCAACAACCTCGCCCTCGAGAGCGTCGACTACTCGACCCGCTCGGCGATCATCACCAATCTCCCCATCCGCATCTCCGATCTCGTTCTGCGCCCCTATCCGTGGCAGCTGGCCAACACCAGCGAGCAGCTCGGGGTCCTCGGGACCCTGGTGGCCTTCGCCACCCTGGTCGCCCTCCTGCGCTACGGGATGCTCGCCCGGCGGTCGCTCGTCCGCCTGGTCGGACCCCTGCTCTATCCGCTGGGCTTCCTGCTCATCGCCTACGCCCTCAGCGTGGGAAACGCCGGCACCGGATTCCGCTACCGCTCGCATCTGGTCACGCTCGGCCTCGCCGTGGCCGTCGTCCTGCGCGAGTACTGCCTGGCGGCCGCGCCACAGGTCCTGCGCACCCGAAGCGCCGACGCCGTGCGCGGCAACGGCGTGGTCGCGGTCGGCCCCCGGCCGGCCCGAGCTCGCGGCTGGCCCCGACGGCTGGCCTGATACCTTGACCGCCGTGCCCGCAGCAGCGGCGCGTAAGCCTGCCGGAGCAGGCGATTGCCGTCGCCGCCGTCCTTCATTCCCGCGCCATGACCGTCCCCAGCGACACCGCCAACCCCCTCCACCGCGACTACCCGCGCATCTTCTGGCGCTGGAAGTGGCTGGTGCTCGCCTGCGTGGTGGCGATACCCCTCCTCGCCTTCGGACTCGCCAGCCGGACCCAGCCCCAGTACTCCTCGAGCGCCCTGCTCCAGGTGTCGGGGCCGGCGGTGGACACCTCGCTCTTCGCCACCCTCGTCGTCCCCACCCCGCAGGACGCCGTCCTGCGCTCGGTGGCGCGCCTGGTGACGACCTCCACCACCGCGTCCAAGGCCGCCGGCTACCTGCACCCGCCGCCCCCCAGCCCCCGTGCGCTGCTCTCGCAGGTGACGGCGACCGCCGACACCGCCGCCGGCTTCATCACCGTCACCGCGACCGACCCCTCGGCCCTGCGGGCGGCCGACATCGCCAACGCCTTCGGTCAGGCCGTGGTCGTCGACCGCATCACCAACGCCAAGAACCAGCTCACCACGGCGATCGGCCAGCTCAGCATCCAGCTGGCCGGGGACCCGAAGTCCGACGTCCAGGGGCGCCTCCAGCTCTCTGACCAGCTCCAGCGGCTGCGCGCGCTGCGCGCCGCCCAGACCGACAACGCCACCATCGTGGAGAAGGCCGTCCCCTCGGCCAGCCCGTCCACCCCCGGCGTCGTGCGGGCGGTGGTGCTCGGGCTGATCATCGCCGTGCTCCTGGCCATCGGCCTCGTCCTCTTCGCCGAGGGCCGCGACCGGCGCATCCGCACCGCCGAGGAGGTCGAGAGCCTGACCGGACTCCCGCTGCTCGGGGCGATCCCGGCCACCGCCTTCTCGGGCCAGGAGCTGACCGAGATCGACCAGGAGGCGTTCCGGACCCTGCGCAACTCCCTGACCTACTTCAACATCGACCGCCGCATCTCGAGCGTCCTCATCACCAGCCCGGTCAAGGAGGACGGCAAGACCACGGTGGCCACCAACCTCGCGGTGGCGATGTCCCGCGCCGGCAAGGACGTGATCCTCGTCGAGGCCGACCTGCGCCGCCCGGCCGCCGCCCTGCGCTTCGGGGTGACCCAGTCGGTCGGCCTCGGTGCCGTCCTCGTCGACGAGCTCGCGCTGGCCGACGCGCTCACCGTGGTCGACATCCCGACCCGAGGCGCCGGTCGCCTCCGCGTCCTCCCCGCCGGCCCGACACCGCCCAACCCGTCCGAGCTGATCGGCTCGCAGCGCATGCGGGCGCTGATTCGCGAGCTCGAGTCGAGCGCCGACGTGGTGATCCTCGACTCGACGCCCCTACTCACCGTCAGCGACTCGCTCCCCCTGCTCGAGACGGTGTCCGGGGTGGTGCTCATCGCCCGCGTCAACAGCACCTCCCACGATTCGCTCATCCGCCTCCAGCGCGTGGTGGCCACCGCCGGCGGCGAAGCGCTCGGCGTCGTCGCCACCGGCGTCACCGGCGCCAGCAGCTACACGAGCTACGGCTACGGGTACGGCTACGCGGAGTCCGCGGCCAAGAACGGGCGCTCCGAGGCGGTGGCGGCCGACGATCTCATCCTCGGGGCCAACGGACCGCCGGCGCGACGCCGCAAGAAGCAGACCTAGGAATTGCCGCGCGTTGCGCCCGAGCGTCGTCGATCATCCGAGACCGGCTTCCCCTGGTGGATGACGCTCACGCGGCCGCGGGAAGCGGCCCGAGCGCCGCACCCGTAGTCCTCGCCCAGGAGCTCAGCCCCGCCCCCCCGGGCCGGCTTCGGCACAACCTGCTGGCGAACATGGTGGGCAGCGGCTGGACGGCGGTCACCTACGTCGTCTGCGTCCCCCTCTACATCAAGCTCATGGGGATCGAGTCATACGGGCTCGTCGGGTTCTTCGTGACGCTGGTCGCGGTGTCCTCGCTGCTCGAGCTCGGGCTCGGCGCCACCCTCAACCGGGAGCTTGCGCGCCGCTCGGTGGATCCGGCGGCCACCGGCGACGCGCGCGACCTGGTGCGAACGCTGGAGATCGTGTACTGGGCCCTGACGGCCACCATGGGAGCGGTCACCGTGCTGCTCGCCCCGGCGATCTCCCACCATTGGCTGCGAAGCTCCACCCTCCCACCCTCGACGATCCAGTCGGCGGTCGTTCTCATGGGTCTGGTGCTGACCTTCCAATGGCCGCTCAGCCTCTACTCGGGAGGGCTCCGCGGGCTCGAGCGCCAGGTGGCGCTGAACACCATCCTCGTGGTCATGATGACGGTCCGGACCGGGGGCGCCGTGCTCGTCCTCTGGCTCGTGTCCCCCACCGTCCACGCCTTCTTCCTCTGGCAGGTGCTGGCCGCGGCCGCCCACACCGCGCTCGCCGGCCTCGTCCTCTGGCGGGCGCTGCCGGCGGGCAGACGCCGGTCACGGTTCCGGCGCGACCTCCTGCGGGGGATCTGGCGCTTCGCCGCCGGCCTGAGCGGCACCTCGGTCCTCATCCTCGCCCTCACCCAGTCGGACAAGCTGATCCTCAGCAGCCTGCTCAGCCTGCGGTTCTTCGCCTACTACAGCCTGGCCGCGCTGGCCGCCGGCAGCTTGGCCTACATCTTCCTCCCCGTCTTCCAGGCTGCCTTCCCCCGCTTCTCGGCCCTCGTCGCCGCCGGTGACGACGCCGCCCTGACGCGTACCTACCACCGCATGGCGCAGGTCGTCGCCGTGCTGATCCTCCCCACGGCGATTCTCGTCGCCGCCTTCGCGCGCCGGATCCTCGAAATCTGGACGGGCAGCCCGGCCACGGCGGGCCATACCGAGGCGGTACTGAGGCTGCTCATCCTGGGCACGGCGCTCAACGGCCTGGTGAACGTTCCCTACGCCCTGGCGCTGGCCTTCGGCTGGACGCGCTGGGCGTTCCTCCTCAACCTCGCCGCCCTGGCCATCTTCCTGCCCGCACTGGTCCTCCTGGCGCTCCGCTTCGGCGGCGAGGGAGCGGCAGCGGCCTGGCTGGGGCTGAATGCCGCCTACCTGGTGGTCGGTATCCACACGCTCCACCGCCGTCTGCTCCACGGCGAGAAGGTGCGCTGGTATCTGCGCGACGTGGCGGCCCCGGCGGGGGCGGCGATCATCGTCGTCGCGGGCGCCCGAGCGCTCTATCCGTCGGGGCTGGGGACCGCTCCCACCGTCGTCTTCCTCGGACTGACGCTGGGGCTGGCCCTCCTCGCCGCCGCCGTCTCGGTGCTGGGCCTCCCCCAGGGCTCCGACCTCTCCTCCGGCTTCCTGCGCCTGCGCCGGACCGGCCGAGACTCCTTGAGGGCATGGCGCTAGCAGGGATCGGCTACTCGCCGAACGCGCCCCATCTCCAGGCGCCGGGTGATCGGCGCCGGTTCTGCTTCTACGCCGGCCGGCGCGAGCTCGACTTCGACGTCGTCGACGCCCCCCAGGGCCATCGGGTCGTCGTCCTCAGCCCGCGGGCGGACATCGTGCGATGGGCCCGGGTGCCCGCCGGGCGGGTGAAGATCGTCTATGACCTGGTCGATTCCTATCTCGCGCTGCCTGGCCTGACGCCGAGCTCGATCGGACGCGGCGCGGCAAAGTTCCTCAGCCGGGAGACGACCAGGCCGGTATTGAGCTACCGGCGGGCGATCGAGCGGATGTGCGCGCGCGCCGACGCCGTGGTCTGCTCGACCGAGGAGCAGCGTGGCGACATCCTCGAGTTCAACTCCAACGTGCATGTCATCCTCGACTCCCACACCACGGTGGCCACCACGCGCAAGGAGAGCTACCGGGCGGGCGCGGTGTTCAACATCGTCTGGGAGGGTCTTCCCTACACCCTCCACGGCTTCCGCCAGATCGAGGGCGTCCTGCGCGAGCTCGGGGACAGCCGGCCGCTGGCGCTCCATCTCATCACCGACCTGCGCTTCCGCCAGTACTCCGGCCGATTCCGCCCGCGCGACACGGCCAGCCTGGCGCGGCGGATCTTCGATCGCTGCTACCTCTACGAATGGAATGAGCAGCTGCTGGCGCGGATCGCCACCGGCTGCGACCTCGGCGTGATCCCCCTCGACCTGAGCGACCCGTTCGCCCGCGGCAAGCCGGAGAACAAGCTCCTGCTGCTATGGCGCATGGGAATCCCCGCCGTGGTCTCGGCCACCCCGGCCTACCGGCGCGTCCTCGACGCGGCCGGCCTGCCCATGGCCTGCGCCGACACCAGTGCCTGGCGGGAGACGCTCACCACCTACATGGAGAGCGAGCCGCTGCGGGCCGAGGCCGGGCGCCGGGGAGCCGAGTTCGTCGACCTTCACACCGCGGACGAGCGCCTCCTCGAACGCTGGGACGCCGTCTTCGCCAGCGTGGGCCCGCTGCCGTAGAGCCGGCCGTAGGTGGGCCTGCCCGGCCCGGCCACCGACAACGCCCGGCGAGTTGGGAATCGATCGGCTCGTTCGTATGAGTGGCATGAGCCAATTCGAAGACGGGGACCTCCCGCCCGAACTGAGCTATGTCGCCGACCAGCTGCGCAGCCACCGCTACGAGGCCAGCGCCCTGGAGCTCGACCAGGCCAAGACACGGATTCTGAAGCAGGCAAGCGGTCCCCGGGCTGCGAAAGGCGGAGCTATGCGCAAGCGAACCTTGCTGACGGCGATGATCATGTTCGCGGCGATCGGGACGGGCTCGGCGGCGGCACTCGCCGTCGGCGGCGCCTCGCTGCCGTCGATCCCCCTCCTCCACACCGCCAAGCCGAGCAAGCCGGCGCCCAACGCGGCCGTCGCCATGTACGGAAACCATCCGAGCTCGGTGTCCGTGGTCTGCATTCCGGCCAGCTTCAGCATCGGTAAGTCGACCACCTGCACGGCGACGGTGACGGCCGGCGAGGCGCCGACCGGCATCGTCAGCTTCGCCAGCAACACGGGAGATCCCTTCAGTCCCGCGACCTGCACCCTCCAGCCGATCGGCGGCCCGCAGGCGCGCTGCTCGGTCACCTTCACGCCCCGCCACCAGGGGACGATCAAGGTCTACGCGCACTACTCGGGCGACGCGATCAACGCGCCCAGCAACGGCTCGACCTTCGTCACCGTGGGGCCGAGGACCACCAGCGACGTCTCGGTCTCCTGCACCGCGGCCCAGGTCGGCAAGGCGAGCACGTGCACGGCGATCGTCACCGGTAACCATGCACCGACCGGCACCGTCCTCTTCACCAGCAACCGGGGCGGCACCTCGGAGTTCACCCCCAACCCCTGCACGCTGCACCTGATCGGCGGCAACCAGGCAGAGTGCACGGTCACCTTCACGCCGCTGCGCTCCGGATCGACCAAGATCTACGTCAACTACTCGGGCGACGCCAACAACGCGGCAAGCCACAACTCCACCACCATCACCGTGGCACCCTCCGCGGGCCGGGTGTCGGTCTCCTGCGCTGCCGCCAAGGTCGGGACGCCGACCAGCTGCACGGCCACCGTCACCGGCGCCAGCACCTCGCCGACCGGGACCGTGCTCTTCACCACCAACCGGGACGGCACGGTCCCGTTCACCCCCAATCCCTGCACGCTGCACTCCGTCGGGGGGTCGCAGGCGGCATGCACGGTCACCTACACGCCGCTCCGCGCCGGACCGACGAGGATCTACGTCAACTACTCGGGTGACGCGAACAACCCGAGGAGCCACGGCCACACCGACATCACCGTCGCCCCCTGAAATCAGGAGCAACGCCGAGCGGTTCCCGGCTGCCCGCCCTCGTGGCGGGCAGCCGGCGGTTTTTCCGCCCGGCTCGAACAGCACGGGTCTACCGCTGCCGGCCATCGGCGAGCCCCGTCCGCTTCGGCCAGAGCGGCCGGCGCGGGGAGCGGGAGCCCCCGTATCGGTCGCTAGGATGCCCCGATGAGCCGGGGCATCGACCGCCGCGCCCCCGTCGTCGCCGGCGCGGGCAGCGACCGATGAACGCCGTCGACGGCTATCGCAAGCTCTGCACCGTGCGCGACCGGGCCTTCTCGCTCGCGGTGTCGCGATCGTTCGCGGCGTGCGGCCCGGGCACGCTCATCCACCTTCCCGTCCGCATCTACGGCGAGCAGCGGATCTCCCTGGGCCGCGAGGTGATCGTCGGACCGAGCTCCTGGCTCTTGGCGCTCGAGGACGGGGCGAGGCTGGCGATCGGGGACCACACCGCGATCTCCGGCCACTGCGTCTTCTCGGCGGCCGACCGCGTGACCATCGGCGTCAGCGTCCTCATCGCCCGGGGCGTCTTCATCGCCGACCACAGCCATGACCGCTCGAAGCCCGGCGTCCCCATCCGCCACAGCGGGATCAGCGAGGTGGCCCCGGTCGCCATCGGCGACGGCTGCTGGCTCGGCCAGAACGCCGTCGTGCTGCCGGGGGTGACGATCGGCACCGGGGCAGTGGTCGGCGCCAACTCGGTGGTGCGCGAGGACGTCCCGGACGGGAGCATCGTCGCCGGCGTGCCGGCCCGCGTTGTCGGCCACCGCGAGGACTAGTCGGGCCGCCCGGACCACGGTTCGACCCCGGAGCTCCTGGTAAAGTCCGCCCCCACCGGCGGGAGCACGGATTGCGAGGGGGGACGCGAGCATGGGGGAGGCAGGGGATACGAGCGCGATCGGCCGGCGCGCACTGATCGGTCGCGGCGTCATCGCCGGCGCCGCCCTGGCGGCCCTCGGGCCCACCGGTGTCGCGGCCGCGGCGACCCCGTCGGTGGGCGCCTACGACCTGCGCTCGTTCGGGGCCGAGGGGGACGGCACGACCGACGACGCACCCGCCCTCCAGGCCGCGTTGAACCAGCTGGCGGCCGACGGCGGCGGCGAGATCCGGGTGACCAACGGCGTCTATCGGATCGCCAGCCCGGTCATCGCCGGCTACGGGGGCGACGCGGCGAGCATCATCATCCGGGGCCAGGGATCGTCCTCGCAGATCCTCATCGCCACCGGAGCCGCGAACAGAGCGATCACCCTGCAGAATCTCGAGAGCCTGCTCATCGAGGATCTGACCTTTCGAGGCACGGTCGGCGTCCAGACCGACGCGCTGATCGCCCTGAGCATCGAAACCTGCCTCCAGGCGACGCTTCGGCGCTGCGACTTCTACGGAGTCAGCTCCTTCGAGGCCAACGGCGCCGTCGTCTCGGCGGTCTCGAGCGACCTGCGCATCGAGGACAGCGCCTTCCGCGGCTGCGGAGCTCGCTCGGGCCTCGCGACGTCGGTGGTCTCGGTGACGAGCTGGATGGGCCTGACCATCGTCAAGTCCGACTTCATCGACTACGGCTATCTCAACGGAACCTTCTTCAGCAAGACGCCGATCGCCGCGCCGTGGGCGTGGGTGGCGCTCGGCAACATCACCACCCAGGCGTCGCCTCCCCTCCAGGGGGCGGTGCTCCTCAGCAACGTCAACATGGACGAAGGGGCGCTCTTCGGCCTGGCCTGCCTGCCGAATACGGCGGTCAGCGGACTCATCGAGAGCCTGACCATCACCGGCCTGCGCATCAACGTCTCCGGCTTCGGCAAGCCCAACAACGGCGTGATCATCCAAGGCGTCGAGCACGTCCTCATCGAACGGTCGTGGTTCGGCTACTCCCCGTCCTACGGATCGCGCGGCGCGATCAACCTGCGCAGCGTCAACGATGCCGTCATCGACTCGTGCCGCTGCGCCCAGGGCTCGGACCGGATCCTCGCCGACGGCGCCGTCGGCACCCTCACCGTCCGCGAGACCACATACCAGCATCTGCTCAGCGACGCGGCGATGACCCGAGTGATCCAGGGCGGCCTGGAGGCAACCCTCCTGAAGGCCGACGGCCCGATTGCGGCCAACAACCTCGTGGTGGCCAGCCCGACCGCCACCAGACGGGTGGTCGTCGCGCCGACCGGGGCCCCGGCCTCGGCGATCCTCGGCGTCGCCCTGGACGAGACGCTGGCCGCCGGCGACTCCACCCGGGTGGTGATGACTCGCGGGTCGATCGTGTCGGTGCGCAGCGACGGCGCCACGGCGATCGCCCCCGGGGATGCCATCGGGCCGTCCGCCGTCTTCGGCGGCCGGGTTGGCGCCGTCACCTCGGGCCAGTTGATCGGCCGCGCCCTCCAGGCCGGCGGGGCCAGCTCGTCGGTGTTCGTGGCCGTCGAGCTGCGCGACGGCGCCCTGTCGCCGGCAACGCCGATCCCGGCGCCCCTGCAGAACGGATGGACCAACCTGGGCGGCGGCTTCGCGCCCGCCGCCTTCGTCAAGACCAGCGAGAACCGAGTCGAGTTGACGGGGATGATCCAAGGCGGCACGACCGGCGCAGGCACCGTCATCCTCACCCTGCCGGTCGGGTTTCGCCCGCCCAGCGCGCTGGTGTTTCCCGCCGCCTCGAGCGGTGGCTACGCGGAGATCTCGGTCGCCGCCAACGGCGTCGTCGCGGCTCGCCAGGGCGTGTCCGCGGCGTACACGTCGCTCAGCGGGATCCGCTTTGCCGCCGCCTAGACGGCCGCTCCGGCACCTGAGCCACCCAACCGAGCAGCCGCGCCAGTGAGGATCTCCGTCCTCCTGCCGACGCGTCAGGGCGGCGCCCTGCTCGGGGGCGCCATCGACGCCGTACTCGATCAGGACGACGCCGACGTCGAGCTCGTGGTCTCCGACAACGCCAACACCGACGAGACGCCGGACGTCCTCGCCGCGCGGGCCGGGGACGCCCGCTTGAAGGTGATCCGCCAGAGCCGCCT
>JAXDHJ010000044.1:0-44886 GCA_034664565.1 Solirubrobacteraceae bacterium
TCGGCCTGTGCCTCGACTCCTGCCACCTGCTCGCCTCCGGCTACGAGATCCGCGCCCCCGAGGACCTCGCGGCGGTGATCGACGAATGCGAGCGCGCCGTCGGCCCGGGTCGGATCGGCTCGCTCCATCTCAACGACTCCCAAACCCCGCTCGGATCCAACCGCGACCGCCACGCCAACCTCGGGGAGGGCGAGCTCGGGCTCGAAGGCTGCCGCGCCTTCCTGCGCGAGGCGCGGTTCGCCGGCCTGCCGTGCGTGCTCGAGACGCCCGGCGTCGACCGCTCGGGACCGAGCGCCGCCGAGGTGGCCCTGGCCATCTCGCTGCGCGACGGCGACTGACCTCCTCGCGCCGGCGGCCCGCCGGGAGCGCAACCTCGAGGCGCCGGGCGCGTTGCAGGGAGTGCTGCCACGCCGGCGGTCATCGAGCCAGAAGGGGAGGCAAGAGACATGGAAGGCCAGCATCGGCGACCACTCGGTGTGGGTCGCCGGGTCGCCGGGTGGCGCCGGGCGGCCGCTGCCTCCGTCGCCGTCGCCGTCGCCGGCGGCTGCCCGCCGGCGCTAGGCGACCGCTCGGCCCTGGTGGTCTCCTTCGGGCGGCTGATGGGCGGCATGACCCTCAGCCACGCCAGCGTCGGCCGCCTGCACTAAGCCACCAGCCGCGCCGGCCCGCCCAGCAGGTGCTCGAGCTCGGCGCGCAGGCCGGGGCTCGGCTCCACCCGGTATTCGGAGCCCAGGCGCAGCCGCCGCTCGGCCGAGAGCTCGAGCACGACCTCGGACTCGCCGGGAGAGTTCGAGAGGAGGTGGCGCAGGTCGACGAGGGCATCGCGCGAGAGCCGCCGCGCCTCGACCTGGACGTGGAGCAGCCGGGGCAGGGCGTTGGCCAGCGCCTTGACCCGGGCCCGCTCGACCTCGCCGGCGTCCGGGCTGAACGGCTCGACCGACTGGGCCACCACACAGGTCTGCCCCTCCTTGTGGTCGACGCGGCCCCGGACGAGGACGATCGCGTCGACCGCGAGGTTTCCCTCCAGCTTCTCGAGCGAGCCGCCGAAGACGAGCACCTCGACCGTCCCCTCCAGGTCGTCGAGGGTGGCGAACATCATCTCGGTCCCGGCCCGGGTGCGGATCTTCCGGGCCGCGGTGATGATGCCGCCCACCGTCACCCAGTCCTTGTCGCGGCGCTCGCCGATGGCCGACAGCGGGCAGTCGACGGCCAGGCTCAGCGCCTCGCGCACCCGCTTGAGCGGATGCTCGGAGACGAACAGGCCGATCGCCTCCTTCTCCGCCGCCAGCAGCTCGGCCTGCTCGAACTCGACCGGCGGGATCGGCGGCCGGCCCGCCGCCCGCGCCGAGGCCGCGCCGCCGCCGCCGCCCGAGGACTCACCCGCCCCCCCGAGGTCGAAGATCGACGCCTGCCCGATCTGGGCGTCCTGCTGGGCCTTGGCCCCCGCTCCCTGGGCCTGCTCGAGGACCATGAGCATGCCTCGCCGGGTCGCCCCGGTCGAGCCGAAGGCCCCGCACTTGATCAGGGCCTCGATCGCCTTCTTGTTCACCGCCCGGCAGTCGACCCGCTCGCAGAAGTCCCACAGCGACTGGAAGGCCCCAGCCTCCTCGCGGGCCCGCTTGATCGCCTCCACCGCCTGGTAGCCGACGCCCTTGACCGCGTCCAGGCCGAAGCGGATCTTCCGCTCGACCACGGTGAACTCGTGGTCTGAGAGGTTGACGTCGGGCGGGAGGATCTCGATCCCCATGTCCTCGCACCGGGCCACGAAGAACGGGACCTTGTCCTTGGTCGACATCACCGAGGAGATCAGGGCGGCCATGTACTCGGCCGGGTAGTTGGCCTTCAACCACGCTGTCCGGTAGGCGATCAGGGCGTAGCAGGCGGCGTGGGAGCGGTTGAAGCTGTAGTCGGCCGACTTCTCGTTGGTCGACCAGAGGAACTCGATGACCTGCTCGGTGGTCCCGCTCTCCCGGCAGCCGGCCACGAACTCCGGCTTGAGCAGGCCCATCGCCGCCCGGTTCTTCTTGCCGATCGCCTTGCGCAGGTCGTCGGCCTTGGCCCCCGAGAACCCGGCGATCGCCTTGGCGATCCGCATCGACTGCTCCTGGTAGAGGATCACCCCCTTGGAGGACTCGAGGATCGGCGCCAGGCGGTTGTCGACGTAGACGATCGACTCGAGGTTGCGCTTGCCCCGAGCGTAGGTCGGGATCTGGTCCATCGCCCCCGGCCGGTAGAGCGCGTTCAGGGCGATGAGGTCCTCGAACTCGTCGGGGCGCACCTTCTTGAGCGCCTCCCGCATCCCCTCCGACTCGAACTGGAACACCCCGATCGAGTCGCCCCGGGCGAGCATCTCGTAGGTCACGGCGTCGTCGAGCGGAAGGTTGGTCATGTCCGGGCGCGTCCCCGTCGAGCGTCCGATGATGTCGAGGGCGTCCTCGATGACGTCGAGGTTGCGCAGGCCGAGGAAGTCCATCTTCAAGAGGCCGAGCTCCTCGACCGGCTTCATCGAGAACTGGGTGACCATCCGGTACTGGCGCTCGCCGTGCTCGTCGGTCCCCCCGTCGGCCAGCTGCAGGGGGACGATGTCGGTCAGCGGACGGTCGGCGATGACCACCGCGGCGGCGTGGATCGAGGAGTTGCGCACGATGCCCTCGAGGCCCCGGGCGACGTCGATGATCTGGCGCGCCACCGCGTCCTCGTCGTACACCGCCCGCAGCGGCTCGCCCGCCCCCAGGCAGTCCTCGAAGGACGGCGCCCGACCCATGATCGGGTCGGGGATGAGCTTGGCCAGGCGGTCCCCGACCCCGTAGTCGTGGCCGAGGACCCGGGCGGCGTCCCGGGTCGCCGCCCGCGGGAACATCTTGCCGAAGGTGACGATCTGGGCGACCGACTCCTTGCCGTACTTGGCGATCACGTACTGCATGACCTTCTCGCGCCCGCGCACCGAGAAGTCGATGTCGATGTCCGGCATCGACACCCGCTCGGGGTTGAGGAAGCGCTCGAAGAGCAGGTCGTAGGCCAGGGGGTCGACGTCGGTGATCCGCAGGCAGTAGGAGACGATCGACCCGGCGGCGGAGCCCCGTCCCGGCCCCACCGCCACGCCGTTGGCCTTGGCGTAGGCGACGAAGTCCCAGACGATGAGGAAGTAGGAGTTGAAGCCCATCCGATCGATGACCTCGAGCTCGAGCTCCATCCGCTCGAGCGCCCGGGCCGGCGGCGGGTCGCCGTAGCGCTCGCGCATCCCCGCCGCGACCCGGGCCCGCAGGAACGTCCGGTCGGTCTCCCCGGCGGGCACCGGGTAGCAGGGGATGAGCTGGCGCCCGAGCTCGATCTCCACCTGGCAGCGGGCGGCGATCTCCAGGGTCGACTCGAGGGCCTCCGGCCACTGGGCGAAGGCGCCGGCCATCTCGGCGTTGTCCTTGAGGTAGAACTCGTTGGTCTCGAAGGTCATCTTCGGCTCGGCCAGCGTGCTCTTGGTCTGGACGCAGAGCAGCGCCCCGTGGTTCTCGTAGTCCTCCCGGCGCAGGTAGTGGACGTCGGCGGTGGCGGTCAGCGGCCGTCCGAGCTCGCGGGCGATGCGGACGATCTCCTCGTTGCAGCGATCCTGGACGGCGAGGCCGTTGCGCTGCACCTCGAAGAACACGTTCTCCGCCCCGAGCGCTCCCATCAGCTCGTCGGCGTGGGCGCGCGCCTCGACCAACCGCCCGTCGGCGATCCGCTGGCAGAAGCGCGAGGCCAGGCATCCGGTGAGGGCGATGATGCCCTCGCCGTGGCCCTCGATCTGGCTGAGGTCGACGGTCGGGCGGCCCCGGTTGAGTCCCTCGAGGAAGCCGGCCGAGGAGAGCTTGACCAGGTTGCGGTACCCCTGGTCGGTGCTGGCCAGCAGGGTCAGGTGGTTGCGCTCGACCCGCCCCTGGGTCGCCGCCTGGTGATCGTCGACGAAGTAGACCTCGCAGCCGATGATCGGCTTGATCCCGTGCTTGGCGCACGCCTGATGGAGCTCGACCGCCCCGTTCATCACGCCGTGGTCGGTGAGCCCGAGGGCGGGCTGCTCGAAGGCCGCCGCCCGCTCGGCCAGGGCGTCGATCTTGCACGCTCCGTCGAGCAGCGAGTACTCGGAGTGGACGTGGAGGTGGGCGCAGGCGGGCGTGGTCATCGCTCGTCCCGGATCCTAGGCGCCGGGCCAGACGGCGCCACCCGGTCTTCCCGCTCCTTGCGATCAGTCGGGGCCCGGCCGGCTCACCCGATCTTCGGGCCGAAGCCCCACTTGGGCATCGGCGAGAGCCCGCCCTTGGCGATGGCCAGCTCGGTGTCAGGCGAGCGACGGGTCATGGCGTAGGGCGGCATCGCCCAGACCTGATAGCCGATCGTCCCGTAGTGGCCGCGCAGGAAGCCGGTCAGGTCGCCCCGATGCTCGCGGCAGGCGTAGCGCCGCGGCCCGAGCGGGCCGCCGCCGTGCCAGACCAGCCACTTCCCGGGGAGCGCGTCGAGGTACTCGGCGAAGACGAGCTCCCGCAGCTGGCCCTCGAGGCTCAGCTGGGTCTCCGCGTCGGGGGACGCGTTGCAGAACTGGCACTTGAAGCGAACGAAGACCGGTATGACGACGTCCTCGGCTCGAGCCCTCACGCGGGCCTCGACGGTCGCCGACAGGATACCGCGACCGGGCGGCGCCGTCGAGGCGGCCGAGCCGCGCCGCGCGAGGGTGCCCGGGTAGGCTTCCCGGCCGATGCCCGAGCAGCCCCTCCACACCGCCACCGACCGCCCCCACCGGACCGCCAGCTACGAGGCCAGGCGCGAGGACGTCCACCGCGTCCTCCTCCTCTACTCCGGCGGCCTCGACACCAGCGTGATGCTCAAATGGATCCAGGACGAGTACCAGGCCGAGGTGGTCGCCCTCACCGTCAACCTCGGACAGCCCGGCGAGGACTACGACGTGGTGCGGGGCAAGGCGTTGCGGCTCGGTGCCGTCGACTGCCACGTGGTCGACGCCCGCGAGGAGTTCGCCCGCGACTTCGTCGCCCCGGCGATCAAGGCCAACGCCCTCTACGGCGGCGGCTACCCCCTGTTCACCGCCCTCGGCCGGCCGCTGATCGCCAAGCTGGCCGTCGAGTTCGCCCGGCGCCACGGCTGCGACACCATCGCCCACGGCTGCACCGGCAAGGGCAACGACCAGGTGCGGATCGACGCCACCGTGGCCACCCTGGCCCCCGAGCTGCGGGTCATCGCCCCGGTTCGCAGCTGGCGCATGGGCCGCGAGGAGGAGATCGTCTACGCCCGCGATCACGGCATCCCGGTCAAGGGCGGCACCGAGACCGTCCCCTACTCGATCGACGACAACCTCTGGGGACGCTCGTCGGAGGGGCGCTGGATCGAGGAGCTCGACCACGCCCCCGAGGACGATGTCTTCCAACTCGTCACCCGCCCCGAGGAGGCCCCCGACGAGTCGGAGGTGGTCAACCTCGGCTTCGAGCGCGGCCTCCCGGTGACCCTCAACGGCGTGCGCCTCGAGCTCGTCGAGCTGCTCGATCGGGTGGCGGTGATCGCCGCCCGCCACGGCGTCGGCATCGTCGACCACATCGAGGATCGCATCGTCGGCCTCAAGGTTCGCGACATCTACGAGGTCCCGGCCGCCGCCGTGGTGCTCCCCGCCCACCACGAGCTCGAGAAGCTGGTGTGCACCATTCACCAGAACCAGTTCAAGGCCGGACTCGATCGCCAGTGGGCCTACCTGGTGTACGCCGGGCTCTGGTGGGAGCCGCTGCGCGGCGACCTCGACGCCTACATGGAATCGGTCAGCGCCCAGGTGACCGGGACGATCGGGCTGAAGCTCTACAAGGGCCACGCCCGGGTGGTGACCCGGGAGTCGCCCAACGCGGTCTACGACCAGGCCCTGGCCTCCTTCGGGGAGTCCGGCGGCCTCTTCTCCCAGGCCGCCTCCCCCGGCTTCATCGAGCTCTGGTCGCTCCAGTCGCGCATGGCCTGGCGCCTGCGCAACCCCGCCTGAGCCCCGACCACGCCGCGCCCTCCGCGCCTCGCCGCCGACTCGAGGCTCGCCGACCCGTCCATCCCGGGTTCCACCCGCAGACGACCTCGGCTCACCGAGCACGGCGAGCCGCCCGGCCCGCTCGCCGGTCACCACCCGACGCCTTGGCGAGCTCCTCAGCGCGAACCGGCCGCCCCCATCTCGCGGTGCCCGGCCGCGGCGGCCGGCTCCGTGCGGCAGTAGGGGCACGGCTCCTCCCAGATCGTCAGCTCGCCGTCTTGCTGCTCGGTGACCAGGGCGGTCACGTAGTCCTTCTTGCACGCCGCGCAGCGGCGCAGCTCAGTCGGCACGAATGCGGTCATGTCAGCCTCACTCCTGTGATCGTGAATCAACACCTCTACCAGGACCATCGGACGGGAAGCCGTCGGACTAAACCCCCGACGCCTGGCCGCCCGACGCTCGATCGGGCTCCTACCGCCTACTTCGCACCGGCGCCCGCCGCGGATGCCTGCCGGCGGCCGGCGGCGGCCGGCAACCGGGTTCAGGCGCCGGCCCGCAGCGGCGCGGGCACCACGCCCGAGAGCGCGGTCTCGGCGAGCATCTCGCCGAGCAGGGGAGCGAACTTGAACAGGTTGTTGCCGAAGCACACGGTGGCGTTGGGCAGCGCCCACACCCCGACGTCGTCGCCGCCGCCGAGGAGCGGCGAGCGCCCGAAGCTGCAGCGCAGCTCGGCCACCGGCTCGGGCTCGAGCTCGGGCATCCGCTCGGCGACGTGGGCCCGCAGGCGCAGGTGGCTGAGGTGCGAGGCCTCGTCGGCGCTGACCTGCTCAGCCGGATAGTCGGTGTCACCGGACAGGCCCATGGCGTAGCGCCCGCTCGATCCGACCACCAGGCCGTAGACGTGCTCGGCGGCGCCGTGGTCGAGCAGGCACGACGGTCGCCGCCCGGGATCGCGCATGGGAAAGGCGAAGCGGCTGTGACGATAGAGGGACGCCTTGAGGTCGAGCCCGATCTGCTCGGCCAGGGCCGGGGTCCCCTCCCCGGCGCAGAGCACCAGGTGCTCGGTCGACCAGATCCCCTCCGGGGTCAGGAGGTCGAAGCCGTCGGCTCCCCGGGCGGCAACCTCGAGGCGGGTGATGGTGCGCTGGGCCTCGGTGGCCGCGGTCAGGTAGCCCATGATCGCCCCGGCGCAGATGTTCCCCCCCGCCGGGTCGAGGAGCGCCGTCTCGCCGGGCGCGAGCTCTGCTCCCACCCGCCGGCGCACCGCGTCGGCGTCCAGCGTCTCCCCGGCGACCCCGGCGAACTCGAGATTTCGCGCCATGGCCTCCGCCCGGCCGCCGACGATCACCGCTCCGTGGTCGCCGATCAGCTCACGGCCGACCGGCGCCTCCCAGTCCGTCCAGCCCTGTCGGGCCCGCTTGGCCAGCACCGTCAGGCCCTGGCCGGCGTGGGCCATGCGGAAGATGCGCACCGGGCCCTTGGACTGACCGCCGCCCGGCTCGCCGGCCTCCAGGCAGGCCACGTCGACTCCCCGCCGGCGCAGGGCCAGCGTCGTGGCCATGCCGATGATGCCCGAGCCGATCACCGCGATCCTGCTGGCTCCCATCCCCTCAGGCTATCCCACCAGGGCCGGCGCCCGCCGGCGCCCAGGCGACCATATGATTGGGCCGTGGCCATCGTCATCCTCCGCGGCCCACTCCAGAAGCTCGCCGGCGAGGGCTCCGAGCATCGGGTCGACGGGGCCACGGTGACCGAGCTCCTGCGGGATCTCGAGCACACCCACGGCGCCCTCGAGGGCTGGATCCTCGACGAGCGGGGGATCGTTCGCCGCCACATCAACGTCTTCGTCAACGGCGAGCGGGTCAAGCAGGACGCGGCCGTCGAGGCCGAGGACCGGGTGGAGATCCTGCCCGCCATCTCCGGCGGTGCCGGCACGCCCGCGCCGGCGACCCCGCCCGGCGCGGCCATCGCCGCCCCGGCCCTCGCGGCCCTCGCGGCCATCCCGGCCATCCCGGCCATCCCGGCCCGCCCCGGCTCCGCCCGCCGGCGTCCGGCCCGCCCCGGGCACTGACGCAGATGACCGAGCTGCTGATCGGGACCCGCAAGGGCCTGTTCGTCCTCGACGGCGACCCCGGTGGCGAGTTCGCCATCCGCACCCGCGCCTTCGTCGGCGAGCCGGTCGACTACGCGTTGCGCGAGCCGCGCAGCGGGCGCCTGTTCGTCGCCGTGACCTCGCCCTTCTGGGGCCCGCGCATCTGGTACACCGACGACCTCGAGGCCGGCGACTGGACGCCGGCCGCCGGGGTCTCGCTCCCCCGGGGCGGCGACCAGGCCCTGGCCCGCATCTGGGTGATCACCCCGGCCGGCGACGGGGCGGGCCGCCGGCTCTACGCCGGGGGCGACCCGGGAGTCCTCTTCGAGAGCCGCGACGCCGGCGCCACCTGGGAGCTCAACCGCCCGCTGTGGGAGCATCCGACCCGCCCGGAGTGGCAGCGCGACTCCGGCGGCCTCTCGGTCCACTCGATCGCCCCCTGGCCGGGCGACCCCGACCGCGTCACCCTGGCCATCTCGGCCGCCGGGGTCTGGCTGACCGAGGACGCCGGCGCCAGCTGGCGCCACGGCAACCGGGGGATCGTCGCCCACTATTTGCCGCCGGAGACCCGCGAGCAGGCGATCAGCCTCTGCGTCCACCACCTCGAGCGCGCCCCCCGCCGCCCCGAGCGCCTGTTCATGCAGTTCCACGGCGGGGTCTACCGCTCCGACGACGCCGGGGAGAGCTGGATCGACATCGCCGGCGGGCTCCCCTCCGACTTCGGCTTCACCGTGGTCCTCGACCCCGCCGACCCCGACAGCGCCTACGTCATCCCGGTGGCCACCGTCGACCGGGTGACCCTCGACGGGCGGGTGGCGGTGTGGGAGACCCGGGACGCCGGGGCGAGCTGGAGCTCGCACTCCGAGGGGCTCCCCCAGCGCGACGCCTATCTCCAGATCCTCCGCCAGGCGTTCGACGGCAAGGGCGAGGGTCCCGACCTCGAGCTCTACTTCGGTGCCACCTCGGGCGAGGTGTTCGGCTCGGGCGACGCCGGGGCCACCTGGTTCACGGTCAAGGCCCGACTACCCGCCATCAGCTCGGTCCGGGTCGGTCGGTAGCCGGGCGCCGGCGGCGTCCATGTGGAAGGTGAACATCTTCGCCGCCTCGATGCGCGCGTAGACCACGCCGGAGTCGAGGAACCGCACCCAGTCCTCGCCGTAGCGGGGAAGGTAGACCTCGAGCAGGGTCGCGCGGAACTCGGCGTGCTCGGGCGCTCGGACGTCGACCTCGATCGCCCGCCCGTGCACGGTCACCGCCAGCTCCTCGCCCGGAAGGTGGGTGGCGCTGACCTGCGCCCGGCGGCGGATGTGGCGAAAGCGGACCGACTCGGGCGAGGACCCGAAGTGGAAGGAGCCGCGGTAGAAGACGCCGTCGACCGGGCCGACCATCGGCCGCCCGTCGGCGGTCACGGTGGCCAGGGCGAGCAGGCGCATCCCGGTCAGGCGGCGGCAGACCTCGGGCGCGGCGAGGCGGCGCTCCTCGGTGATGATGCTGCGCAGGTGAGGGCCGCCGGCGGCGTGGCTCGAGTCGAGGAGCTCCTGGAGGGCGGCGATGTCGCCGTCGGTTTCGCGCACGGGAGGAGAAGCTAGCGCCTGCCGGCGGGCGGGCGCGCCCCACGAGGCATCCGCGGCTGCCGTCGCCGCGTAGACGCTCTAGATGAGCACACTCCAGGTTGGCGACCCAGCGCCCGACTTCACCCTCGAGGGCACCGAGGGCCGCTTCACCCTCAGCGAGCACCGCGGCGAGCGGGTGGTGCTCCTCTTCTACCCGGGCGACGACACCACCGTGTGCACCAAGCAGTTCTGCTCCTACCGCGACGCCGGCGACCGGATGGCCGAGCTCGGCGCCACCGTGGTCGGCATCTCCACCCAGAACGCCGCTTCCAAGCAGGCCTTCCGGGCCAAGCACGGCCTGACCACACCGCTCCTGGCCGACACCGAGGCGGCCGTGGCCACCGCCTACGGGGTCTACGCCAAGCGCCTGAGCATGGCCAAGCGGACGGTGTTCATCATCGACGAGGCCGGGCACATCGCCCACCGCCACGCCAACTTCGCCTCGCTCACCTACGACGACGTGGACGCTCTGGCCAGGGCGCTGGCCAGCCTTCCCGAGCTGCCCGCCGGGGCGGCCTCCTAGCCGGCCGCCCCCGGCTCGGGTCACCCGCCGAGCAGGCGGGCGATCCGGCCCAGCGCCTCGTCGGCGTCGCCCTCCGCGAGGATCAGGGCCGGGAGCAGGCGCAGGGTGACGGGCCCGGTGGCGTTGATCACCAGCCGCTCCTCGAGCAGGGCCCGGCGGGCGATCCGCGGGGCGTCGAGGTCGAGGTCGAAGCCGATCATCAGGCCCCGCCCGCGCACCGCGGTGACATGGGGCAGGACGGCGAGCGACTCGCGCAGGCGCTCGCCGAGCTCCCGGCCCCGGGCCAGGAGGGCGTCGTCGAGGAGGACGTCGAGCACGGCGTGGGCGGCGGCGCACACCACCGGCCCCCCCGGGAAGGTCGAGCCGTGGTCGCCGGGGGCGAAGGTGTCGGCCATCCGCTCGCCGGTGATCATCGCCCCGATGGGCAGGCCGCCGCCGAGGGCCTTGGCCGTGGTCAGGAGGTCGGGAACCACCCCCGCGTGCTGGTAGGCCCAGGGGACGCCGGTCCGCCCGAGGCCGGTCTGGACCTCGTCGAAGATCAGCGCCGCCCGGTGGCGGTCGCAGAGCTCGCGGGCGCAGCGCAGGACCTCGTCGGGGAGGACGTGGACGCCGCTCTCGCCCTGGATCGGCTCGAGGATCACCGCCGCCGTGGCGTCATCGACGGCCCCGGACAGGGCCCCCACCGTGGGGGGTACGGCGAGGAAGCCGCCGACCAGGGGGGCGAACGGGGCCTGCTTGGCCTCCTGCGGGGTGGCCGACAGCGCCCCGTAGGTCCGTCCGTGGAAGGCGCCGTGGACGGAGACGATGGTCCCCCCGCGCTTGGCCTTGCGCGCGCACTTCAGCGCCGCCTCGACCGCCTCGGCGCCCGAGTTGGTGAAGAACACCCGCCCGCCCAGCGAGCTCTCGGCCAGGCGCCGCGCCAGGCGCGACATGGGATCGGTGTAGTAGAGGTTGCCGACGTGCAGGAGTCGCCCGGCCTGCTCGCGGATGGCGGCTACCACCGCCGGATGGCAGTGTCCGACGCTCGAGACCGAGATCCCGGTCAGGAAGTCGAGGTACTCGTGGCCCTCGGCGTCCCACAGCCGCACCCCCTCCCCGCGGACGAACTCCACCGGGTAGCGCGCGTAGTTGGCGGTCAGGTAGTCGTCGGCCCAGGCGACACTGCTCACCGGCTCCTCCTGCCCCCCGTCGACGCCGTCCCCGGCCTGCTTCCCCTCCCGGCCGACGCCGCTCACCGCCCGCCGCCCGTGCCGTCGCGGCCGGTCACGGCTCGGGGGAGACCTTGGTGCCGATGCCGGCGTCGGTGAAGAGCTCGATGAGCAGGGAGTGGGGCACCCGGCCGTCGACGATGTGGGCCGCCCCGACCCCGCCGCGCACCGCGGTGACGCAGGCCTCGAGCTTGGGTCGCATGCCGCCGCCGATCCCCTCGAGCGCCGCGTCGACCTGATCGACCGTGGTCTGCCCGATCAGGCTCGTCGGGTCGGCCGGGTCGCGCAGCCAGCCGGCCACGTCGGTGAGGAAGATCACCTTGTGGGCCCGCATCGACCGGGCCACCGCCGAGGCGGCCGGGTCGGCGTTGACGTTGTAGGACTGGCCGTCGGCGTCGGCTCCCACCGAGGCGACGACCGGAATGTAGTCCTGGGCGATGTGGCGGATGACGTCGACGTCGACCCGCTCGATCTCCCCCACGTAGCCGATGTCCTGGCCGCCGGGCGAGCTGCGCCGGCGCACCCGAAACAGCGAGCCGTCGTCGCCGCACAGCCCGACCGCCGGCTGGCCGTGGCGGTTCAGGCGCAGGACGATGTCCTTGTTGAGCTTGCCGACGAGGACCATCTTGGCGATCTCCACCGTCGCCTTGTCGGACACCCGCAGCCCGTCCACGAACTCGACGTTCATGCCCAGGCGCTCCATGTAGGAGGTGATCTCCGGGCCGCCGCCGTGGACGACGATGGGGTTCATGCCGACGTACTTGAGGAGGACGACATCGCGGGCGAACTCCTCGCAGAGCACCGGATCCTCCATCGCCGAGCCGCCGTACTTGATGACCACCGTGCGCCCGTGGAAGTCGCGGATGTAGGGCAGCGCCTCGAGCAGGGTGGCGACGTCGCGCATCAGGTGGTGTACTCCGCGTTGATCTTCACGTAGTCGTAGGAGAGGTCGGAGAAGAACACCTCGGTCTCGGCGCCCTCGCCCTCGAGGCGGACCTCGTACTCGACCTCCCGGCCGGCCACCGCCCGGCCGAGTGCCTCGACGTCGTGGGCGACGGCGCCGCCGCCGGCACAGACGGTGACCCCCTCGATGGCGATGTCGAAGGCCAGCGGCGCCGCCCCCGGCATCGCCCCGCCGATGGCCTGGGCGATCCGCCCCCAGTTGGGGTCGGCCCCGAACAGGGCGGTCTTGACCAGCGGCGAGTCGGCCACCGCCCGGGCCACGCGCTCGACGTCGCCGGCGTCGCCGCCCCGGGCGACGATCCGCCCCACCCGGCGGGCGCCCTCGCCGTCGGCGACGATGAGCAGCGCCAGCTGGCGCAGGAGGGCGTCGAGGGCCTCGCCGAAGCGCAGCTCGTCCTCGGTCTCGGCCGCCACCGCCACCCCGCTCGCCCCGCTGGCCATGAGGATCACCGTGTCGTTGGTCGAGAGCTGGCCGTCGACCGAGATGCGGTCGAAGGACCGCTTGACGGTGACCCCGAGCAGGAGGTCGGCGGTCTCGGCGTCGAGCACGGCGTCGGTCTCCACGAAGCAGAGCATGGTGGCGAAGCGGGGGGAGATCATCCCCGCCCCCTTGCACTGGCCGCTCAGGCGCACGGTGCCCGAGGGCAGCTCGACCTCGAGGGCGGCGTGCTTCTCGAAGGCGTCGGTGGTGCGGATGGCCGCCGCGAAGTCGACCGCCCCGTCGGGGCGCAGGGCGCCGTGGGCCTCGCGCAGGCCGGCGACCACCAGCTGCCCGGGCAGGACGACGCCGATCACCCCGGTCGAGGCCACGGCGACCTGGTCGGCCTCGACCCCGGCGACGATCGCCCCCGCCCCCTGGACCCGGGCCGCCTCGTCGAGGCCGCGGCGGCCGGTGGCGGCGTTGGCCCCGCCGGAGTTGGCCACCACCGCGCGCAGGGCGTCCAGGCGACAGCGTTCCTGGCAGACGAGCACCGGCGCCGCCAGGACCCCGGAGTCGCAGAAGCGGGCGGCGCTGACCGTGTCCGGGGCATCGCAGACCAGCAGCCCGAGGTCGAGCTCCCCCCCGGCCTTCAGGCCGCAGGCCACCCCGGCGGCGCGAAAGCCGGCGGGGAGGGGCGAACCGGGGTCGAGCTCGCGCACGTGGGCCGGGTGCTCGCACCAGCGGGAGACGAAGAAGTCGCTCACCGGAGACCTCGCGTCTCGTCGAGGCCGAACATCAGGTTGAGGTTCTGCACGGCTTGGCCCGAGGTGCCCTTCCACAGGTTGTCGATGGCGGCGAAGACGAACAGCTTGCCGGTTCGCTCGTCGGCGTGGAGCCCGATCCGGCAGAGGTTGGTGTCACGGACGTCGCGCATGCCGGGTGGCCGCCCGGCCAGCTCGACGAACGGCTCCCCGGCGTAACGCGCCGCGTAGATGCCGCCGAGCTCCTCCTGGGCCACCGCCCGGGTCGGGGTCACGTAGCAGGAGACGAGCTCGCCCTGGTCGAGGGGGACGAGATGGGGGGTGAAGGCGGCGGTCACCGGGGCTCCGAGGGCGGCGAGCTCCTGGTCGATCTCCGGCATGTGGCGGTGGGCGCCGACCCCGTAGGGTCGGACGTTCTCGGTCACCGAGACGAAGTGGGTGGTGTCGGTCGGCTCGCGCCCGGCCCCGGAGACCCCGGACTTGGCGTCGATCACCACGTCGGCGATCAGGCCGGCCGCGGCGAGGGGGGCGAGGGCGAGCAGGACGGCGGTCGGATAGCAGCCGGGACAGGCGACGAGATCGGCCCCGGCGATCCGCTGGCGGTGGAGCTCGGGCAGCCCGTAGACGGCGCGGCCGAGCAGCTCGGGATGGGGATGGGCGACGTACCACCGCTCGTAGACAGCCCGGTCGTGGAGGCGGAAGTCGGCGCTCAGGTCGAGGACCCGGGCCCCGCGCTCGAGCAGGGCGGCGGCCACCGGGGCCGAGGCGCCGTGAGGGTAGGCGATCACCGCGGCGTCGACCCCGCCGTGGCGCTCCGAGTCGAGGTCGAGCTGCTCGAGGGCGAGCGGCACCCGGTGGCGGGGGTAGACGTCGTCGAGCCGGCGCCCGGTCTGGGTGCGCGCGGTGACGGCGGCCAGCTCGAAGTCGGGGTGGCGCCAGAGGATGCTGGCGGCCAGCGCCCCGGCGAAGCCGGTCGCCCCGGCGACGAGGACCCGCAGGCCGCGGTCAGCCACGGAGCTCACCCCCCAGCCCCTCGGCCAGCCCGGCGACGATCGCCGCCCGCCAGGTCGCCACCTCGTCGTCGGTGAGGGTGCGCTCGGCGGCGCGGAACTCGAGGTGAAGGGTCAGCGACGTGCGCCCGGCGCCGACCTGGGGGCCGCGGTAGACGTCGAAGACGTCGACGTCGACCAGGGCCGGACCGCCGTGGTGGCGCACGGCATCGACCACCGCCTGGGCGGGGACGTCGTCGCCGACGATGACCGAGAGGTCCTGGCGCACGGCGGGAAAGTCGCCGAAGGCTCGGAAGGTGGGCACGGCGGGGGACGCCTCGGCGACGAAGTCGAGGTTGATGGCACCGACCACCGTCTGTCCGAGGTCCCAGGCGGCGGCCACCAGGGGGTGGACCTCCCCGACCAGCCCGATCCGCCGCTCGCCGACGAGCACCTCGGCGCTGCGCGCCGGATGGAGGAAGGGCCAGCCGGCGGGGGCCACCGACCACGGCAGCCGCAGCCCGTCGAGCACGGCGCCGACCAGCTCCTTGGCGGCGAAGAAGTCGGCCGGCGGCGGCGGTCCGGTGCGCCAAGACCCCGGCCCGGGGGCGCCGGTGAGCAGGAGGCCGAGGCCGTGGTGCTCGTCGGCCGGGCCGGCCCCGGCCGCCGCCGCCTGGGCGGGATCGCCATGGCGGCGATACACCGTGCCCGACTCGAAGATGGCCAGGTCGACCGCCCCCCGCGCCACGTTGTGGCGGGCGATGTCCAAGAGCGAGCCGAGCAGGGTCGGGCGCATCAGCGACTGGGCCTCGGACAGGGGGTTCTCGATCACCACCACCCGGCGCATCGGGTGACCGGCCGGGAGGCGCAGGCGGTCGAGGAGGTCGGGGGCGGCGAAGGACCAGCCGACCACCTCGTGCAGGCCGCGGCCGGCGAGGATGTCCTGGGCCCGGCGGCGCGCCCGCTGGGCCGCGGTCAGGCGCCCGGCGGCCCGCAGCGGCGGCAGGGTGGCGGGGAGGCGGTCGACGCCGTCGATCCGGGCCACCTCCTCGATCAGGTCGACCTCGCGGGTGACGTCGGTGCGACGGAAGGACGGGACGCTGACCGCGAGCGCCCCGAGCTCGTCCGGGCGCGAGTGGCCGCCCCCGGCCGCCACCCCGGTGTCGGGAGCGACGGCCACCCCGAAGCCGAGCGAGGCGAGGATCTCCGACACCCGCTCGGGGGCGACCGGGGCGCCCAGCAATTTGCGCAGTCGCACCGGGCGCAGGCGGATGACCTGCGGCGGCGGGCCGGGGCCGCCGACGTCGATGGTGCCGGGCAGGACCCGGGCGCCGCAGGACCCGACGAGCAGGGCGCTGGCCATGGCGAGCGCCTCGGCGGCGCCCTCCGGCTCGAGCCCCTTCTCGAAGCGCCCCGACGCCTCGCTGCGCAGGCCCAGGCGACCGGAGCTGCCCTGGATGTTGGCGCCGATCCAGGTCGCCGCCTCGAGCAGCACCGACACCGTCGCCGGCGCCACCTCCGAGCGGGCGCCGCCCATGATCCCGGCGATCGAGGTCGGACCGTCGTCGTCGCAGATCACCACCATCTCCGGATCAAGGCGCCGCTCCTGGCCGTCGAGGGTGCGCACCGGCTCCCCGTCGGTCGCCCGGCGGACGACCAGCCGGCGTCCGGCCACCCGATCGAGGTCGAAGGCGTGGAGGGGCTGCCCGGTGAGGAGCATCACGTAGTTGGTGATGTCGACCACGTTGTTGATCGGCCGCATCCCGGCGGCCGTGAGATCGGCCGTCAGCCACGGGGGCGAGGGTCCGATGCGGATCCCGGTGAACGCCCGGGCCATGAAGCGGGGGCACAGGTCGGGGCACTCGACGACCACCCGGACGCCGCCGGCGTCTCCCGTGGCGCCGCCCGGGTCCTCGGCCCAGGGCGGCGGGGCGAGCGGCGCCCCGGTCGAGGCATGAACCTCGCGGGCGATCCCGTAGACCCCGAGGCAGTCGGACCGGTTGGGGGTGATCTCGAACTCGATGACATCGGTGCCCAGGGGCAGGACCGTGTCCAGGGGGGTGCCTGGCCGAGCCGGCGAGTCCAGCTCCAGAATCCCCGAGGCCTCGACGCCGATGGCAAGCTCGGCCGCCGAGAGGATCATCCCCTCGCTCACCACCCCGCGGAGCTTGGCCGCCCGGAGCTTGCCCGCGCCCGGGAGGCGCGCCCCGGGGCGGGCCACCGCCACCGTCTGGCCGGCGGCCACGTTGGGGGCCCCGCAGACGATGGTCGACGGGTCGGCCTCGCCGACGTCGACCGTGCACACCCGCAGGCGGTCGGCATCCGGGTGGGGGCGGACGGCGAGGACGTGGCCGACGACGAACCGGGCGGGGTCGGCCACCCCGTGGTGGAAGACGCGCTCGTCCTTGGTACCGGTCATGGTCAGCCGGGCGGCGAGCTCTCCGGTGGAGAGCGGCGGGTCGCTGAACCGGCGCAGGAGGCGCACGGGGACGAGCATCAGAACTGCTCCAGGAAGCGGACGTCGTTCTCGTAGAACAGGCGCAGGTCGGGGACGCCGTGCTTGAGCATGGCGATCCGCTCGATGCCGAGGCCGAAGGCGAAGCCCTGGACCCGTCCGCCGCGGTAGGGACCGTCGCCGTCGGGGTCGCCGCGCCGGCGGGCGACGTGGGCGAAGACGTTGGGGTCGACCATCCCGGCGCCGAGGATCTCCAGCCACCCCGAGCCCTTGCACAGCGAGCAGCGCGACCCGTCCGGGCGGCGACCGGCCCGGCAGGCGAAGCACGACACGTCGACCTCGACGCTCGGCTCGGTGAACGGGAAGAAGTGCGGGCGCAGGAGGATCTCGCGCTCGTCGCCGAAGATGGCCTGGGCGAAGGCGAGGAGGGTGCCCTTGAGGTCGGCCAGGGTGATCCCCTCGTCGACCGCCAGCCCCTCGATCTGGTGGAACTGGGGGGTGTGGGTGGCGTCGTTGTCGGGGCGGTAGACCCGCCCGGGGACGATCACGTAGAGCGGCGGCGGCCGGTGCTCCATGACCCGGACCTGCATCGGCGAGGTGTGGGTGCGCAGGAGGACGCCGTCGGAGACGTAGAAGGTGTCGCTCCGGGCCCGGGCCGGGTGGGTCGGGTCGTGGTTGAGGGCGTCGAAGTTGTACTCCACGAGCTCGATCTCCGGCCCCTCGACGATGGAGAAGCCGAGGCCGAGGAAGACGTCCTCCACCTCCCGCCGGGTCTGGGTCAGCAGGTGCAGGCGCCCCGGGGCCTGGTGCGGGTCGCCGGGCAGGGTGACGTCGACCCGGTCGCCGGCCAGGCGCCGCTCGAGCTCCCCGGCCTCGAGCTCGGCCTCCCGGGCGGCGATCAGCGCCTCCAGGGCCCGGCGGGCCTCGTTGGCCGCCCGCCCGACCGCGGCCCGCTCCGACGGTTGCAGGGCGGCCACCCCGCGCAGGAGCCGGGGCAGCTCGGCCTTGCGACCGAGGTGGCGGACCCGGAGCTCCTCGAGGCCGGCGCTATCCCCGGCGGCGGCGATCGACGCCTCGGCCTCGGCACGGAGGGCGGCGATCCGCTCGGTCGCGCTCATCGCCCCGCCCTCCCCCGGGGCGGCCCCGGCCCGGCGGCGGGGTCCACGGCGGCCGGGGCCGGCGGGTGCCGGCGGGCGATCTCGTAGAGGCCGATGGTGGCCGCCATGGCCGCGTTCAGCGAGTGTCCGGCGGCCTGGGGGATGGCCGCCAGCCGGTGGCAGGCGTCCCGTGCCTCGGGGCCGAGGCCGTCGCGCTCGGCCCCGACGAGGAGGGTCAGCTCGGGGGCGAAGGGGCCGGCCAGCGGCTCGCCGGCCCCGGCGTCGAGGCCGACGAGCTCGCCGGGGAGCTCGGCCGGCCCGTCGACCCGGGCCACCGCCACCGAGAACACCGCCCCCATGCTGGCGCGGACCGCCTTGGGGCCGTAGGGGTCGGCGCAACCCGGTCCGAGGGCGACCGAGGCGGCGCCGAAGGCGTGGGCGGCCCGGATGATGGTGCCGACGTTGCCGGGGTCGCCGACCCCGTGGAGGTAGACGCAGACCGGACCGGTCGGCCGGGGTGCCCAGCGCTGCTCGTAGACGGCGATGGCCCGGGTGCCGGAGCCGAGGGTGGAGACGGCGTCGAGCAGGCGGGGGGCGACCTCGAGCCAGCCGGCGTCGCCGGCCGGCGCCAGTCCGGCCGGGCAGAGGCGGACCACCGGCTCCCAGCCGGCGGCGGCCGCCGCGGCGAGGAGGTCCTCGCCCTCGGCGGCGAAGCGCCCAGCCCGGGTCCGTCCGGCCTGGCGGCCGAGCTTGCGCAGCTCCTTGAGGTACCGGTTGTCGGGAGAGGAGATCATCAAACGAAAAAAGGCGCCGTTCTCGATGGAAGCGGCGCCCGGGAGGTTCGTGTGTCGGCGGCTGCGGTCAGGCGGCCGACGCCTCGCGGGCGGCATCGGCGAATCGGCGAAAGGTCTCAGGGTCGCGGACGGCGATGTCGGCCAGGACCTTGCGGTCGAGCTCGATGCCGGCGAGGCCGAGGCCGTGGATGAAGGTCGAGTAGCTCATGTCGTTCTGGCGGGCGGCCGCGTTGATCCGGGTGATCCACAGGCGCCGGAAGTCGCGCTTGCGGTTGCGCCGGTCGCGGTAGGCGTAGGCGTCGGCCTTGAGCAGGGCCTCCTTGGCCCGCTTGTAGTTCGAGTTCGCCTCGCCCCGGAAGCCCTTGGTCCGCTCGAGGGTGGCCCGGCGCTTCTTGCGGGCGCTGACCGACCGCTTGACCCGGGTCACTTGCCCACCCCGAGCAGCTTCTTGACCCGCGGGGCGTCATCCTTGGAGATCATCGCCGGATTCCCGAGCGTCCGCTTGCGCTTGGGCGACTTCTTGCCGAGGATGTGGCTGGTGAAGGCGTGGCGGCCGCGGACCTTCCCGGTCCCGGTGACCTTGAAGCGCTTCTTGGCGCCGGAATGAGTCTTCATCTTGGGCATCGCGGCGTCGAAGGTTAGCGGTCGCGGCGGCTCGGCGCGCGGCGGCGGGGCTAGCGCGACTTGGGGGTCGCCTCGGCGAGGGCCGGGGCGTCGGCCGGGGCCTGGCGGTCCCGACGCGGTGGGAGGGCGGCCATCGCTTCGCTCGTCGGCGGCGGCACCGGCTCGGACTGGACTTCTTCGGGAGCGGCCTCGGGAGCGGACGGGGTGGCGGGGCCGCCGTTGGCGGAGGCTCCGTCGGCCGGGTCCGCCGCAGCCGCGCCGTCGCCGGCGCCGGCGGTCGGGGCGGCGCCGTCGGGTGCCGGAACCGACGCCACGGCGCCTTCGGCCCGGTCAGCCGCCGGGGCGGACCCGTCGGCCGCGACGGCGGTCCCGTCGGAACCGACCTCGGCGCCCTGGTCCATCGCCTCCTGGGTGACCTCGCCCCGGTGGCTGTCGTCGAACTGACCGGCGAGCACCGCCTTGGAGGGGCCGAGCATCATCGTCATGTTGCGTCCGTCCTGGATCGGGCGCTGCTCGACGATGGCCAGCTCGGCCAGCTCGTCGGCCAGACGGTCGAGGATCATCACGCCCCGCTCGGGGTGGGTGACCTCGCGCCCCCGGAACATGATCGTCACCTTGACCTTGTCCTTGTGCTTGAGGAACCGCTCGATGTGGCCCTTCTTGGTGTCGTAGTCGTGCTGAGCGATCTTCGGGCGGAACTTGATCTCGCGGATGGTGATCTGCTGCTGGTGCTTGCGCGCCTGCTTGACCTTCTGGGCCTGCTCGTACTTGTACTTCGAGTAGTCGAGGACCCGGCACACCGGAGGCTTGGCCTCGGGTGCCACCTCGACGAGGTCGAGGTCGCGGTTCTGGGCGTAGCGAAGGGCGTCGTCGATCTTCAGGACGCCGATCTGCGCCCCGTCCTCGCCGATCAGGCGGACTTCGGCTACCCGGATACGCTCGTTGATCCGCGTCGTGTCCCGCTCGGGCGGACGACGATCGAACCTACGGGGAACCGGCACTAGGCTACGTCCCGTTCAGCCATCCGCGGCGCGGGGTCGCGGGGTTTCGCCATCAATGGAGCCGCGAGCGCGTCAAGCCGTACGGCCGCGCTGCGTGGTGGATGTCGCTGGGGCCAAGATGGTCGAGTATAGCCGGGTTGCCGGCGGCGCGCTTGGTTTTCTTGGTGTCACCTGGCCGGAGCGAAGCCTCGTCGCGCCCGACCGGCGACATCTCCGGCCTGGGGCTCTGGCTCTTTCCGGGCCGACGTAGCTGATCTTGCCACCGCGGAGCGGCTCGGGCGCAACTTGCGGCGCCGGGGCCGCGTTCGCGGATTGTGGTTCGTCACCTCGCCGGCCTGGTGCTGACCCTAAACCCCCGGCATGGGGGGCCCGGCCTCGTCGGGCGCGGTGGTACCCATCAGCGGCGGGCGCCCGGGCCCGGTGGCGTTCCTCCCGGTGACGAAGCTCGCGGGCGTCGCCTGCCCCAACGCCACCACCTGCCAGGCGGTCGGATCCAGCTTCGCGGAGCGAGGCTTGATCGGCGTGGTGGCGGGGATCAACACCTTCGCCGGTACCCGCACCATCACCGGCGACCATGTGGGAGCCGTGGTCGTGCGGACGGGCTCGACCTGCCTCACGCGCGCTCACCTCACCGGGAGGCGTCGTCGTGTGGCGAGGGGCGGCCCTCGACGTCGAGGGCTCGACGATCAGCGGCGGGGTCCGGGTCAGCGCAGGCGCGGGCATGCGCGTGTGCGCCTCCCGGACACGGGGCTCGATCTCTGTCGGTGGCGCCCGCGGATTCGTCCTCATCGGCGATTCGGGCGACGACGGCTGCCTCCCCAACACCGTCGGCGGATCGCTGCGGCTGGCCGGGAACACCCACGGCCTCGAGGTCATCGGCAATGCCGTGCGCGGAGGCCTGCGGGCGTCGCGCAACTCCGGCCGGGGCGCCTTCCCCTCCGACCGGGCGCCCGAGGTCTCGGGCAACCGGCGCCTGCGGACCAGCCGCTGACTCGCCGGCGGCTCAGGGTCGCCCCGCGGCCCGTCATCTCCCCGGGACGGACGCCCGCCTACGCCGAGCGCTGGCGCGTCTGCGCGCTGATCCGGGCCACCAGCTCGGCGACCGGCACGCTGCCGCCGTCGCCGCGATGGCGCTCGCGCACGGCGACGGTGCCGTCGGCCGCCTCGCGGTCGCCGACCACCAGCATGTAGGGGATCTTGCGCAGCTCGGCGTCGCGGATCTTGCGCCCGATCGACTCGGTCCTGGCGTCGATCTCGCCGCGTATGCCGGCGTCGCGGAGCGCGCCCAGCACCCCGGCCGCCGCCGGGGCCAGGCGGTCGGAGATGGGCAGGACGATGGCCTGGACCGGGGTCAGCCAGACCGGGAACTCGCCGGCGTAATGCTCGGTGAGGATGCCGATGAAGCGCTCGAAGGTGCCCATGAGGGCGCGGTGGATGACCACCGGCCGGTGCTCGGCGTTGTCGGCCCCGGTGTAGGTCATGTCGAACCGCTCGGGGTTCCCGTAGTCGAGCTGGACGGTGCCCAGCTGCCATGAGCGCCCGATGGCGTCGGTCATGTGGAGGTCGATCTTCGGGCCGTAGAAGGCGCCGTCACCGGCGTTGACCTTGTAGGGCAGCCCGCGGCTCTCGAGCGCCTGGGTGAGCTGGGCCTCGGCCCGGTCCCAGAGGGCGTCGTCGCCGAGGCGCTGTTCGGGACGGGTCGAGAGCTCGAGCTCGGGGGTGAAGCCGAACATCCGGTAGATCTCGAAGCCGAAGTCCAGGCAGCCGGCGACCTCGGCCTGGATCTGGTCATCGGTGCACATGATGTGGGCGTCGTCCTGGGTGAAGTGGCGGACCCGCAGCAGGCCGTGGAGGGTGCCCGACGCCTCGTTGCGATGGAGCAGACCGGGCTCGGCGTAGCGGACCGGAAGGTCGCGGTAGGAGTGGCGCTGGGACTTGTAGAGGAGGAAGTGGCCGGGGCAGTTCATCGGCTTGAGCGCCATCTGGCGGTCCTCGGACTCGGTGACGAACATGTGCTCGCGGTACTTGTCCCAGTGGCCGGAGATCCGCCAGAGCTCGGCGTCGTAGAGCTGGGGCGTCTTGACCTCGTCGTAGCCGTGCTTGGCCGTCAGCTCGCGCGAGACCCCGACCAGGGTGTTGTAGAGGGTGGTCCCGTGGGGCAGCCAGAAGGCCGAGCCGGGCGAGAGCTCGCTGAAGTGGAAGAGGCCGAGCTCGCGGCCGAGCCTGCGATGGTCGCGGGCCCGGGCCTGCTCGAGGCGCTCGAGGTGCTCGGCGAGGTCCTCGGCCGAGAAGAAGGCAGTCCCGTAGACGCGGGTCAGCATCGTCCGGCTCGAGTCCCCCCGCCAGTAGGCCCCGGCCACCGACTGGAGCTTGAACGCCTTGACCGTCCTGGTGCTCGGGGCGTGGGGGCCGCGGCACAGGTCGGTGAACGGGCCGTTGGTGTAGAGGGAGACCGTCTCCAGCGGCGCGTCCGGGGCGGCGGCCGCCACCAGGTCGTCGATGAGCTCGACCTTGTAGTCCTGCTCGGCGGCCGCGAACCGCTCCCGGGCGTCGGCCACGGGGACGTCCTCGCGCACGAAGATCTCCCCCGCCTTGACGTGCTCGCGCATCCGGGCCTCGACGGCCGGGAAGTCGGCCTCGGAGAGGGCGACGCCGGGGGGGAACTCGAAGTCGTAGTAGAAGCCCTGGTCGATCGGCGGGCCGATGGAGATCTTCACCCCCGGGTAGAGCTCGGTGACCGCGGCGGCGAGGACGTGGGCCGCGTCGTGGCGGATCAGCTCAAGGGCCTGCCGCCCGCTCGAGCGGGTGACGATGGCGATCCCCGCGCCGTCGGCCACCGGCCGGGCGAGGTCGCGCAGCTCGCCGTCGACCTCGACGGCCAGGGCCGCCCGTGACAGCCCCGGCCCGATGGCGGCGGCCGCGTCGGCCCCGCTGGCCCCGTCAGGCAGCTCGAGGGGCCGGCCGTCGGGGAGGTTCACGGTGATCGTCATCAGGCAGGCGATGCTATCCCGTGCTCGTCCGGCGCGGACCGGTGCTCGCCGCCCGGTGCCCGCCGCCGGTCGTAGACTGGGCCGATGTCCCCTGGGAGGCCCGTGCGCTGGCTCGAGGAACCCGAGGAGAAGGACTACGCGGCCGCCGAGAGCTTCCTCAGCCTGCTGGTGGCGGCGACCTCACTGCCCGCCATCCTCGCCGGCCTGCGGGCGGCGCCGGGGGCGGACTGGGCGGCCAAGGACGTCCTGCGGGCGGCCGGACTGCCGGCGCTCGGCCCCCACGAGAGCGACGAGGTGAAGGCCAAGAAGGACAAGATCGACGCCGGCGAGCCGCTCTCGCCGATCCTCCTGGTCGGCGGCGTGCGCGAGTACCTGGTGATCGCCGACGGCTACCACCGGGTCTCGGCGGCGTTCGGAGCCGACGAGGGGACCCGGGTCCCCGGCCGGCTGCTCTGGCGGACCTGACCGGAGCGGCGCCCCGGTGAGCCTCGGCGACCTCGCGCTGATCGTGGCCGCCGGCCTGGCCGGCCCGCTCCTCGCCGCCGGCCGGCAGGCCTTCGCGCCGGTGGTGGTCGGCGAGATCCTCGCCGGGGTGATCCTCGGCCGCAGCGGCCTCGACATCATCCACACCGGCGACGTGACGCTGTCCTTCCTGGCCGAGGCCGGGTTCGCCATGCTCATGCTCACGGTGGGGATGCACGTCCCCCTCCACGACCAGCGCCTGCGCCGCGCGCTGGTCCGGGGAGGCCTGGCCGCGACCGCGGCGGCCCTCGCCTCCCCGTTCGGCGGGCTGGCCGTGGCCGCGCTGGCCGGGACCGGCCACGCCGGGGTCTACGCGGTGATCCTCGCCTCAGGCTCGGCGGCCATCGCGCTGCCGATGCTCCAGGAGCGCCGCCTCGACGGCCCCCCGGCGCTGGTGGTGATCGCCTGGATCACGGTGGCCGACGTCGCGGCGATCCTCGCCGTGCCCCTCGTCCTCGCCCCCAGCCACGCCGCCCGCGCCGCCCTCGGGGGCCTGCTCGTCGCCGGGTGCGCCGTGGCCGTCCTCTTCATCGCCCGGGCCCTGCGCGGACGGGCCTGGGTGCGTCATCTGCGCAAGCGCTCCAAGCGCCGCGGCTGGGCGCTCGACCTGCGCCTCTCCCTGGCCGTGCTCTTCGGCCTCGCCTGGGTGGCCCAGGAGAGCGGTACCAGCGTCCTGCTCGGCGGGTTCGGCATGGGCCTGGTGGTGGCCGCCCTCGGTGGGCCCAAGCGGCTCTCGACCCAGGTGCGGGGCGTGGCCGAGGGCTTCTTCGTCCCCCTGTTCTTCGTGGTGCTCGGCGCCCGCCTCGACGTCAGCGCCCTGGTCGATCGGCCCCGCCTCCTGCTGGTGACCGGCCTCCTCGTCGCCCTCAACGCCGTGATCCACGTGCTCGCCGGGCTGGTCACCCGCCAGCCCCCGGCCGCCGGCCTGATCGCCACCGCCCAACTCGGCGTCCCGGCGGCGGTGGTTCAGATCGGCCTCCAGCAGCGGGTCATCACCCCGGCCCTGGGTGCGGCGGTGACCCTCGCCGCGTTGGCCACCCTCGGCCTGTGCGCCCTGGGCACCGCTCGCCTCGCGCGGACCCAGGCCGCGGGTCAGTCGCCGGCGCCCGCTCCGGCGCCGGCCTGAGGGCAGGGGAACCCGACGTGCCGAGCCCGGCGGGCCGGGACGCGGCCCAGGCTGCCGATTGATCCGGTGGCCGTCGGGGAAGCGTCATCCCAAGTCCACGACGAGGAACCTGGAGCCGCGTGTCGCGCAACCGCTGTCAGATCGACGCATCCCCCAAGCGGGTCTTTGCCGTCCTCGCCGACCCGCGCACCTACGCCTATTGGGTCGTCGGCTCGCGCCGGATCCGCGATTTCGACGACGACTGGCCGGCCGAGGGCAGCGCCTTCCACCACGCGGTGGGCATCGGGCCCCTCCAGGTCAAGGATCGCACCGTGGTGGAGGCGGTCGACCCTCCGCGCATGCTGCGCATCAAGGCCAAGGCCCGCCCCCTGGGGACGGCGCGGGTCACCCTCGAGCTGCGCCGGCGCGGCCGGGGCACCGAGGTGACGATGACCGAGCAGGCGGGCGACCTGGCCACGGCGTTGATCTTCAACCCGGTGACCCACCTCCTCGTCCGCGGTCGCAACGAGCTCTCCCTCGAGCGCCTGAAGAGCCTGGCCGAGGGGACGGTGACCATGAAGGACACCGACAGCCCGTCGCGCTGGGACATCCGGCGCCACCGAAGCACCGCCGACGAGCGCCGGTGACCCGGCCGGCAGCCATCGCCCCGCCGCCGCGGACGCCCGGCCGATGAGCGCCGACGCCATCGTCGTCGGCTCGGGCTCGAACGGCCTGGTCGCCGCCAACGTCATGGCCGACGCCGGCTGGGAGGTCCTCGTCCTCGAGGCCGGCCCCCATCCCGGCGGCAGCGTCCGCTCGGCGGAGATGATCGAGCCCGGCTTCGTCAACGACGTCTTCTCCGCCTTCTACCCGCTCGGCGCCGCCTCCCCCCACATCCGCGGGCTCGAGCTCGAGGAGCACGGCCTCGAGTGGGTCAAGAGCGACACGGTGATCGCCCACCCGAGCCGGGCCGGGGACTGCCCGATCCTCTCCACCGACCTCGAGGAGACCGCCGCCTCACTCGAACGCTACGCCGCCGGCGACGGTGAGGCCTGGCGCGAGCTCTACCGTTTGTGGGAGCGGGTCGGCGACCACCTGCTCGGGACCCTGTTCGACCCCTTTCCCCCCGTCGGGGCCGGACTGCGGCTCGCCGCCCGCCTCGGCCCCCGGGAGCTCGTCGACTTCATCCGCTTCTCGCTGCTCACCGTCCGGCGGATGGGCGAGGAGAGCTTCTCGGGCGAGGGCGGCCGCCGGCTCCTCGCCGGGAGCGCCCTGCACGCCGATCTCGGCCCCGACACCCCGCCGAGCGGAACCTACGGCTGGGTCCTCACCGCGCTCGGTCAGGAGCGGGGCTTTCCGGTCCCGCGGGGTGGCGCTGGGCAGCTGACCCGGGCGATGGTCGAGCGCCTGACCGCGCGCGGCGGGACCGTCCTCCTCGACCAGGAGGTCTCCTCCATCACCGTCCACCGGGGGCGGGCCACCGGGGTGAGGACGACGGGCGGCGAGGACTTCGGCGCCCGGTGGGCCGTCCTCGCCGACGTCGGCGCCCCCCAGCTCTACCGGCGCCTCCTCGCCGCCCAGGACCTCCCCGCCGGCCTCCTGGCCGCGCTCGAGCGCTTCGAGTACGACAGCGCGACGGTGAAGGTCGACTGGACCCTGACCCGGCCCATCCCCTGGGCGGCGGAGCCGGCTCGCCGGGCCGGGACCCTCCACGTGGGCGACGACGTCGACGCCCTGGCCAAGCACTCGGGCGAGCTGGCGCGATCCCTCGTCCCCGAGCATCCCTACCTGGTGATGGGGCAGTACGCCCACTTCGACCCGGCGCGCGCCCCGGCCGGCCACGACACCGCCTGGGCCTACACCCACGTGCCCCAGGAGATCAGGGGCGACGCCGGCGAGGGCATCACCGGACGCTGGGACGAGTCCGACGAGGAACGGATCGCCGAGCGCATCGAGGCCGAGGTGGAGGCCCTGGCTCCGGGCTTCCGCCAGCTCATCCGCGGTCGCCACGTGTTCACCCCCAAGTCGATGCAGGCGACCAACGCCAACCTGATCAACGGCGCGATCAACGGCGGGACTTCGCAGCTGCACCAGCAGTTCATCTTCCGGCCCTCCCGGGGACTGGCCGGCCCCCACACCCCGCTGCGCCGGTTGTTCCTCGCCTCGGCCTCGGCCCATCCCGGGGGCGGCGTGCACGGGACGTGCGGGGCCAACGCCGCTCGCGCCGCCCTCGGCCTGCGCCACGGCCAGGTCAAGCTCCCGGTCATGGGCCTCCTCGGCCGCGGCCTGCAGGGCTAAAGCCGGCCAGCCGCCGAGGCGCCGGCGACGCGGGCCGCCGGCCGGCGCGGGCTGCCCCGGGCGGCGAGCTCGACGCCGATCAGGGCGAGGGCGACGGGCACGGTGGCCGGGAGCTCGGGCACCCAGAGGAAGAGGAGGTCGAAGGTGACGGCGAAGGCGGCGGTCAGGGCGCCGGCCCGACGCCGGGTCGGGCCGGCGGCGGCGAGGAGAGCCCCGAGGGCGGCGGCGATGAACAGGTCGCCGTAGCCCATCTGAGCCGAGCCGAAGGCCACGCTCTGGAGCTGGGGCAGCCCGTGCGGCGGCGCGGCGGCGACCAGTACCCGGTTGGGGGCCTGTAGGAGGTCGGCGAGGACGAGCACGGCGTCGACCACGGCCATGGCGAGGATCCCGAGCTTCAGCCAGCGCGCCGGCGCCACGGCGGCGAGCAGGGCGCCGAGCGTCACGCAGCTGAGGGCGTCGAGGAGGAGTCCCGCCGTCTGGCCGGCCAGCGAGCTGCGCGCCGCCCAGGCCACGGCGAACAGCCCCACCACGGCCAGGGCGAGGACCGGGGTCCCGCGACGGACCGCCCGGGCCAGGGCGATGGCGGCGAGCACGGGGACTCCGGCCAGGGCCAGGTAGGTGAGGGCCTGCGCCGTATCCCCGGACGCGCTCACCCCGGCCACCACGGCGGCGACCGACGCCGACGGGACGAGCGCCCACCACCGGCTGCCCAGCCGGGCGAGGACCGGGAAGGGCTCGGGGCGGGGCAGGAGGACGAGGCCGCCCTGGGCGAGCGAGAGGCAGCCGATGGACACCCAGAAGGGGAGCACCAGGTCCCCGCCGGGGGTCAGGCGACGGCGGGCGACCGAGCGGCGCGGGCGCTACCGGCCCCGTCCGCTGCGGCCGCCGGGCGGCTGACGCGCCAGAGCGCGTCGTCGCCGAGGGGCAGGCGGGCGACGGTGCCGGCGCAGGCAAGCTCGACCAGCGCCTGCTCGGCGGCGAGGCGGTCGGGGTCCTGGAGGCTCCCGGCCATGACGGCGGCCACCTCCTGGGTGGTGAGGCCGTCGGGGAAGCGCTCGAGGGCGGGCAGGGGGCTCTCGGGGGGCGGCGTCCGCTCGAGCGAGGTGTCGAGGTTGGCGATGATCACGTCGTAGGCCTCGATGGTCTGGAAGCCGCCGGCCTCCAGGCGACGGCCGTCCTGCTCGAAGATGAGCGAGGGAGCCGTGTAGCGCACGGCGCCGTCGGAATCGGCCGCCTTCCCCTGGAACTCGGTGGGGCCGCCGGCGGCGGTCCGAGCCTCGGCCCGGTCGCGCTGGTAGGCCTCGGTGACCTCGGGCGAGCCGAGGGCGGCCAGCACCGCCCCGGCGTCGAGCCCCTCGACCCGGGTCAGGGCGCGCAGGAGATCGGCGTCCTCGTCGAAGACCACCGAGTCGGTGAAGTTGCCGAACTGGAGGGCCCGGAACACGGCGTGCTCGAGCGCGGGCGCTTGCAGGCGTGTGGCGACGATCGCCCGGCAGGCGCGGGCGGTGGCCGAGATGCGGGCCCGGGGCTCGGTGGAGAAGGGCATGCCGAAGCGGTCCCGGAACATCATGTACCCGTGGACCTGGCGCAGCGGCGTGTAGCCGCGGGCCAGGTACTGGCCGGCGTCCTCGGTCAGGCCGATGGTCACCAGGCGCCAGTGCAGCTGGTCGCCGTAGCGCCACTCGAGGGCAGCCAGGGCGGGGCTGGCCGAATAGGCCCAGGGACAGCCGGGATCGGTGAAGTGGGTGGCCTCGACCGCCATACCCGGAGGGTAGCGGGTGCCAGGGGTGGGCCCGCCCGGCCCCGGGCACTACCTTTCAGAGATGGAATCGCTCCGCGGTCAGCTGCTGATCGCCTCGCCGACCCTGGTCGACCCCAACTTCAGCCGAACCGTTCTGCTCGTCGCCGCCCATGACGAGAACGGCGCCCTCGGGCTGGTGCTCAACCGACCGTCTGAGCTCCTGGTCGCCGACGCGGTCGAGCGCCTGGCCCCGGTGTGCACCGACTACGAGCGCGTCTACGTCGGCGGTCCGGTCGAGCCGGGCGCCGTGATCGTGCTCGCCGAGTTCGACGACCGCTCGCTGGCGGCGCTGCTCATCTCCGGGGATCTCGGCCTGCCGAACATCGAGGCCAGCGCCGAGATGCTCGACGGCGGAGTCCGCCGCGCCCGGTGCTTCGCCGGCCATTCCGGCTGGGGTCCGGGTCAGCTCGACGCCGAGCTCGCCCAGGAGGCATGGATCCTCGAGAGCTTGGCCCCCGAGGATCCGTGGGTCGAGGCCGGCCACGAGCTGTGGAGCACGGTGCTCGAGCGCAAGGGCGGTGAGTACGCCCTGGTGGCGCGGATGCCACTCGATCCGTCGGTCAATTGACCGCGTGTGTGACGACCGTCACACACGGCGGGCCGGGCCGCCGCTAGCGTCAGAGTGCCCACTCGCGGGCGCAGGGGCGATCCACGGCAGGAGGCACCATGCACGCAAAGGCGAAGGCGCTCATCGGGCTGGCGGCGGCGGGGACGATCGCCGGGGTCCCGGCGGCGTGGGCGGCGTCCGCCCCGTCGACGGCCGCAGCGTTGGCCAGGGTGAGCGCCGCGGCCCGGCCCAAGGGGGTCAGCTACGTGGCGTCGGTCGGTGAAGGCGCGGTGTCGATCGTCCTCTCGCGCGACCGCCGGCAGGTCCGGGGCGTGCTCTTCGCCTACCGGGCGCCGTGCTCTGACGGGACCCACGTCCGCGACTTCGACGTCTACAACGCGGTCCCCGTCTCGGCCAGCGGGCGCTTCAAGGCGAGCTATGACACCGGACCCCAGACGGTGTCGCCGGGAACCACCGCCCAGTTCTCCGGGTCGATCACCGGCCGGGTCAACAAGCGGGGGACCAAGATCACCGGCACCGTCCAGTCCAAGGGGTCGCTGAGCGGCCCGACCGGGAGCTACGCCTGCGACACCGGGCTGTCCGCCTTCTCGGCCTCCGACTGACCGCTTCCTAGCCGAGGGTGAAGCGGGCGCCGGGGACGACGGTGAGCCCCGCGCGCTGGACGTCGACCCGCCAGGGCCCGAGGCAGGGCCCCTGGCTGGCGCTCAGGCGGTAGGCGAAGCGCAGGCGGGCGTGGGCGGCCACCGGCTTGGGGTTGAAGAAGTCCAGGCGGGCCAGGCACGGGTTGGAGTAGACGTCACCGGGGTTGACCGCGCGCAGGCGCACGTGATAAGCGCGGGCGGGGCCGGCTCTCGGAGTGACGAAGACGATGGTCAGCGTCTCTCCGAGGGCCACCGTCCGCGGGGTCACCGCCACCGACCGCGACGTCGAGGTGGCGGCGGCGGCGCCGAGGGCCGCCCAGCCGAGGACCAGGCTCAGAGTCGTTGCGGCAAGTCGCTTCACGGCTGCTCCCTCCAGTGATTGCCCGGCCTGCGGCCGGAAGCTCAACCTATACCCGACCGCTCCCCGGGGCCAACCGCGGCCGGGTGGGGCTATTCCCGCAGGAGCTCGCCGATGGTCTCGACGGTGAGGTCGGCGGCCCGTCCGACGGCGGCGGTGACGGTGGCGCTGAGGCCCATGTCCATCTCGTCGACGCTCTCGACCACCAGCTCCGGCTCGCAGGCGATGACGAGAACCCGGGGGGGCAGGGAGCCGCTGACCTGCTTGACGAAGCGCAGCACCGCAGTCGGGTCCATCCCGTGGAGGTCGAGGGTCGCCCCGGCGGCGATCTGGCGGTCGATCTCCGCCTCGTCGGGCTCGATGGTGTAGAGGGTGCCCGGCTCGTGGCCCTGCCGGGTGATGTCGATGAGGATCAGTCCGTGGTAGCCGGCCATGACCTCGTAGGCGAGGTTGAGGCCGCCGGTGCCGAAGTCGATCACGGTGACGCCCCTGGGCATCTCGCGCTCGAGCAGGACCTTGGCCACCGCCGGGCCGAAGCCGTCGTCCTGGAGCCACTGGTTGCCGACCGCGGCCACGAGGATCCGCCGCTCTTCCTGCCCGGACGGCGCCGGCGTTCCGGGCTCGGACGCCACGGGGGTCAAGTCGGTCATGGAACCTCCAGCTCGGGGACGGACAAGAAGAGTACGGCGCCGGCCGTCTACCCCCGGTCCTCGCCGGCCAGGGCTCCGGCCACCGGGCCGAGCCGCCGCATCAGGCGCAGGCCGCGGGCTCGCCCGAGCACCGCCTCGCGCCGGTCGGGGGGGAGCGCGGCGGCGAGCGGAGCCAGGCGATCCTGGACGTCGCCGCCCAGCAGGGCGACCAGGCGCAGCCCGGGACTCAACAGCCCGGCGTCGATGACGTGGGCGACGAGGTCGTCGAGGAGATCCTGGGCGCCGCGGTCGAGCGCGGCGGCGGCCATGGTGCGAAGGCGCGCCGGCGGGAGCTCGGCGGCGACGGCCACGATCTGCGACCACACCGTGCCCCGGGCCCGGGGCGGGAGCAGCGAGGCGAGCGGCAGGAGGTCGAGCCAGAGGTCGTCGGTGGCGGCGGCCCGGACGATGGCGGCGAGGACCTCGGGGGCGTGGAGGGCGTGGAGGCCGGCGAAGCGGGCCCGGCCCGACGGGCTCATGTGCCGGGTGACGGGGAGCACGGCGTCCCACAGGTCGTCGCGCTGGGCGGCGGCGACCATGCCGTCGAGGATGGCATCGTCCTCGAGGGCCGCGAGGTCGGCCAGCCGCCCGGCCCGGGCCGGCGAGACGCGGGTGAGCAGGTCGAGCGCCTGGGGCCAGAGGTCGGCTCCGGTCGCGGCCCGGATCGCCCCCCGGACCCGGTCCTCGTCGAGAAGGCCGACGACGCGGTCGAGATGGTCCTTGGCCTCGACGAAGTAGGAGATCCGCAGCAGCGAGGGGTCGTCGATCACCTCGAAGCAGGCCTCGATCGCCGCGTCGGTCATGAAGCCGACGAAGCGACCCATGACGATGTTCTCCTCCCTGAGGGTGAGTTCGGCGGCGACCTCGGCGATGCGCCGGGGCGCCAGGGCGGCAATCACCTCACGGGCGCGGCGAGGATCGAGCTCGATGGCCAGGTCGGCGACGAACGGCGTGGGCAGCCGGTTGGCGATCTCGACCGCGAGCCGGGTGTCGAGCAGACCGGCGATGCGGGCGCAGAGCAGGGGGCCGAAGGCGTGCTGGGCGATGAAGGTGGTCAGGGCCACCGGCGGCAGGCGGCTGGCCACGGCCACCCGGTGGAAGCGGTGGCCGTCGGCGGCGTAGAGGGAGTCGGTGGCCCGCTCGCGCAGGAGGCGGATCTCGGCCGGGGTGAGGGCGGCGAGGTAGCCGAGCCGCTCGGAGGGGACGCCGAGCAGGCGGGCCAGCTTGAGCACCTCGGCCCGGCCCTCGAGGGTCACCCGAGCAGCACCCGGCGCACGACGCTCCGCAGGGGCCAGGGCAGGAAGCGGAGGGTCTGGTCGATCGAGTGGTCGAGCGCCACCGCCTGGCGGCGATGGGCGTCCTCGAGAGCGTCGGCCAGGTCGGCGAGCTCGTCCTCGGGCAGCGACCAGAGGCGGTCGGGGACCGGCTCCTCGAGTCGGGCGCGCAGGACGCGGCGGGGATCGTCGGGCATCGCCGGGTCCGGCCTCACCGGATCCGCCCGCCGCCGGGCGCCTCGCGGAAGCGCAGGCGCTGGCCGGGTCGGAGCTGTCCAGCGACGGGAAGGTCGGCGGTGGCAAGGACGGCGATCACCGGATAGCCGCCGGTGGTGGGATGGTCGGCGAGCAGGAGGATCGGGTTGCCGGCAGGGGGCACCTGGAGGGCCCCGGCGACCATCCCCTCCGACCCCAGTTCACCGTCGCGGACGCGGGACAGTTCGGGGCCGAGCAGTCGCAGGCCGATCCGGTTGGAGGTGTCACTCACGGTGTAGACGGCGGCGGTCAACGCGCGGCGCGCCGCGGCGGAGAACCAGTCGGCCCGGGGGCCGAAGACGATCCCCAGGCGGGGCTCGAGCTCGAGGGCGGGGATGGGCGCCACGTCGACGTCGGGAAACGCCGCCGGCGTGGGCCCGATGGCCAGGCGCTGGCCCCGGCGCAGGGGCCGGGGGCCAAGCCCGGTGAGGATGTCGGTGGAGGCGCTCCCCAGGGTCAGCTTGCAGTCGAGGCCGCCGCGCACGGCGACGTAGGTGCGCAGGCCGGCGCTGGCCGCTCCGAGCTCGAGGGTCTGGCCGGCGCAGAGGTAGACGGGGGCGTTCATGGGGACCGGTCGGTCCCCGGCTCGGGCCTCGACTACGGCGCCGGTGATGGCCACCGCGGCGTCGACCTCGAGCCGCAGACGGGGCCCGAGCAGGGTGGTCTCGAGCGCCGCGGCGTCGCCGGGATTGGCGAGCAGACGGTTGGCCAGGCGCAGGGAACGGGGATCGGCGGCCCCCGACCGGGGCACCCCGAGGTGGGCCCAGCCGGGACGCCCGAGATCCTGGATGGTGGTGAGCGCCCCGGGGTCGAGCACCTCGATCATCGCGGCTCGAAGACCACCCGGCGGCCGGCGTCGAGGAGGGCCGGCGGCTCGCGGTCGGGATCGAAGAGGACGATGTCGGTGTGACCGAGGAGATGCCAGCCGCCGGGCGCGCTGGTCGGGTAGACGGCGGTATAGGTGCTGGCCATGGCCACCGATCCGCCCGGAACGCGGGCCCGGGGGTCCTGGCGCCGAGGGAGGTGGAGCTCGGGCGCGGAGCCGGTCATGTAGGCGAAGCCGGGGGCGAAGCCCATGAAGGCGACGAGGTAGTCGCCCTGGCTGTGGAGCTCGATCAGCCGGTCGACGCCGAGGCCGAGGGCGCCGGCCACGGCGGGAAGGTCGGGGCCGTCGTAACGGACGGGGATGGTGAGCGGCGGCCTCGAGTCGACCGCCGCGGCCTCGAGGTCGAGGGTGGCGATCTCGGCGGTCAGCTCGGCCAGGGTCGGCGGCGGATCGCCCCAGCGCAGGAGCACGGTCTGCGCCCCGGGCACGACGTCCTCCACCCTCTCGGCGAAGCGCCGGCGAGCGGCGGCGGCGAGAGCGTGGGCCTGGCCGTGCTCGGCGACCTCGACGAGAAAGCCCCGGTCGCCGGCCCGACGGACCTCGAGCTCGCCGGCGTCGTGCTCCCTCGACGGCCCGGCGCCGGACGCGGCGGACCGGACGACCTCACCGCCGGCGGCGGCGGGCGGGGCGCCGCCGTCGCTCACGCGAACGGCCGGATCTCGACCCCGGCGGCCTCGAGCCGGGCGCGCAGGGCTCGGGCCAGCCCGCCGGCGCCGGGGGTGTCGCTGTGGAGGCAGAGCGAGTCGACCCGCAGGGGGATCACGCTCCCGTCGACGCAGGGCACCTGCTCGTCGCGAGCTATGCCCGCGGCCTGGTCGAGAGCCTGCGGCGGTGAGAGGACACTCCCGGGCTCGCTGCGGGCCACCAGCCCGCCGTCGGCCCGGTAGGCCCGATCGGCGAAGCCCTCGGCGGCCCGGGGAAGCCCGCGGGCGGCGGCGGCGGCCAGGAGCTCGGAACCGGGAGGTCCGAGGAGGGCGAGCCCGCCGCCCAGGGCGGCGGCCTCGACGATGGCGGCGGCGGCGTCCGGGTCGGCGGCACAGCGGGCGTAGAGGGCGCCGTGGGGCTTGAGGTAGACGACACGCCCGCCGGCGGCGGCGGCGCAGGCGGTGAGGGCGCCGATCTGGTAGATCGCCTCGTCGCGCAGCCGCCCGGGTCGGGCGCCGAGCTCCCGCCGGCCGAAGCCGGGGCGATCGTCATAGCCGACGTGGACGCCGATGCGCACCCCGCGGGCGACCGCCGCCTCGCAGACGGCACGCATGATGTGGGCATCGCCGGCGTGGAAGCCACAGGCGACGCTGGCACTGGTGACGCAACCGAGGATCGCCTCGTCCTCGGCCCGGCCGCCGCCGCCGGTGCGCTCCCCGACATCGGCGTTGAGATCGATCACCGCCACGGGCGCCCGCGGCCGCGAGGCAGGGCCGGCCGGCGGCGTCCGGTTGACGGGCGGTGCGCGGACGGCGGGGACCGGCGGTGGGCCGACCGCGACCGGACGGCGAGGCTCAGGGGCCCACCCAGCACTCGATGCAGTCCCGGCACGTGCGCGGCCAGTTCTCGTCCAGGGACCAGAGAGCGCCGATCGGAGAGAGCTGGTGGAAGCCGGCGTGGCCGCAGTAGTAGCAGCGGGTCATGTCGTCGGTCAGGCCGGTCCCGGTGTGGCTGAGGAGCAGCTCGTGCAGCGAGCGGGGAATCTCGCGCTCGGCGATGTAGCGATAGTCGTAGTCGTCGTACTCACGGGGCGGTCCGTTCGGAGCGTTGCGAGCGCCGAGCTCCCAGGCCGGCGGATCGTGGGCCGGGTGGGTGAGGTCGAAGAGGCGGCCCTGGACGTCGAGGCCGACGCTGGCCAGCTGGACCGAGCCGGGGCTGTCGGGGTCATCCCCGGTGCCGACGCTGGCCACCCGCCAGCCGAGCGGACCGCGAAGGACCTCGGTCTCGGTGGTCCCGCCGCCGAGGAGCTTCGAGCGCCGCTTGATCTCGGGCTGGCCGAGGTGGGTGGCCCCAGGGTTGCCGGCGGCGGCCATGCGCGGGGTGAACACGGCGACGATCGAGTTGATCTGGTCGACGAGGCGGCGGTAGAGGCGCTCCTCCTCGCCGAGGCGGTGCCGGCGCTCGACCTCGCGGCAGCCGCTCGAGCAGACGAGTCCACCGCCCTGCATGACGCTGTGCTCGCGGCAGAGGAAGCTGCCGCAGTCAGCGCACCGGCCGATGGCGTAGATTCCGCAACGGCAGGTGAATGTCGCGAGCCCCTCGATCAGTCGATCCTAGCGCCAGCGACCCGCCCCCGCCAGGGGAGATCCGGTGGTCAGTTGCCGGAGAAGCCCCAGAAGGCTATGCCGGTGATCACGGTCATGGCGATCCCGCCGAGGATGCAGCCGACGATGAAGGCGGCGAGGACGGTCAGCGGCGTGTCGCCGATGTCGAAGTAGCGCCGCGTTGCGTCCTCTGAGTGGTCGGGCACCACCACCCGGGGGGGCGGGGCGGCACGATTGCCGACGAGCTCGGGATGCTCGCGCCGCCAGCGCTCGATCATCTCCCGCTGGTCCTCGCGCGGCGCCGGCGGCGGCGGCGGCGCCGGGGCGAGCCGGGGTCGGGATCGGGGCGCCGGCGCGGCGGGCACGCCCCCGGCGAGATCGGGGTGCTCGGCCTTCCACCGCTCGATCATCTCCCACTGTTCGCTGGGCCGGGTCGCCATGTCGTCTAGGGCTCCTTGGTTGCACGCCGCAGCAGGGACCGGTCGCTCATGCTCAGAAAGAGTACCCGGCCCCCGGGTCGGGGCGGTGAACCCTGGCTCGGGGACCCGGACGGGCGGGCCCCAGGGCCTGCGAGTGGGCGATACTGGGCTCGAACCAGTGACCTCCGCCTTGTCGAGGCGGCGCTCTCCCAGCTGAGCTAATCGCCCTGGGAGACAGGAGCCTACCAACGGTCGGCGGGGCCCGGCCGCTAGGCTAGGCCCGCGTCGGCGACGTGGCGGAGTGGTTACGCAACGGCCTGCAAAGCCGTGTACATCGGTTCGATTCCGATCGTCGCCTCTGGGTCGCCCGGCCGCCCGCGGGCCGGTTTTCAGGAGATGCTCTGCTGGTAGACGGTGAAGCCGATCGCCGCGCAGATCGCCGCCACGATCCAGAAGCGCAGGATGATCGTCGTCTCCGACCAGGCCATCAGCTCGAAATGGTGGTGAATCGGCGCCATGAGGAGGACCCGCTTGCGGAAGGTCTGGAACGAGAACACCTGAATCGCCACCGACAGGGCCTCGACCACGAAGATCCCGCCGATCAGCACGAGGAGGATCTCCGTCTTGGTCATGATCGCCAGGCCGGCGATCGCCCCGCCCAGGCCGAGCGAGCCGGTGTCCCCCATGAAGATCGCCGCCGGAAAGGCGTTGAACCACAGGAAGCCGACGCATGCCCCCACCAGGCAGCCGGCCAGCAGGGCCAGGTCGCGCTGTCCGGTGGTGATGAAGGTGATCCCGATGTAGGCGAGCAGGACGATCGCCGCGCACCCGGCCGCCAGGCCGTCCAGCCCGTCGGTCAGGTTGACCCCGCTCGTCGTGCCCGCCACCACCAGGTAGATGAGGACCGGGTAGAAGTAGCCGAGGTCGATCTGGTAGTCCACGAAGCGCAGGCGCAGGGTGTGGGGGAGGTGGGCCTGTCGGGTCGCCACCCACCAGAGGCCGAGGGAGATGGCGATCTGGACCAGAAGCTTCGTCCGGGCGGTCAGGCCGAGCGACCGCCGCTTGACGATCTTGGTGTAGTCGTCGGCGAAGCCCAGGAGGGCGCACGCCACCGCCGCCCCGAACACCCCTAGCGACCGAGGGTCGTAGTCGGAGAGGATGAGGAACGGCGCGGCGATCGCCGTGAACATGATGATCCCGCCCATGGTCGGCGTGCCCGCCTTCTCGTGGTGGCCCTGGGGGCCGTCCTCCCGGATGTGCTGGCCGAACTCCCGCCGGCGCAGAAAGGCGATGAACTTCGGGCTGAGGAAGATGCACATCAGCAGGGCGCACGTCCCGCCGATGAGGACGCGGCCCATCAGCCGGACGCCAGGGCGTCGGCGACCACTTCGAGCCCGACGCCCCGGGAGGCCTTGATCAGCACCGTGTCCCCGTGGCGCAGCAGCCCCGGCACCACCCGGGCCGCCTCACCCGCGTCCCCGACGTGCCGATGCAGGGCGGTGAACTCCTCGGCGGCCAGCGCCGCCCGCGGGCCGACGGTGACCAGCAGCTCGACGCCCGCCGCCGCCGCCTGGGCGCCCAGCTCGCGATGGAAGCGTGGCTCGTCGATTCCCAGCTCGAGCATGTCGCCCAGCACCGCCACCCGCCGACCCGGTGCGGTCTGGCGGAGCTCTTCGAGGGCGGCGCGCATCGACATCGGGTTGGCGTTGTAGCAGTCATCGACCACGGTCACCCCTCCGGGAAGCTCGATCCGCTCCCCACGTGCCTCCGAGAAGGCCACCTCCAGGCGCCCGCCCGGGGTCACGCCCAGGGCTCGGGCGGCACCGACCGCGGCCAGCAGGTTGACCAGGAGGTGCTGGGCCCGGAACCCAGGCTCGATGTTCAGCCGCTCTCCTCCAGCTTCGATCTCCACCCCGGCCGGGCCGATCCCCACCAGGCGGACATCCCCTCCCGGCCCGAAGCGTACGACCTCCTGGTCGGCGCGCACGTGGGGCTCGAGCCGCGGCTCACCGGCCGGGATCACCGCCGTCGCCCCGGCCGCCATCCCCGCCATGAGCTCGGCCTTGGCGGCGGCCACCGCCTCGACCGAGCCCAGCAGCTCGAGGTGGGCCGGACCGACGTTGACGATCACCCCGACCTCCGGCTCGCAGATCTCGGTCAGCAGGGCGATCTGGCCCGGGCCCCGCATGGCCAGCTCGAGCACGAGGGCCTCCGTCCCCGCCGGCGCCTCGAGGATGCTGAGCGGCAGGCCGATCTCGGTGTTCCGGTTGCCCGGGCTCGCCGCCGTGACCAGATGCTGCCCGAGCAGCGCAGCCAGGATGTCCTTGGTCGACGTCTTGCCGGTCGACCCGGTGATCGCCACCACCCGGGCCCCGAGCTCCCGCCGCCATGCCCGGGCCAGCGAGCCCAGCGCCTCCAGCGGATCCGCGGCCACGAGGACGGCCCCCGGCCCCGGATCCTGCTCCGCGTGATCGCCGTCGACGAGGACCCCCCAGGCTCCGGCCGCCAGCGCCGCCGCCGCGAAGGACCCGCCCCGGGCCCGTGTCCCCGCCAGGCCGACGAAGAGGTCGCCCGGGCCCGCCTCGCGGGAGTCGACCACCGCCCGCCGCGGTCCCCCCTCGCCCCCCCGCCCGAGGCTCGCCCCGGCCGCCGCGGCCACCCGCTCGGAGTCCCAGCCGATCATCGGGGCAGCGGGGCCACGGCTCGGCGCTCGCGCAGCACCTCGCGGGCGACCTCGACGTCGTCGAAGGGCAGCTTGCGGCCGGCCGCGAATTCCTGGCCCTGCTCGTGGCCCTTGCCGGCGATGACCACCACGTCCCCCGGTCCGGCGAGGCCGATCCCCCGGACGATCGCCGCCCGCCGGTCGACCACCGCCTCGACGGCGGCCGGCCCCCGCGCCCCGGCCAGCACCTCCTCGACGATGCTCGGCGGATCCTCCGAGCGCGGGTTGTCGGAAGTGACGATGGCCACGTCGGCCGACTCGGCAGCGATCTGCCCCATCTGCGGTCGCTTGCCCCGGTCGCGGTCGCCGCCGCAGCCGAACACGCAGATCAGCCGCCCGCCGGTCAGCCCCCGCGCCGCCCGGAGCACGTTCTCCAGGGAGTCCGGGGTGTGGGCGTAGTCGACGAGGACGGCGAACCCCTGGCCCTCGTCCACCGGCTGGAAGCGGCCGGGCACCGGCTCGATCCCAGGCAGGGCGGCGGCGATCGTCTCCAACCTCACCCCCATCCGATGTACGGCGGCCACCGCCCCGAGGACGTTGGAGACGTTGAAGCTCCCGGGCAGCGGCGAGCGCAGCTCGACCTCGCCCTCCGGCGAGCGCAGGACGAAGCGGGCTCCGGTCAAGGTGAAGGTCGCCGCTCCCGCCGTGTAGTCGGCCTCGCGGTGGAGGGCGAAGGTCACCGCGTCGGGAATCTCGGCGGCCAGGCGCCGACCGTAGGGGTCGTCGAGGTTCAGCACCGCCACCCCCGGCCCAAGCTCGAACAGCCGCCGCTTGGCGGCGAAGTACCCGTCCATCGACGAGTGGAAGTCGAGGTGGTCCTGGGTGAGGTTGGTGAAGATGGCCGCCGCGAAGTGGACGGCGTCGACCCGGTGGAGCTCGAGCGCGTGGGAGGACACCTCCATGGCGCAGGCCCGGTCCCCCGCCGCCACCATGGCCGCCAGCGCCGCCTGGAGGTCGACGGCATCCGGAGTGGTGCGGGCCAGCGGCCGCTCGCGCCCGCCGATCACCGACTTCACCGTCCCCAGCAGGGCGCACGGCTCGCCCGCCGCCTCGAGGAGGGCTCGGACCAGGAAGGTCGTCGTCGTCTTCCCGTTGGTCCCCGTCACCCCCACCACCCGCAGGCGCCGGCTCGGATCGCGGTGGAAGCGGGCGGCCAGCGGCGCCGCCGCCGCCCGCACGTCGGGGACGACGAGCTCGGGTACGCCCAGACCCAGCGGACGCTCGACGACCAGGGCCACCGCGCCTGCCGCCACCGCCGCGGCGGCGAAGTCGTGGCCGTCGCGCGCCAGGCCGCTCACGCACAGGAAGAGCGCGCCGGGCACGACGGTCCGGCTGTCGTAGGCCAGGCTCGTCACCTCGACGGCGCCGGCGTCCGTCCGCTCGCCGGTCAGCTCATCCAGACGCATGCGCCCCGCAGTCTAGGTAAGACCGGGCTACCCCGGAGGGATCTTCAGGTAGGGCAGGAGGAAGGACATGATCTTGCCGAACGCCGGGGCCGCCACCTGGCCCCCGGAGTAGCTTCCGCCCTGGGGTTCGTCCACCACCACCGCCACCAGCACCTTCGGGTCGCGGGCCGGGGCGAAGCCGACGAAGGAGGCGACGAACCGCGTCGCCGAGTATCCCCCGTTGTCGGCCTTGTTGGCGGTGCCCGTCTTACCGGCCAGCTGGTAGCCGGGGATCGACACCTCACTCGCCGTTCCCCCCGCCTTGAGCACGCCCTCGAGCATCTGGCGAACCTCGCCGGCCACCGTGGCGTCGAGCACCCGCCGGCCGGCCGCCACCGCCACCGGCCGCCCCCCGACGGCGGCCACGATGTGGGGCGGGCGCAGCACGCCTCCGTTGGCGATCATCGCGTAGGCATTGGCCAGCTGGAGGGCGGTCACCGACTCACCCTGCCCGATCGGGAGGTTGCCCATCGAGGCGCCAGAGTACTGCGACGGCGTGGGGACGATCCCCCCGTCCTCGGCCGGGAGGTCGGACCCGGTCGGGGTGCCGAAGCCGAAGGCCCGCACCCATGTGTCGAAGCGCTGGCGGCCGAGGAGGAGCCCGATCTTGATGGCGCCGATGTTGCTCGACTGGGCGAGGATCTGGGCCGTGGTCAGGGTGACCGGGCCCCGCGGCTCGGCGTCGTGGATCGTGCGGTCGTAGAACTGGAGGTCGGGCGGGAGGTAGAAGCTCGTGGTCGGCGTGACCAGGCCCTCCTCCAGCGCCCCGGCGATGGCCACCACCTTGAACGTCGATCCCGGCTCGTAGTTCATCGCCACCGCGTTGTTGCGGTGCGCCTCGCCCGGGGCAGCGCCTGGATTGTTGGCATCCACCGCCGGCCAGTTGGCCATGGCGAGGATGGCACCGGTCCGCGGGTCCATGACGATCGCCGTCGCATGCTTGGGCGAGTAGGCGCTCCCCACCTGGCGTAGGGTGGCCTCCACCCGGCTCTCCACCGCCGCGTCGAGGGTCAGCCCGATCGAGCGTCCCGGCCGCGCCGGCCGCACGTTCTGGATGGAGATCGGCGCTCCCCGGGCGTCGTTGACCACGTTGCGCTCCCCGTCGCTGCCGCGGAGCACCCGGTCCTCGGAGTACTCGAGGCCGGAGAGGCCCTGGCCGTCGATGCCGACCGTGCCGAGGACCTGCGAGGCCAGAAGGCTGCCCGGATAGCCCCGCAGCCCGCCCGGGGCCAGGTTGATTCCCGGGATGTGCAGAGCGGCGATGGCCCGGGCCCGGGCGTCGGGCAGTCGGCGGGCGAGGTATACGAAGCCGGTGCCCCGGGCGGTGAGCTTGGGCAGCACGGTGTCCGCTGTCGTGCCCAGGAGCGGCGCCAGCCGCTGGGCGGCGGTGTTGGGATCGGGCACCAGGTACGGCGTGGCCGAGACGTCGTCGGCCGGCTCGGACACCGCGAGCTGAATTCCCGTGCGGTCGTAGATCGACCCCCGCAGAGCCGGGACCCTGACCGCGGTGAGCTGCTCGGAGAGGGCCACCCGCCGCAGCATGCCCGCCTTGTAGACGCCGAGGTAGAGGCTCCGACCCGCGGCGAGGACGAGGAGGACGACGAAGAGGAAGAAGAGCTTCCCGATGCGCCGCTGCACCGAGGCCATCACGGGGTCCTCGCGCCCGGACGAGCGCCCATCAGCCGCCTGCGCCCGCGATGGGCGGGCCCGAGCCCGAAGCTCCCACCGGCTGACCGCCGGCCAGCGATCCCCCGGCCTCGGCCGACGCCGAGGACGAATTGCCGCTCGGGTAGGAGCCGGATGCTCCGCCGGCCGGGGTGAGGGCCCCGGTCGAGCTCGGCTGCGGGCCGGCCAGGCTCGAGGCGCCGAGCCCGGCGGTCGGCTGACCGCCGGCTCCGAGTGAGGTCGCCGAGGTCGTGCTTGCGGCACCCGAGCCCGGGGTCCCCGGGGCCGCGATGGAAGCGGCGGCCCGGGCGGCGTCGCCGGTGGCGGCGGTCAGGTAGCGGACGTCGCCCGGCGGGGCGTAGACCATCCCCTGTCCGGTAGCCCCGGCCTGGTCGAGGCCCGCCGTCTGCATGCTCGAGACCGCGGCCGAGAGGAGGGAGTTCTCGCGCTGGAGGACCGCCGCCCGCTGCACCGAGCGGCCGATGCCGGCGTTCAGCTTGAGCAGGGCGACCTCCATGGCGACGATCCCGATCAGGGCGAAGGCGACGATCCCGATCCATGTCCGGCCCCGGATCAGCCGGTCGAGGAGGGGGTGGTCGACCAGGCGCCGCAGCCCGTGCCTCGGTCCGACCAGCGGCGGTGCGGCGGCCGGCCGCCGCGCCGGGCCGGAGACGCGGCGGGGGCCGAGCGGCCGGCGGGCGGGAGCAGCGGTCCGGGCGCTGGCGCCGGTGGCCGACGGGGGCGTCATCCCTGGATCTCCCCAAGCTTGCGGGCCACCCGCAGGCGGGCGCTCCCCGCCCGCGGGTTGGTCGCCACCTCACCGGGCGAGGGGGCGATCGCCCGGCGATGCAGGAGCTCGGCCTCGGCCACCCGGCCGCACCCGCACACCGGCATCTGCGGCGGGCAGATGCACCCCTGGGCCCGGGCGGTGAGGAAGCGCTTGACCCGGCGGTCCTCGAGGGAATGGAAGGAGATCCCGGCCAGGCGACCGCCGTCGGCCAGCAGCCGCCAGGCCAGGGGAAGCGCGTCGTCGAGCTGGCCGAGCTCGTCGTTCACGGCGATGCGCAGGGCCTGGAAGCTCCGCTTGGCCGGGTGGCCGCCGGCGAAGCGGGCCGGGGCCGGCACCGCCGCCTTGATCACCTCGACGAGCTCGAGCGTGCTCGCCAACGGCGCCCGGTCCCGGGCGGCGACGATGCGACGGGCGATCTGGCCGCTGTAGCGCTCCTCCCCGAACTCGCGCAGCACCCGCGCCAGGCGGCGCTCGTCCCACGTGTTGACGATCTCCCGGGCGGTGAGATCCTGGGCCGGGTCCATACGCATGTCCAGCGGCGCGTCGTAGGAGTAGGAGAAGCCCCGCTCCCAGGTGTCGACCTGCATCGAGGACATCCCCAGGTCGAAGTAGACCTGGTCGGCGCGGACCCCCTCGGCCAGCAGGAGCTCGAGGCCCAGGACGAAGCTGGCCCGAATGAAGCGCGTGGTGCACGACACCTCGCGGGCAAGGGCGTCGAAGCGCTCCTCGGCGGTGGGATCCCGGTCGATTCCGATCAGGGTCCCCGTCGGACCCAGGCGCTCAGCCACCAGCCGGGCGTGACCGGCGCCGCCGACGGTGCAGTCGACAGCCAGCTCCCCCGGAGCCGGATCGAGCATCTCGATCAGCTCGCCGGCGAGAACCGGGACGTGGGTGATGGTCATGTCAAGCAGGATGGCCAAGTTGTGCGGTGATTCGCTTGACGGCCGCCGCCAGGCTGCCGTTGTGCTCACTCCACGCCGCGCGATCCCAGACCTCGAGACATTGCCCGGCACCGGTGATCACGACCTCCTTGCCCAGCCCCGTCTGCTCGAGCAGCTTGGCCGGGACCCCCGCCCGGCCGGCGCTGTCCAGCTCGAGCTCGTGGGAATTGGAGTTGTAGAAGCGGTTGACGGTGGCGTACTCGTCCGAGAGGGGGTGAAAGCTCGAGAGGATGGTGTCGAGGTAGGCGTCGAACACGTCGGGACGCCAGACCGAGATGCAGCTTGCGGTGTCGTGGCGCCGGGCGAGCACCAGGCCGTCGGCGAAGGTCGCCCGGAACCTCGCCGGAATGGTGAGCCGGTTCTTGACGTCGAGCGTGTAGTCAAAGGTTCCGCGGAAGGCCATCGGGGTGAGTCCAAGAAGGTCGAACCGAGGTGGAGGAGTGGGAGGAGCCCCTCCACCCCGGTTCGGTGGCGCCGAAGGTACTCCACTTTCCTCCACTTCGCAACTCGCTTTGCACACTTTCCCCCACTAGATCGTTCCGAAGCGACCCGGAGTGCCCCCCAGGCCCGCCGTTGCTGCCCATACCGGGGGCCCGGGCCGTCGCGGCCGGCTGCGACGGGGCTGCACGCCCCCGTGCAGCGCCGCCCTCCGGGAGCCGGCTTGCATCCGCCGCCGACCGCCCGGGAGGTTCCCCACCCTCCGGCGCCCGCACAGGCGGTCGCCGAAGGGCGATGGCTCACCAT
>JAXDHJ010000045.1:0-91201 GCA_034664565.1 Solirubrobacteraceae bacterium
CCGACGAGCACCCAGAGCAGGAACGTCCGGTCGACGAACCGGACCGCCCGGTCGGCCAGGAGGTCGGGGGCGTAGCGCTCCTCGCTGGCGAAGGCCGAGGTGAAGAGCCAGCCGAGGTGGGCGTGGAGGAGGCCGCGGACGGCGCCCCGCCAGCCGGCGCCCTGGTCGACGTGGGGGCTGTGCGGATCCCCGGGCTGGTCGGAGAAGGCGTGGTGCATCCGGTGGTTGGCGACCCACTCGATCGGGGGCCCTTCGATCGCCGCGGCGCCCATCGCCGCCAGCACCCCGCGCGTCCGCGGCCCGGTGGCGAAGCTCCGGTGGGTCATCAGGCGGTGGTAGCCCACGGTGATCCCGAAGCCGGTGATGAAGTAGCAGACGAAGAGGATCGCCAGGTCGTGCCAGTGGAGCGCCCCGCCCCACGCCTGCCAGCCGGCCACCACCAGCAGGAGCATCGGGACACCGGTGACCACCGCGGTTGCGATGCGATCCGCCAGGTCGTACTCCCCCGGCGGCTGTACGTCCTGCGCCGTGGTCGGCCCCGCCGCGGCCTCGTCGCTGACTTCCTGAAGCTCTGTGGCCATCCGCCGGCGATTCTACGCGAGCGCCGCCCCGCGGCGTCGCCCCGGCCCCAGCTCAGCTCTCGTCCTCCAACAGGCCGCGTAGCTTCGCCCACCGCGGGTCGGGCCCGCGCTCGTGGTGGTGTTCCGGCTCGGCCTCGTTGAGGTTGACCGCGCACTCCGGGCACAGTCCGAGGCAGTCCGGCCGGCACAGCACCTGCTCGGGGGCGGCGAGCAGGAACGCGTCACGGCCCCAGGCGGCCAGGTCCAGGACCTCCCCGGTCATGTACGGGCTCTCGAGCTCGGCCCCGCCCCCCGGCTGGTCGACCTCACGGGCGTCGACCTCGACGATCGGGGCCGCCGGGTTCAGGCAGCGCATGCACGGGCCGGCCAGCGCGGTGGCGAAGCGGAGCCGCAGGGCGTGGCCGGTACCGGTCATCCGCGAGACGTCGAGCACGACCTCGACGTCCTGGGGATCGGCCGTGAAGCGTTCGCCGGCGAGCACCACCGGGGCGATTCGCACCGTCAGCTCCCGGCGCTTGGCCTCGCCCGAGCTCAGGCCGAGGCCGGCCAGGTCGAAGTCGTCGGCGCGCGCGGGCACGCCCTCCAGCCTAGAGCTCTCCGAGCTCCCGGTTGAGCACCTTGCCGGTGGCGTTCCGCGGCAGCTCGCCCAGGAAGACGACCTCGCGCGGCACCTTGTAGCCGGCGAGGTTCTCCTTGACGTGGCGCTTGACCGCCTCCTCCCCCAGCTCGCTGCCGTTTGTCCGCACCACGAAGGCCTTCAGCCGCTGCCCGAAGCGCTCGTCGCTGACCCCGATCACCGCCGCCTCGGCGATCTCCGGGTGGACGGCGAGGAGATCCTCCACCTCGCGGGGGAAGACGTTCTCCCCGCCCGAGACGATCATCTCGTCGTCGCGACCGTCGAGGAACAGCCGCCCGCCGTCGTCGAAATGGCCGACGTCGCCCGTGCTCATCAGGCCGTCGATCACCGCCTTGCCGCCACCCCCGGTGTAGCCCTCGAAGAGAAGCTCGTTGACCACGAAGATCCGCCCGCTCGCCCCGTCGGCGACCGGCTGGTCCTGGTCGTCGTAGAGCCGGACGGTGGTGCCCCGCGGCGGCGAGCCCGCCGTCCCCGGGGCGGCACGGAGCTCGGCCGGGGTGGCGATGGTCACCCAGGCCACCTCGGTCGACCCGTAGAGGTTGTAGAGCACCTCGCCGAACTGATCCATCACCCGCGTGGCCAGCTCGCCGGGGAGTGCCGAGCCGCTGGCCGCGATGACCCGCAGCGATTCGAGGTCGTGGGCGGCGATCGCCTCCGCGCCGAGGTCGAGGATCCGCTGGAGCATCACCGGCACCACCACCAGCGCCGTGGCCCCGCTCCGGGCGATCGCCGCCAGGGTCTCCTGAGGCTCGAAGCGCCGGCGCAGCACCAGGGTCGAGGACAGGGCGAGGCCGAGGGTGAAGTGGGCGAACCCCCACGAGTGGAACAACGGCGCGGAGATCATCGTCGGCTCGCGCGCCCGAAGCGGGATCTTGGAGAGGAGCGCGGCCGCCGGGGCCAGGGACTCCGGCTGGCGGCGCGACGCCCCCTTGGGGGTGCCGGTCGTCCCCGAGGTGAGGATCACCACCTTGCCCCGGCGCGACGGTGGGCGCAGGTTGGCGGCGGAGCCGGCGGCGATCAGCTCCTCGAGGGTGGGCGGGTGCCCCGCTCCCCCGCTCTCGCCGTCGTGCCAGGCCAGGAAGCTCGGACGACCCTCGGCCGCCTCGGCGCACAGCGAGGTGAACTCCGCGTCGTGGATGAGCACGGCCGGGCGCTCGCGGGCGACCACGTCGGTTATCTGGGGGCCGGCGAAGGCGGTGTTCAGGTAGAGGGCGTTGGCCCCGAGCTTGGAGCAGGCCACCGTCGCCTCGACGAAGCCGCGATGGTTGCGGGCGAGGATTCCCACCCCGTCGCCCTCCCCCACCCCCGCCTCGCGCAGGCTCCGGGCCAGGGCGTTGGTGCGCCGGTGGAGCTCGTCGAAGCTCAGGGTGCCCCGCTCGTCGTCGAGTGCCGTGGCCTGCGGGATGCGCGCCGCCGAGGCGGTGTAGCCCGCCGCCGGCGTCGGCCCCCACCGCCGCAGGGCGACGCCGGCCCGAAGCACCCGATCCGGGCGGTCGGGGCGAAACACGCCGGCCCCGGCGAGTATCCGCCCGGTGTAGGCGACATCGGCGACCCGGCTGACCATCCGCCGGCTGGCTTCCCTCTCCATGCAGGGAAAACTAGCGCGAAGCGCCAGCCGCATGGCGTCCGCGGTCACGGCCGGGATCTGTCCGGAGGCCGGCCTACGATCAGGGGTCGATGGAAGCTGCCACCTCGCTACGTCCGGCCCACGTTCGCACCCGCGGGGAGCGGCTGCTCATCGACGGCGTCCAGATCACCGACGAGTCCGCGGTGCGCCTCGTCCGCGAACGCGAGCGCGCCGGCGAGGACGCCGCCAAGCTCGTGGTCGACGCCATCGAGATCGGCGTCCGGGTCCTCGACCGCGAGCAGACCGGGGCCAACGCCGAATTCGTTCGCGCCGAGTTCGAGCGCGCCGCCCGCGAGCTCGAGACCGAGTTCGTCGAACGGGCCCGCCGGGTGGCCGAGCGACTCGACGCCAAGGTCGACGAGGCGTTCGGCGCCGACGACGGGCAGGTGGCCCGGGTCATGGCCCGCCACTTCGGCGAGGACTCGACCGGGGCGGTCCAGCACCAGGTCAGGGCCATCGTCGGCGAGGTGATGGCCAAGTCGCGCGAGGATCTCGTGCGCCAGTTCTCCTCCGCCGACGCCAGCAACCCGCTCTCCGACTTCAAGGCCATGGCCGCGTCCATGATGGGCCAGGCCGCCCAACGCCAGGCCGACCAGCTCTCGGCGATGACCCATCGCCTCGAGGAGATGCGCATGGAGATCAGCGGCCTGCGGGCCGAGCGCGAGACGCTCGCCCAGGTCACCGCCGAGCGCGACCGGGGCACCGCCAAGGGGCGGACGTTCGAGCAGCTCGTCCACGACGCCGTCGACCGGCTCGCCCTCGCCCAGGGGGACGGCTGCGAGGCCGTCGGCGACCAGCTCGAGGGGACGCGCCGGACCGGGGATGTCGTGGTCATGCTCGACGCCGCCGCCGGACCCGGCCGCGGGCGGATCGTCTTCGAAGCCAAGCACTCGCAGCTCAGCCGGCCCAAGGCCCTCGAGGAGCTCGATCGGGCGATGAGCGTGCGCTGCGCCGACTACGGCATCCTCGTCGTGCCCAGCGAGGCCGAGGTGCCGGCGCGGATGGTGCCCCAGCGGGAGTACAACGGCGACAAGCTCATCGTCGCTCTCGACCCGCCCGGCCCCGACGGCGCCCCTCAGCTCGCCCTCCAGGTCGCCTACTCGCTGGCCCGGGCGCGGGTCCTCCTGGCCCGCAGCCCGGGCGCCGGCGAGCAGGTCGACTGCGCGGCGATCACCGAGACCTGCGAGCGGGCGCTGACCGCCATGGAGGACGTCCGGCGGATCAAGGTCCAGCTCACCGGAGCGCGCACCCAGATCGACAAGGCGGGCGAGATCGTCGAGGCCATGACCATGCGGGTCCGCAGCCACCTCAGCGACATCGACGCCCTGGTGGCCGCCGCCGGACCCGGGCGGCTCTGGTAGACCGGCTGGCCGCTTCCCCCGCCGCGGCGGGCACTGTGGCCGGTTCAGGTCAGGCGGTGGTGTAGGAGATGTCCTGGTAGCGCTTCCAGTGGCCGCTGATCATCGTCCACACCCGGGCGTAGAGCGCGCGGCCACTCGGCATTCCGGCGACGGTGTAGCTCGTCGTCCCCGCCGGCACGGCGGCGGCGGCCAGGTCGCTTCCTCCGGGCGCGGTGCCCGCCCAGACCGCGTAGTACTGGGCACCCGACACGGCGCGCCAGCTGAGCGGCCGGCTGGCATCGACGCCGCGCTGGCCGTCGGTCGGGCTGGTGAACGTCGCGCCCTGGCCGGCGGTGAAGGCGATGCTCTGGTAGCGCGCCCAGGCGCCGTTGACCATGGTCCAGATCCAGGCGTAGACCTGGCGTCCGACCGGCAACGGCAGATCGTAGGTGTTGGTGTCGGGCGAGAGCACCACCGAGGCGAGATCGCTCGACCCCGGGGTGGTGCCCACCCAGAGGGCGTAGTCCTGGGCCGTGCTGATGTCTGACCAGGCCAGCGGACCCATCCCCATGCTGGTCTGCCCGCTGCTCGGGCTGGTGAACGCGGCGCCGTCGGTCGCCGTGAAGGAGACGTCCTGCGGGCCCGACCACGTCCCGTTGGCCAGCGTCGACAGGCGGGCGTAGAGGGTTCTCCCCGTCGGCAGCATCGCCACGTCGTATGACTGCGTGCTCCCCGGGACGACGACCGCGGCCAGGTCGTTGCCACCCATCGCGCTCCCCACCGACAGCGCGTACTTCTGCGCTCCGGCCACCGCCGTCCAGGAGAAGGGCGTGGAGGTGTCCTTGACCCCGCCGCTCGCCGGGTAGGTGAACGCCGCCCGGGCCGGGGCGATCTGGTCCTGGGTCACGGTGATGGCAGCCGACTGGTCGAGGCAGGCGGTGGGCCCCACGCCATAGTTGTTGGTGTCCCCGTCGTAGCGGATGCGGTAGGTGTAGGTGCCCGGGGCGGTCGGCGCGTAGCTGCCGGAGTCGTAGCTGCCGTCGCCGTTGATGGTCACCGTGCGGGTGTAGACCGGGGGACCCGAGCAGAACGAGTCGTTGGGCCCGGTGACGGTGAAGGTGATGGTCCCGGTGACCGGCGCGTACCCGTATTGCACGGTGGCGGCGGCGTGAATCGCGCCGGCGGTCAAGGCCGGGGCCACGGAGACGACCGGCGAGATCTTCTCGACGATCACCGACTGGGTGGAATCGCCGCACCGGGTGGCGACCGGGTTGTTGTTGGCGTCGCCGCTGTAGGAGGCGATCCATCCGAAGGTGCCCGCCGAGGTGGCGATGGTCTGCGAGGAGTCATCCGAGCCCGTTCCCGAGACGGTGATCGTCTGGGTGAAGAGCGGCGACTGGCAGCTGGTGTCGCCCGGCCCGTAGAGCCTGAAGGTGATCGTCCCCGTCGGCGTCACCGCGCCCGAGAGGTTGGTGTGGTCGAAGAGGATCCGCCCGACCGACGTGTTCGACGACGCCGTGGCGAACAGGCTCGGCGTGCTGGTGGCCAGAGCCGGAGCGCTCCCGAGCACGAGGGTCAGCCCGAGGGCGGCCAGGAGGGCGAGCCCCAGGGTCCCCGCCGCGCGCCGGCGACCGGAGGGCCGGCCGCCGCTACGGGAGGCGCCGGCGACGACCTCGCTGTGGAGGGCGGGCCGCGCGGGCCGCCAGGAGGACGGGCTGGTGATGAGGGAGGTTGTCGCCATGTGAAACCACATCGCGGGCTCCCTGCGCTAGCGCGAGCCGACGGCGCATTACCTGGCCGAATAGGCCATTCACGTCGTCGCCGAGCATAGTTCGGCGCATCTCGGCGCAGGGAATTTCTTACGCCGTACCGACGGCTGCAACGCTGGTTGCACGCCGCCGGCGGCGTGGCCGACGGTCCCGAGCTGGGTGGTCTCGCCAGGGGCTCGCCCGGCCGACCGACCCGCCGCCGACCTTCCCGAGCAGGATGCGCCGCCGCGCGCTCGCCCGGCCGGCGCGCTCAGGCGACTTCGGCCGGCTCGTCCTTGCCCTGCAGGCGCTCGCGCCCCCGCTGGACGGCGGCGATGAACTTCGACAGGTTGACCTCGAGCGTGTTGAGGATCTCGTCGGCGTAGTCCTCGGCGCCGAGACGGATCTCCCGCTCCCGGGCCCGGGCATCCTCGACGATGTCCTCGGCTGCCCGCTCGGCGGCCTTGGTGACCTCCTCCTCGCCGACCAGCCGGTTCTGCCTCTCGCGCGCCTCCTTGACCAGGCGCTCGGCCTCGCGCTTGGCCTCGGCCAGCATCTCCTGGCGCTCCTTGACGATCCACCGCGCCTGCTTGATCTCCTCGGGGATGGTCGCCCGCATCTGGTCGAGGATGTCGTAGATCTCCTCCTTGTCCACCCGGACCTGATCGGTCAGCGGAACCGGCTTGGCGTTGTGCACCAAGTCGTCGAGCTTGTCGATCAATACGAGGACGTCCATCAGCTGAAGCCTAAACGGTAAGCGCCGCGCGCGGTAGGCACGGCTCGCACCATATCTTTCGCTAGCGCTTCGCCTCTTCCTGCAAGCGGTCGACCACCGCGGCCGGAACCAGGTGCTCGATGCTTCCGCCGAACATCGCCAGCTCCTTGACCCCGCTCGAGGAGAGGAAGCTGAACTCGGGGCTGGCCATCAGGTAGATCGACTCGATCTCCGGCGCCTGGAGGCGGTTGAGCTGATTCATCTCGAGTTCGTACTCGAAGTCGGAGATCGCCCGCAGGCCCTTGACGATCGCCTTGGCCCCGCTGGCTCGGGCGAAGTCCACCACCAGCGTGTCGAACGCCTCGACCCGCACGTTCGGCAGGTGGGCGGTGGCGTCGCGGATGAAGCCGAGCCGCTCATCGATCCCGAACAGAGTCTCCGCCTTGCGCATCGAGTGGTTGACCACGGCGACGATCAGCTCGTCGAAGAGCGCCGCCGCGCGGGTTATGACGTCCCGGTGGCCGTTGGTTATCGGGTCGTAGGAACCCGGGCAGACGGCGATGCGGTTGTTCGGGGTCATCTCGGAGGCTCCGGTCGTCGGTGCACGCGAATCAGCGTGTCACCGTAGCGTCGCTCGCGTTCGAGGGGAAATCCCAGCTCGATCGGCTGGCGGCGATCGCTCTCGCACACCACCCGCCCCGCCGCCGCCAGGACGCCGGCCAGCGGTCCCTCGAGCGCCCGACCGAGCTCCTGGGCCTGCCGGTAGGGCGGGTCGAGGAAGACCAGGTCGTAGACCTCTCCCCTGCGGGCCGCCGCCCGCAGGTGCGCCCGCGCATCCCCGCCCCGGACCGCCACCGAGGCACCGGCGACGCCGAGCGACTCGAGGTTGGCCCCCAGGACCGCTCGCGCCGCCGGCGATCGCTCGACGAAGGTGACCCGCTCCGCCCCCCGGGAGATCGCCTCGATGCCGAGGGCGCCGGACCCGGCGAACAGGTCGAGCACCCGCGCGCCCTCGAGCGGCCCGAGCATGGAGAACACCGCCTCGCGCACCCGCTCGGACGTCGGCCGGGTGGCGGCGCCGGCCGGCGCCCGCAGCCCCCGCCCGCGGTAGCGGCCGGCGATCACCCGCACGAGCAACCCCGGCCGGCCGGGCCGATGACCAGCGCATGGACAGGCACGGGGAGAGGCTTCCTCTCAGGCGGCGATCGGCCGCTCCGCCTCCTCGCCCAGGGCGGCGGCCAGCGCCCCGGCGAGGAGGACGTGCTCGGGCGAGCAGAGCAGAGGATCCCCGTCGATCACCCGCTCGGCGCAGGCACGGGCCGCCTCGAGTAGCGCTGCGTCCTCCGGCAGGCGGGCGGTGCGGAACTGGCTGAGGCCCGACTGGCGGGTGCCGATCAGCTCCCCCTCGCGGCGCAGGGCGAGGTCGATCTCGGCCAGAGCGAACCCGTCGGCGTGGTCGGCGAGCGCCCGCAGGCGGGTCGAGGTCTTGCTGCCGAAGAGCAGGCACAGCGACCGGTGCTCCCCCCGCCCGACCCGCCCCCGCAGCTGATGCAGCTGGGAGAGGCCGAAGCGCTCGGCGTTCTCCACCACCATCACCGTGGCGTTGGGCACGTCGATCCCGACCTCGATCACCGAGGTGGCGACGAGGACGTCGGCCTCGCCGGCGGCGAAGGCGGCCATCGCCGCCTGCTTGTCGCGGTGGTGCATCTGCCCATGGAGGAGGACCACCCGGAAGCCGGCGAACTCGCCGGCGGCCAGCCGCTCGTACTCGACCGTCGCCGCCCGGGCCTCGGCCGCCGCCTCCGCTCCCCGCGCCGCCTCCCCCCACCAGCCGGCGCCCGGGTCCTCCGGCTCGTCGACCAGCGGGCAGACCACGAAGGCCTGGCGGCCGCGGCGAAGCTCCTCGCGGATCCGCTCGTAGGCCCGGGCCCGCTCGCGCCCCCCGGTCACCACGTGGGTATCGACCGGCCGGCGCCCCCGGGGGAGCTCGGTCAGGCGGGTCTGGTCGAGGTCGCCGTGGCGGCACAGGGCGAGGGTGCGGGGGATCGGCGTGGCCGTCATGTGCAGCACGTGGGCCACCAGCCCGGCCGGGGCCTTGGCGTCGAGCGCCGCCCGCTGGCGCACGCCGAAGCGGTGCTGCTCGTCGACCACCGCGACCGCCAGCGAGGCGAAGCGCACCCCCGGCTCGATCAGCGCGTGGGTGCCGACGGCCAGGGCCAGCTCACCGCTCTCCAGCTTGGCCAGGATGTCGGCCCGCCGAGCCGCCGGAGTCGACCCGGTGAGGAGGGCGAGGCTGACGTTCTCCGCCCCGATCAGGCGCTGGATGGCGGCGAAGTGCTGCTCGGCCAGGGTCTCGGTCGGAGCCATCATCACCGCCTGGCGGCCGTGCTCGGCGGCGCGGAGCATGGCGAACAGGGCGACGACCGTCTTCCCACTGCCGACGTCCCCCATGAGCAGGCGCTGCATCGGCCGCGAGCCGGCCAGCTCGACCCCGATGGTCTCGATGGCGGCGCCCTGGTCGGCGGTGAGGTTGAAGGGCAGGCCGCCGGCCAGCCAGCGCCCGGTCAGGCTCGGCTCGGAGTCGAGGGCCATCGCCTCCTCCCGCGAGCGGCGCCGCGCCCGCCGGTGGAGCAGGGCGAGCTGGGTGAGCAGCAGTTCCTCGAAGGCCAAGCGGCGGCGGCCGGTCTCGGCCTCCTCGCCGTCCCTGGCGAAGTGCACGGCGGCCAGCGCCGTCCGGCGCTCAGGCAGGCGGTGGCGAGCCCGCAGGCGGCCCGGCAGGGGCTCGACCACCTCCTCGAGCAGGCCGCGGGACCCGGCCATGAGGGCGAGGATCTGGGTCGAGGACAGCCCGACGGTCGCGGCGTAGTGGGAGACCTCCCCGGCCTCCGCCCCGGTCTCCTCGGTGACCGCGTGGTGGGAGACGCGGAAGGCGGCCCGCCCGGCGTACTTGCCGTGGAGCACCAGGCGCGTGCCCGGCCGGTAGCGCTGGAGGAGCCAGGGCTGGTTGAAGAACGTCGCCTTCATGGTCGCCGTCCCGTCGGCCACCGTGGCCTCGACCAGCGGTCGCATTCCCCGCCGGCGCACCGGCCGCCCGGCGATGGCCTTGACCTCGGCCACAACGGTGGCCGTCTCTCCGGGCTCGAGGGCGGCGATCGACCGCGCGTCGCGCCGGGCCCGCGGCAGATGTTCGAGGAGGTCGGCCACCCGGTTCAGCCCGAGCGCCTGCGCCGCCTCCGCCGCCTTGCCGTTCAGCTCGAGCGGCGCCTCCAGGAGTGAGGGGCGGGGCCAGCGGATCGCCGCCCCGAGGAGGGCGTCGCGCCCGACCGGGGCGCCGGTGGCGAAGGCGCGGGGTGCCGGGGCTTCGACTGACGAGGTCGCCATGACAGCGTCCATGATGCACGGCGGCCCGGTCGGTCGCCCGCTACTCCGCGCAGAGCAGCCACCAGTAGCTCGGCTGTCCGCCCCGGCTGTGCTCGAACTCGACCCCGTCGGAGAGGAGGGCCTCGAGATCCGCGCGCCCGAGCGGCGCCCCCGCACCCTCGATGCAGGTCAGGAGCTCGGCCCCCTCCTCGAGCGCCGCCATCACCGCCGCCACCGTGCTCGCCGGATCGCCCCAGGCGATCAGCTCCTCCTCGACGAACCCGACCGCCTCGCCGATCCGGAAGCGCCCGTCGGCGTCGTCGCGGCCGACGGGGGCGACCCACCCGGTGCGCACGCGGGCCAGCGCCTCCTCGAGGGCGGCCGCGTTCTCCCTGGCCCCCCGGCTCGGATCGAGGGCCACCACCGCGGCCAGCCCGGCCTGCTGGGAGCGCGAGGGAACGACCACCACCTCCTTGTCGGAGAGCTCGGCCGCCCGCTCGGCGGCCATGATGACGTTGGGGCTGTTGGGCAGGACGACCACCTCCTCGGCCGCGATGTCGTGGATCCCGGCCAGCAGCTCGAAGGTCGAAGGGTTGAGCGTCGGCCCTCCGTCCAGCGCCTCGGCCCCGAGGCTGGCGAACAGGCCGGCGATGCCGCGCCCGGCGACCACGGCGAGCACGCCGCAGCGGACGCTGAACGCCGCCTCGACCCGGGCCAGGCGATGAGCGACCTGGGCGTGCATGTCGGCCACGTCGAGGTGCGAGACCTCGCCCACGGTGGCGAACACCGCGGTCGCCTCCTCCGGAGCGTCGGTGTGGACATGGACCTTGAGGGTGTGGGCGTCGCCGACCACGAGCACCGAGTCGCCGAGAGCCTCGAGCGCCTCGATATACCGTCCGGCCTCGAGCTCGCTCCCGGTCACCGCGAAGTTGGTGCAGAAGCGGTAGGTCGAGGACAGGTGCTGGGGGTAGCTGATACGGGCCGGCGCGTGGTGCTCGAGCGGCGGCGGCTCGTCGCCCCGCAGGGCGGCGACGATGCCGGCGAAGATCACCGTCAACCCGTAGCCGCCGGCGTCGACCACCCCGGCCTGGCGCAGGACGGGCAGGAGCTCGGGGCCCCGCTTGACCGACTGCTCGCCCGACTCGACGGCGCCGGCCAGGATGGCGGCGATCGACCCCGCCTGGACGTCGGCCGGGGCGTCGGCGTCGAGCCGCGCCTCGGGGCGGTGGGCGAGGTCACCGGCGACGCGATGGGCCATCTCCCGCACCACGGTGAGGATCGTCCCCTCGGCCGGCTCGCGCACCGACGCGTAGGCGCGGTCGGCCGCCCGGGCCATGGCCGCCCCGATGAGGACGGGGTCGACCAGCTCACCGGGCCGGCTGACCAGCTCCTCGGCGGCGCCGCGGATCAGCTGGGAGAGGATCACGCCGCTGTTGCCCCGGGCCCCGAGCAGGGCCGCCCGGGCCACCGCGTCGACGATCTCGTCGCGTCCGATCTCGTCGATCGTCCGGTCGCCGTCGGCGGCCAGGCGGTCGAGTTCGTCGAGCACGGCGCGCAGGGTCAGCACCATGTTGTCGCCGGTGTCGCCGTCGGCCACCGGGAAGACGTTGAGGTCGTTGACCTCCTGGCGGCGGGATTCGAGGTGCGTCAGCGCGCCGGCGACGACGGTGCGAAAACGAACGAGGTTGGGGTCGGTCACGACCCGCGGACGGCGGTCAAGCCGCCTTGGTGACCTTGCCGGCCTTGAGGCAGCGAGTGCAGACGTATACGCGCCGGGGCGTGGCGCCGACGAGGATCCGCACCTTCTGGAGGTTGGGGTCGAAGCGGCGCTTGGTGGCCACCATCGAGTGGCTTCGGCTGTTGCCGAACGCCGGTCCCTTCCCGCAGCTGTGACAGATCCTGGCCATCGCGTCCGGCAGTCTAGACCATCGACCGCCCGGCCGCGCGAGGGCGGGCCCCCGCCCCGCCGGCGCCTACGACGTCCCCGCCCAGGCCTCCGCCGCCCCGGACGGCGCCAGGCGCTCGCGCAGGTCGGCCAGGGCGAGCACCGCCTCGGCGGCGTGGCGGCCCTGGTCGCGCCGGCTTCCCCCCGAGCGGGCCAGGGCCTGCTCCATGGTCTCGACGGTGAGGACCCCGAAGGAGCACGGCACGCCGGTGCCCAGGCCGACCTCGGCGATCCCCCGGGCCGCCTCGGCGCACACGTGGTCGTAGTGCGAGGTCTCCCCGCGGATCACCGCCCCCAGGCAGACCACCCCGGCGTAGCGCCCCGACCGGGCGGCGTACTGGGCGGCGAGCGGCAGCTCGAAGGCTCCGGGAACGGCGAACACGTCGACCTCGGCCCCGTCCTCGAGGGTGGCGGCGGCGCTGGCCACCAGCCGCTCGGCGAGGTCCTCGTAGAAGCGGGCCACGACGATGGCAAAGCGGCGGCGGGACCCGCCGCGGCCCGCCGGGGCCGGGGCCGGGGCCGAGCCGGGGGCCGGGGCCGCGCCGGGGGCCGGGGCCGGGGCCGGGGGGCTCATCGGTCGCGCTCGCGGTCCTGCTCGCGCTCGGAGCGCAGGAGCTCGGCGTCGAGGTTCAGCCCCTGATGGTGGAGGGTGTGGCCCATCTTCTCGGCCTTGGTGCGCAGGTAGACCTCGTTGTGCTCGTTGGGCGCGTGCTCGATGGGGATCTGGGCGCTGACCGACAGCCCGTAGCCCTCGAGGCCGCGGATCTTCTTGGGGTTGTTGGTGAGGATGCGGATCGAGGAGAGGCCGAGGTCGACGAGGATCTGGGCGCCGATGCCGTAGTCGCGCAGGTCCGCGGGCAGCCCGAGGCGCTCGTTGGCCTCGACGGTGTCGAGGCCGTCCTCCTGGAGGCGGTAGGCCCGGAGCTTGTTGAGCAGGCCGATGCCCCGCCCCTCCTGGCTGAGGTAGAGCAGCACCCCCTCCCCGGCGCGGTCGATCATGGTCAGCGCCGACTCGAGCTGCTCGCCGCAATCGCAGCGCAGGGAGTGGAAGACGTCGCCGGTCAGACACTCCGAGTGGACGCGGACGAGCACGTCGGACCTGCCGGCGACATCGCCCTTGACCAGGGCCACGTGGTGCTTCTCGTCCACCAGCGACCGGTAGCCGATGGCCTCGAAGAGGCCGAAGCCGGTGGGGAGGCTGGTGGAGACGACGCGCTCGACGAGCTTGTCGTTGCGCCGCCGGTAGGCGATCAGGTCCTTGATGGTGACCATCTTCAGGCCGTGGCGCTCGGTGTAGGTGACGAGGTCGGGAACCCGGGCCATCGACCCGTCGTCGTTCATCACCTCGCAGATCACCCCGGCGGGGATGAGCCCGGCCAGGCGGGCCAGATCGACGCTGGCCTCGGTGTGGCCGGTCCGCTCGAGCACGCCGCCCGGCTTGGCCTTCAGGGGACTGACGTGGCCGGGCTGGACGAGGTCGGTCGGGCGGCTGCGGGCGTCGACGGCCACCTGCATGGTGCGGGCCCGGTCGCCGGCCGAGACTCCGGTGGTGACCCCCTCGCGCGCCTCGATGGTGATGGTGAACGGGGTCTGGAGCGGCGACTCGTTCTTGGCCGTCATCAGATCGAGTCCGAGCTCGTCGCAGCGCTCCGGGGTCAGGGCCAGGCAGATGAAGCCCCGCCCCTCCTTGGCCATGAAGTTGATCGCCGCCGGGGTTACGAACTGGGCGGCCATGACCAGGTCGCCCTCGTTCTCCCGGTCCTCGTCGTCGCAGACGACCACCATCCGACCCGCGCGGATCTCCTCGATGGCCTCGTCGATGCTGGCGAACGGCGTCGCCGCGACCTCGGTCATCGCCCCGGCCCCCGGATCCTCACGCCGCCACCAGCTTCTCGAGGTGCTTGGCCAGGACGTCGACCTCCACGTTGACCCGGGTCCCCGGCCGGACCCGGCCGAGGGTGGTGCGCCGCCGGGTCTCGGGGATCAGGGCCACCCGCAGCGAGCGCTCGTCGACGCCGGCCACGGTCAGGCTGACCCCGTCCAGGGCGATCGACCCCTTCTCGACCACGTAGCGCAGCAGGGCCGCCTCGACGCTGACCGAGATCTCCCCCGACGCCTCGGCCCGGGTGACCTCGCCGAGCCCGTCGACGTGGCCGAGGACCACGTGGCCGCCGAGACGGTCGGCCGCCCGCAGCGCCAGCTCGAGGTTGACGCGCTCCCCGGCGGTCAGCGACCCGAGCGAGGAGCGGCGCAGCGTCTCGGCCACCACGTCGGCCTCGAAGGAACCGGCGGTCGGCTCGAGGGCGGTGAGGCAGACGCCGTTGACCGCCACCGAGTCGCCGGCGGCGAGCTCGCCGGCCAGGACGGTCTCGATGCGCAGCCGAGCGCCCTCGTCCCCGGCCTCCACGCCGGTCACGGTCCCGAGATCGGCGACCAGGCCGGTGAACATCACCACTCCCGCAGCCGGGCGCAGACCAGGAGATCGTGGCCGACCCGCTCGCAGTCGAAGGTCAGCGCCGGGGTCGCCTCGGCGATGAGCTCGACCCCCTCCCCCTCGAGCGGATCCCGGGCGCTGCGCCCGCCGAGGAGGATCGGCGCCAGGAACAGGCGGATCTCGTCGATCTCCCCGGCGTCGAGGAACGCCCCGGCCAGGTGGGGTCCGCCCTCGAGCATCACCGAGGCGATGCCCAGGCTGCCGAGCTGGTCGAGGGCCGAGCGCACCCGGGCCGGCTCGTTCTCCCCGGTGGCCACCAGCACCTCGACCCCGGCGGCCTCGAGCGCGTCGGTCTGGGTCCGGGGGGCGGCCCGGGAGACGACGACGATGAGCGGGGCCTCGCCCCCGTCGGACATGAGGTGGGAGGTCACCGGCAGGCGGGCCAGGGAGTCGAAGAGGACGCGGCGCGGCTGGCGGTGGACACCTTCGATGCGGGCGGTGAGCTGCGGATCGTCGGTCAGGGCGGTGCCGATGCCGACGGCCACCGCATCCGAGGACGCCCGCCAGCGGTGGGCGCGCCGGCGGCTCTCCTCGCCGGAGATCCACTTCGAGTCACCGGCGCTGGTCGCCACCTTGCCGTCGAGGGTCATCGCCGACTTGAACAGCACCCACGGGCGCCCGGTCCGGGCGTGCTTGCGAAACGCCTGGTTGCAGAGCCGGGCCCGGCGCGCGAGGTCGGCGTCGGCGACGATGACCTCGACGCCCTCGTCGCGGAGGATCCCCGGCCCCCGCCCCGAGGCCTTCTCGGTGGGGTCGTCACCGGCGAGGACGACCCGGCGGATCCCGGCGGCGACGATGGCGTCGGTGCACGGCGGTGTCTTGCCGAGGTGGCAGCACGGCTCGAGCGAGACGTAGAGCGTCGCTCCGTCGAGATCGGCTCCGCCGCAGGCGGCGATGGCGTTGACCTCGGCGTGGGGACCACCGTACTCCTCGTGCCACCCCTCCCCGAGGAGCTCGCCGCCCCGGGCGATCACCGCTCCGACGATCGGGTTCGGGTTGACTCGCCCGACGCCGTTCTCGGCCAGCTCGATCGCCCGGATCAGGTGGAGCCGGTCGGTCTCGGTGCAGGTGTCCATCTCCGTGGAGGATGACACGATCCCCGGGACGGGACGGGCCGGCCGGGACGGAGGTGGGGCCTGCTCAGAAGCCGAGCGTGCGGTAGCTGATGTGGCGGCAGCCAGAGAGCCGGTAGCCCTGGCGGCCCTGGCGGCTCAGGTAGACGGTGACGCTCGGGGAGTCGCAGTGGATGGCTCCCCGTCCGAAGTGGGCGTGGACGATGTCGTAGCCGCCGCCGGTCGAGATGTAGTTGGTGCCGTGGCTGGCGTAGATGAAGTCGTTGCCCGCCCCGCCCCAGAGCCGGTCGACCTGGGAGGTGGGCTGGCCGGCCGGCTTGTAGTCGCCCCAGATGACGTCGCCCGCCGGCCCGGCGTGGATGGTGTCGTCACCGTGCCCGCCGAGCAGCTCGTCGTGCCCGATCCCCGGCGGCACCAGGGCCGCCTCCACCAGGTCGCCGACGCAGCTCGGGGCACCCGGCGCCGGAGCTCCGAGTACGGTGGCGAGCTGCCCCTCGGCGCTGGCCAGCTGGGAGCAGGACACCGGCCCGGGACCGGAGACGCGGAGCCCCCCGGGGACGCAGTGGGAGTGGAGCGCCCCGACCGGGCAGGGCTCGCTGAAGTCGGCGCCGTCGAACGGGTCCCCGCCCGGGCGCCCGTCGAGCGGCCGCGACTGGTCGAGCTTGTTGATGAGGAGCATCCCGTCGATCCTCGGCCACCCGGCGTGGCTGGTGTTGGCCCGGGCGGCGCCGACCGGCACGGCGAGGACGAGCGCGACCAGCCCGAGCAGGAGTTTCCTCACCCTCGTCGCATCGGCAGCCGCCGTCCCCGACCTTAGAGAGAGAGAGGCCGCCGCCGTCCGGCTCAGGTTCCGGCGCAGCCTCCGCCGCTCAGGTGGTAGATGTTCATCACCGGGCCGGGATGGGCGTAGTCGAGCGGGTAGTAGTCGAAGGCCCAGTCGAAGTTGAACGGCACCGGTCCCTTGCCCCGGCTGTAGGGCGTCCCCCGGAAGACCAGGGTCCCCTGGCGCCTGAGCTCCTCGTAGTAGGCGATGGCCCGCGGCACCTGCCTGGGGTCGACGTCGGCCCGGCCGAACTGGGTCGAGCCGCTGATCACCCAGCAGAAGGCGGGGACGTGCTGCTGGTAGAGGTTGACCAGCTCGGGGCGCAGCGTGCGTTCGTAGTCCTCGATGTTGACGATCGTCCCGTAGCCGACCCCGAGCGTCCCGTCGGCGGCGATCTGGGTGCGGGTGGCCGGATACTTCAGCCAGCGGTAGCCGGTGCTCGTCTCGGCCGTCACGTGCCCGACGTCCTGGGCCCACTGGTCGGGAACCACCGGCTCGACGACGATGTGGGCGCCCACCGGGATGTTGGCCACCATCCACGCCCGGGCCTGGTTGCGGGTGTCGGCGCGGGAGAGGACGAGCCCGGAGTGGACGCTGTGGACGACGGCCTGACCGCAGAGGGCGACCACCGCCACCGCGATCAGGGTCGGGCGCAGCTCGTGCATGGTGAGGCCGGTGGCCAGGTCGGCCAGACGGAGCACGGCGTAGGCCGAGAGGAGGCAGAAGATGGGCAGCATCGGCATCAGCCAGCGACCGAAGTAACGCCCCTGGAGCCCCATGAAGAGCAGGAAGATGATGACCCCGGGGACGAGCAGGGCGGCCAGCTGGCGGTCGTCGAGGAGGAGCATCAGGGCGCCGGCCAGGGCGGCCAGGGCCGGGACCCAGCCGAGCCCCCAGGTGAGCGTCCACAGGTAGTAGGTGATGCCGCTCCCGTGGGTCAGCCCGAGCTTGCCGGTGGCGTCGTCGCTGGCCGCCGACTGGTGGAGGATGCCGTTGTGGAAGGCCGAGAAGTCGAGCACGGCGTAGGGGTTGGCCAGGACGAAGGCGGCGAAGGCGACGACGCCGGCGAGGACGATTCCCGCCACCGCCGCCCGGCGCTGACCGGAGCTGCGCAGCTGGACCCAGAGGGCGACGAGGAGGGGGGCGAGGACGATTCCCCCGGTGTACTTGGTGGCGCTGGCCAGGCCGAGCCCGAGCCCCGCCATCAGGTAGTCGCGCCGGCGGCCGTAGCGGAGGATCCCGGCGGTACCCCACAGGGAGAGGGTCACCGGGGCGAGGGTGGGCACGTCGTTGAGGGCGAGGTGCGAGTAGAAGACGGGGAGGAAGCCGACGGCGAGCAGGCCGGCGGCCAGGAGACCGGTCCGGCGGTCGAAGAGCAGCCGTCCGCACAGGTAGAGCAGCCACACGGCGATCGTCCCGAGCACCCCGGCGGTGATCCGGGCGATGACGAACACCTCGGTCGGGTTGGCGGCCAGGGTGCGGGAGACGGCGTGCCCGCTGCCGTAGTAGACCGCGTAGATCAGGTAGAGCAGATAGGTGTAGGCCGGCGGGTTGTTGAAGTAGTGGGGGTTGGGCCCGTGGGTGAACAGGGCGATCGCCTTGGGCACGAAGTGCGAGTTCTCATCGGCGTTGTAGGCGAAGGGCAGGCCGTGCTTGATCCCCCACAGGCGCAGCCCGAGGGCGAGGAGGAGGACGCCGGACAGGGCGAGTCCCCAGCGGGCCCGGTGCCCGCCCTCGGCGCCGCCGCCGCCGGCGGCGCCCGGGCCCCGGCCCGGCTCGGAGCCGGGTCCGGGCGTGCGGCGACGGCGCGGCGGCGGATCGTGGTGGCCGTCGTCGAGCGTCGTCGGTTGGGGAAGCGCGGGGGCGGCCATCAGCAGTGCACGTATGCCCCGTAATACTGGGTCCGGGCCACGCGGTCAAAGCCGGCGAGGGGAACCTGCTCCCGGGGATCGTCGGTCGCGTCGACCAGAGCCTGGCGCAGCACGGCGAGATCGTTGGCCACCAACTGGACCCCGTGCCGGGTGCGGGCCAAGAGCTGCGGGCGGCCGGCCTTCTGCTCGCTGAGCGCCTGGCTGAGGGCGATCACCTGGCCCGATCCGCGGCCGAGGATCCACCGGGCGTCGGGGACGAGCTTGTGGTTGGGCACGGTCAGCGGCCCGCACCGCAGGCCGGCCCGGACCCGGGAGTTGCGCAGGATGGCGGCCAGGGCGACGTGGGAGTCGCCGCGGAAGCCGAGCTCGGTCTGGAGTTTCTGCACGCTCAGGGTCGAGGCGGCGCTGGCCGCGCCGTAGAGCAGGAGGAGGGCGGCGCCGAGCGCCCAGACCCGCCGCACCAGGCCGCCGGGCTCGAGCATCGTCCAGCCGGCGAGGGCCACGGCGCAGAAGACGATGGCCATGAGCGCCGGGACGAGCAGGTAGCGATCGATCACCGAGAGCCCGGCGGCGCCGATCAGGCCGAAGGTGGCAAGTCCGGTGGCGAGCAGGGCGAGGGGCATCCCGACCCGCCGGGGCACGAGCCAGACGGCGAGGACGACGCCGGCGATGGCGCCGACGAGGAGCGGCGTCTTGTCCAGGCGCACCAGGTACTGCCAGAGCAGCCCGGGCACGGAGCCGAGCCCGGTGTTGCGGCCGAGCGAGCCGGCGAGGTTGCTGGTCGAGTGCAGCGAGAACAGGGGGTCGCCGGTCTCCAGGGCGTCGAGACCGGCCCAGAGCACCGGGCCGGCGGCGGTGAGCGCCGCGTAGAGGACCCGCCGCGGCCAGGCCGCGCGCCAGGCGCACCAGAGGAAGTAGAGGCCGGCGAGGATCCACGCCTCCGGACGCAGGAGCTCACCGGCGAGGAGGAGGACGAAGACCAGGGTGCCCCGCCGCGGCCGCTCGGCCTCGAGGGCGGCGGCCCAGACGATGATCGCCATGTAGGGAATGTCGACGTAGCCGCGGATGGCCAGGAAGCTCAGGTTGAAGCGGGTGACGAGGAGGAGGACCGCCGCCGCCCCGACCAGCGGGGTGAAGGCGAGCCGGCCGAGGCGGTAGAGGCCGGCGGCGAGGACGAGGAAGGAGGCGATGGTGGCGGCGATCATCACCCGCTCGGCGTGCTGGCCCAGGGGGGCGAGCAGGGCGCTGAAGGCGATGGCCAGGGGATGCTCGGTGGGGGCCCGGTAGACCTGGAAGCTCAGGGCGTGGAGGTGGACGGCCTCGCGCCCCCAGAGGAGGGAGTAGACCGAGTCGTAGACCGGATAGGTCGGGTAGATGAAGAAGCCGATCAGGGCGGCCAGGGACATGGCGGCGAAGGAGAGCCGGGCCCAGACGGCGGCGGGCACGGCCAGGAGGCGGGCGAGCCAGGCCGGCCCGGTCCGTGGCCGGGTGAGGGTCATCGCAGATTCCATCGAGATCGTTCCCGTCAGAGGGCGGGCGACGGGGACCGGCATTTGGCGCGCCGCCGCCGCTCTGGGATACTGGCGGGCCAGTCTACGGCACGGTCGACGCCGTAAGATCCGCCCGACATACGGTGCCCGGGGCGGCCCCGTGGGTCGCGGGCCGACACCTCCCCCATGAAGCTGATCATCCAAATTCCCTGTAAGGACGAGGCCGAGCAGCTTCCGGCCACGCTGGCCGACCTCCCCCGCGAGCTGCCCGGCTTCGAGCGGATCGAGTGGCTGGTGATCGACGACGGATCGACCGACGCGACGATCGAGGTCGCCCGCAGCCACGGGGTCGACCACATCGTCAAGCTCACCAACAACAAGGGCCTGGCCCTCGCCTTCCAGGCCGGACTCGATGCCTGCCTGAAGCTCGGGGCCGACGTCATCGTCAACACCGACGCCGACAACCAGTACCACGGGGGCGACGTCTCCAAGCTGGTCGAGCCGATCATCGAGGGCCGGGCCGACATGGTGGTCGGCGACCGCGTGGTGACGTCGATCGAGCACTTCTCGGCGTTCAAGATCCTCCTCCAGCGCCTCGGCTCGTGGGTGGTGCGGCAGGCGTCCTCGACCAGCGTCCCCGACACCACCTCCGGATTCCGGGCCTACAACCGGGAGGCGGCGATCCAGATGATGGTGGTCTCCAAGTTCACCTACACCCTGGAGACGATCATCCAGGCGGGCAAGCTCCTGGTCGCCGTCGACCACGTGCCGGTGCGCACCAACGCCAAGACGAGGGAGTCCCGCCTCTTCCCGTCGATGAGCGCCTACGTGCGCCGCAACGCGGTGTCGATCTTCCGCATCTACTCCCAGTACGAGCCGCTGCGCGTGTTCTGGGGGGCGGCCGCCCTGGTCGGGGTCGTGGCCCTGGTGGTCTGGGGGCGGTTCAGCTACTTCTACCTGGCGGGCAACGGCAAGGGCCACGTCCAGTCGCTGATCCTCGGTGCCGTCCTCTTCAACGCCGCCATGCTCCTCGCCGCCCTCGGGGTGATCGGCGACCTGCTGAGCGCCCAGCGGGTGATGACCCAGCGCACCTTCGAGCGGGTGCGGCGGATCGAGCTGAAGATCGGGGTCGCCCCCTCCCACTACGAGCCGGGGGCCCGGGAGACCGGCGTGCCGCCGACCACCGGGGCGTCGAGCGCCGGGGCGACCGGCAAGTTCGAGACCATCGAGGTTTGACCTCCGCCCGGCCGGCAGGCTCCCGTTGACCGCAACCACCACCACCACCTCGGCGGAGGGGATCGTCACCGGGAACACCTACGACAAGTACGGCTCGACCAACCCGGTCGTCCGCCGCCTGATGGACCGCTTCGAGGCGACGCTCGAGGAGCTCTTCGACCGGGCCGACCCGCGGTCGCTGCTCGACGTCGGCTGCGGCGAGGGCGTCCTCACCCACCGCTGGGCCGAGCGCCTCGCCCCCCGGCGGGTGGTCGGCCTCGACCTCGAGGACCCGGCCCTCCACGCCGAGTGGGCCAAGCGGCCGGCCCCCAACCTGACCTACATGGTCCAGAAGGCGGAGAACCTCCCGTTCGCCGACGGGGAGTTCGACCTGGCCACGGCGATCGAGGTCCTCGAGCACGTGCCCGACCCCGAGCACACGGTGGCCGAGATGGCCCGGTGCGCCGGGCGCCACCTGCTCGTCTCGGTACCCCGGGAGCCGCTGTGGCGCGGCCTGAACATGGCCCGGGGGGCCTACCTGGGCGAGCTCGGCAACACCCCGGGCCACCTCAACCACTGGAGCCGGCGGAGCTTCGAGCGGCTGCTGGCCGGCCACGGCGAGGTGGTCGAGTCGCGGTCGCCGTTCCCGTGGACCATGCTCCTCGTCCGGCTGGGGTGAGCCGCCCGGCCGCGACCACGCCGCGCTCCTACGCGAGCGGGGCCCGGATCCTCTCGGTCGGCATCGCCGCCACCGGCGTCCTCACCTTCGCCTTCTTCTCCATCGCCAGCCACGTCCTGGCGCCGGTCGAGGCCAAGCGGGTCGACCTGCTGTGGTCGGTGATGTTCGTGATCATCTCGATCATCTACCGCCCGATCGAGCAGCTCCTCTCGCGGACGATCGCCGATCGCCGGGCCCGGGGTCTCGAGGGCCAGGCGATGCGGGTGCCGATGACCATCCAGGCCGGGTTCGCCCTCGTCTTCCTCGCCGTGGCCCTCCCCCTCCACGACACGGTGGTGCGGGGCGTGTTCGACGGATCGGCGGCGCTCTACTGGATCCTCGTGGTGGGCACCCTGGCCTACGCCGCCAGCTACTTCGCCCGCGGCTGGCTGGCCGGCCATCAGTACTTCGCCCTCTACGGCGGCCTCGTCCTCATGGAGGCGGCCTCGCGGGTCGCCTTCGCCCTCGCCGTGGCCGTGGGCCTGGCCGGCGGTCAGTCGGCGGTCGCCCTGGGCATCGCGGCGGCGCCGTTCGTATCGCTCTTCGTGGTGCCGGCCGCCTTTGCCCGAAACCGCTCCAGGACATCCGCTGCGGCCGGCCGAGGGGCGGACGAGCCCGCCGGCGTCCCGCTCTCCCTGCGCGGGGGCACCGGGTTCGCCCTGTCGGTCTCGGGCATCCAGCTCGCCGAGCAGACACTGCTCAACGTGGCCGTGCTCACCGTGGCGGCGAGCGCGGCCGATCCGGCGCTGGCCGGGATCGTGTTCAACGTGCTGCTCATCACCCGCGCCCCGCTCCAGCTCTTCCAGGCCATCCAGACCTCGCTCCTCCCCCACCTCGCCGGCCTGGAGGCGGGCGGCGGGGAGGCGAGCGCCTTCGCCCGCACCATCCGCCTGACCCTCCTGTCCATAGCTGGATTTTCCGGAGCGGTGGCCGGCGGGATGGTCGCCGTCGGCCCGTTCGCCATGACCCATCTCTTCGGCCAGCAGCACGCCTACAACCGCTTCGGGCTGGCGGCCATCGCCCTGGGCATGGGGTTCCATCTCGCCGCCGGGGCCCTCAACCAGGCGGCCCTGGCCCGGGGCCAGGCGCGGGCGGCGGCGGCGGCCTGGCTCGGGGCGGCCGCGGGGTTCGTGGCGTGGATGGTGGCGCCGCTGGTCGGCGATCAGCTGCTGCGCACCGAGCTCGGCTACCTCGGCGCCGCCGGCCTGCTCGCCCTCGCCCTCTGGGTGCTCTACCGGCGGGGAGCCGGCGCGCCCGCCCCGATGGCGGCGGCGATCGCCGCGTAGGCCTCGGCCGGGTCGGGGGCGCCGAAGATGGCGTTGCCGGCCACGAAGATCGTCGCCCCCAAGGTCGAGCACGGGCCGGCGGTCTCGGCGTCGATGCCCCCGTCGACCTCGAGGGCGATCCCGTCGCCGAGCAGGGGGGCGAGCCGCTGGAGCTTCTCCAGGGAGGAGGGAATGAACTTCTGGCCGCCCCAGCCCGGGTTGACCGTCATGCACAGGGCGAGGTCGTAGGCCCCCTGGAGCTCGGTGAACACGTCGAGGGGCGTTCCCGGGCAGACGGCCAGCCCGGCGGCCGAGCCGGCGTCGCGGATGGCGGCCAGGGTGTAGTCGAGGTGGGGGGTCGATTCGGCGTGGATGGTGATGTTGTCGGCCCCGGCGCTGGCGAAGTCGGCCACGTGGCGCTCGGGACGCTCGATCATCAGGTGGACGTCGAGCACCACCCCGAGCTCGCGCAGTCCGGCGACGATCCCCGGGCCGAAGGTCAGGGGCGGGACGAAGTGCCCGTCCATGATGTCGACGTGGATCACCTCGGCCCCGGCGGCGACCATCTCCACCACCTGCTCGCGCAGCCGACCGTGGTCGGCGGCAAGGATCGATGGGGCCACATGGTTCCCGGCGGGCAGGCTCAACGGTTGCTCCGGAGGTCGTTTGGGCGTCGGTCGGGCAAGCTCGCCATCCTATATCGGCACGAGCATGCCGGCACCGCAGGAGTTGCAGCTGACGATCGCCGTGTTCTTCATCCGCACGATCGTCGAGTGCTCGCCGCAGTTCGGGCACACCGAGACCAGCTCGTAGCGGTGCAGGCAGTAAACGCACCGGTAGCGGCCCGGCAGGTTCGTCCCGCGCAGCCACGGCTCGCCGCAGTTGGGGCACGGCGGTCCGAGGTCGACGGGGTCGCTCATCGCCACCGGTCACCCCTCCCGGCGCAGGGCGCCCACGAAGAAGCCGTCGCTCCCCTGGACGCTCGGCAGCGCCAGCAGGTGGGGCCCGGCGGCCGTCCAGGCCGGAAAGCGCCGGCGCAGGTCGGTGACGGCGAAGTCGGCGTGCCCATCGAGGAAGAGATCGATCTGACGTTCGTTTTCGGCGGGCGAGATCGTGCAGGTCGAGTAGACGAGGGTGCCGCCCGGGGCGAGCGCCCCGGCCGCCGCGGACAATAGCCGGGCCTGAGTCCCGGCGAGCTCGCCCACCGACTCCGGCGTCACCCGCCAGCGTAGGTCGGGCCGCGACTGGAGCGTCCCCAGGCCCGAGCACGGCGGGTCGAGGAGGACGCGGTCGAAGCCGGTGCGCCCGGTCGACGGCGCCGGCGGCCGGCCGGCGTCGGCCACCTCGACGGTGACGTTGGCCGCCCCCATCCGCGCGGCCGTGCGCCGCAGCGACCGAGCCCGCCCGGCGTGGCGCTCGACGGCCACCACCTCGCCCCCGCCCTCCATCAGGGCGGCCAGGTGGGTGGTCTTGCCGCCCGGGGCCGCGCACAGGTCGAGCACCCGCTCACCCGGCTTGGGGTCGACGGCGTGGGCGACGAGCATGGCCGCCCGCGACTGGGGCATGAACGCCCCCGCCCGCCACAGGTCCGAGCCGTGGGCGTCGAAACGCTCGAGGGCGACCACCGCCTCCGGCGGGTCCCCGGGAACCCGCGTGGCCACCGGCAGGGCGGCGGCCAGCGCCGCCGCGTCGTCGACCACCAGGGTGTTGGCCCGCAGCGAGTGCTCGGCCGGCTCGTTGCACCGGGCCAGGAGCGCCCGCGCCCCCTCGGCCCCGAGGGCCGCCCACCAGAGCTCGACGATCCACACCGGCATCGAGTGCCTGATCGCCGCCTGCGCCGGCGTTGAGTCCTCGAGGCCGGCGAGGAGGGTCGGGCCCTCCCGCGCCGCCCGGCGCAGGACGGCGTTGGCCAGGCCGTGGCCCCGCGAGCTCTTGGCCAGCTCGACGGCGTCGTGGACCACGGCATGGGGCGCGCTCCCCAGCCACAGGAGCTCGTAGACGCCGAGCCGCAGGGTGGCCCGCAGCGGTGGGTCCAGGCGGTTGATCGGCCGCTCGGCCAGGTGCTCGATCAGGTGGTCGAGGGTCGCCCGCCGCTGGACCGCCCCGTAGGCCAGGCGCATGGCCAGGGCCCGGTCGCGCGGGTCCAGGCCCCCGGCCGCGACGTGGAAGGCCCGGTCGGTGAACGCGCCCTGCTCGAAGGTCCGCCGCAGCACCACCTGGGCGCAGGCCCGGGCCTCAGACGGCATGTCCGCGCAGGTAGTCGGCCGCCTCCATCGGCCTGCCCCCCGGCGGCTGCACCCGCAGGAGCTCGAGCGCCCCGCCCGCGGCCCCGTAGACGAGGCGGCCGCCGGCGCCGGCGAGCTGGCCGGCGGGCGGGTGGCCGGCCGGGTCGGTGAGGTCGGGCGGGGCCACCCGGGCGTCCAGCACCCGCAGGTCGCCGATCCGGGCCCCGATGTGGGGGTGGAGGGCCCGCACCACCCGCTCGAGCTCGGCCGGCTCCCGGATCGGGTCGAGGTCGCGATCGGCCGGGGTGATCTTCTCGGCGTAGGTCACGCCGTCCTCGGGCTGTTCGACGAACTCGGGGGAGCCGCTCAGGCTGGCCAGGAGGATCTCCGCCCCGAGCGCGGCCAGCCGCGGCGCCAGGGTGCCGTAGGTGTCCTGCCGGGTGATGGTCTCGCTCACCTGGGCGCACACCGGGCCGCTGTCGAGGCCGGCGGTCAGGCGGATGATGGAGACGCCGGTCCGCTCGTCGCCGGCCATCATCGCCCGCTCGATCGGGGCGGCGCCCCGCCAGCGGGGAAGGATCGACGGGTGGACGTTGAGGATCTCGTAGGCCGAGAGGAACGGCTCGCGCACCAGGGCGCCGTAGGCGCAGACCACCACCCCGGTCGGCGCGAGCGCGACCAGCCGGTCGAGGACGTCGTTGAGCTGCTCGGGGGCGAGGACCTCGATGCCGAGCTCGGCCGCCGCCACCGCCACCGGCGTCGGCCCCGGCCGGCGGCCGCGCCCGCGGGGGCGATCGGGCCGGGTGAGGACGAGCCCAGGGCGGTGGGGCGAGTCGGCCAGGCGGGCGAGGACGGTCACCGCGAACGGCGAGGTCCCGATGTAGACGATGGCTATGGCCCGGCGCCCTAGGTCGCGCTCGCCCTGGCGCCGGCTGCCTCGGCGGCGGCGGCCGCCGCCTCGCGCATGGCCCGCATCGCCTCCCGGCGCTGCTCCCGGGAGGTCCGGTCGAGGATGAGGACGCCGTCGAGGTGGTCGACCTCGTGGGCGATGACCCGGGCCTCGAGCCCGGAGGCCTCGATCATGATCGGCTCGCCGAACTCGTCCCGGGCGCTGACCCGCAGGTGGATCGAGCGCTCGACGTCGACCACCACGCCGGGCAGGCTGAGGCAGCCCTCCTCCATCGTCTCCTGCTCATCGCCCGACCACTCGATCTCCGGGTTGACCAGGGCCACCAGCGGGGCTTCGCGCTGGATCCGGTAGACGAGCAGGCGGTGGAGGACGCCGAGCTGGGTGGCGGCCAGGCCGACCCCCATGGCGTCCTCCATCAACACCCCCATCCGCGCGACCTCCTCCCGCAGCCGGTCGTCGAAGCGGTCGACCTCGAGGGCCGCCGTCCGCAGGACCGGGTCGCCGAGCTTGCGCACGTGGCGCAGGGCCTCTCGCCGCCGGCGCAGGAGCTCGGGATCGATCTCGGGCGGGGCCTCGGCCTCGGCCTCGTCGGGGGCGTCGGCCCCCGCCTCGGGCTCCTCGGGCGGGGACGGGGCGGCGCCGGCCTCAGGCCGCTTGGGCTCCTCGGGCGGGGCCGGGGCGGCGCCGGCCTCAGGCGCGGCTCCGGGCTCCTCGGGCGGGGACGGGGCGGCGCCGGCCTCAGGCGCGGCTCCGGGCTCGGCCTCGCCGCCGGCGCGGTGGTCGGCTTCGAGCACGGGGACGGGGTCGGGCGCTGCCGGGCTGGCCATCCCCTCCAGTCTAGAGACGCCGCGACCTCCCGCCCGCGACTGCGGGCCGGGCCGCGGGCGCCCCTACTGGGGGTCGACGTCGACGCTGATCGCCACGTCGCGGCGTCCGGGCACCGCCACGGCGGCGCCGACGGCGGCGACGGTCGGGGCGCGCTCGCCGCCCTTGACCACGAGCTGGGACCGCTCGCGGCCGCGGAGGCGAAACAGCGGCGCCGGACCGAGCACGCAGGCGCCGGGGACGACGAGCTCTGCCCGCAGGCCCTGGGCGGCGGCGAAGGCGGCGCCCGGCTCCTCCGAGGAGCAGACGATGCGGATGAGCTCGCCGAACGGCGGGTAGCGCAGGGCCTGGCGGCGGCCGAGCTCGGCGGCGAGGAAGCCGTCGCTGTCGTGGCGGGCGGCCAGGGCGATGCTCGAGGCGCCGGGGGCGATGGTCTGGACCAGCACCCGGCCCCCCCGTCCCGCCGGACCCCGCCCGGCCCGCCCGGCGAGCTGGGCCACCAGGGCGAACGTCCGCTCCTCGGAGCGGAAGTCGGGGAAGCGCAGGGTGGCGTCGGCATCGAGCACCACCCCGAGGTCGACGCCGTCGAAGTCGTGGCCCTTGGCCACCATCTGCGTCCCGATGAGCACCCCCGACGGCGCCCGCTCGAAGCGGCGCAGCACGGCGACGGCGCCCCCCTTCACCCCGGCCACGTCGCCGTCGAGGCGAAACACCGGGTGGTCGGGGCCGCCGAGGGCGCCGGCCAGCTCGTGCTCGAGGCGCTCGGTGCCCACGCCGTGGCGGGCGACGCTGGTCGACCCGCAGTCCGGGCAGTGGCCGGGCACCGGCTCCCGATGCCCGCAGTGGTGGCAGGCGATCAGCGCCTCGGCTCGGTGGAGGACGAGCGAGACGTCGCACAGCGGACAGCCCCAGACCCGGCCACACGAGACGCAGAAGAGGAAGTTCGACCAGCCGCGCCGGTTGAGCAGGACGATCGCCTTGCCCCCGCCGCGGCGCAGCTCGGCCAGGGCGTCGGCGGTCCGGGCATGAAGGGCGCCCCGGGTCCCCCGCATGTCGAGCACCTCGACCTCGGGCAGGCGCCCGCCGTCCACCCGGCTCGGGAGCCGCAGCCGGGGCAGGCGGTGGTAGCTCTCCGGCCGGGGGGTGGCGCTCCCCACCACCAGCACCGCGCCGTGGGTCCCCGCCCGGTGCTCGGCCACGTGGCGGGCGTCGTAGCGGGGGTCGCCCTCGTGCTTGTAGGACGGGTCGTGCTCCTCGTCGACCACGATCAGCCCGAGCCGGTCGATGGGGGCGAACACCGCCGAGCGCGGGCCGACGCAGATGCGGGCCTCGCCGCGGCGCAGGCGCAGCCACTCGTCGTGGCGCTCGCCGGCCCCGAGGCGGGAGTGCAGGACGGCCACGGTGTCGCCGAAGCGGTCGATGAAGCGGCCCACCGTCTGCGGGGTCAGGCCGATCTCCGGCACGAGGACGATCACCCCGCGGCCGCCCTCGAGCGCCGCCGCCGCCGCCCGGAGGTAGACCTCGGTCTTGCCCGAGCCGGTCACCCCATGCAGGAGGAAGGAGCGCTTCACACCGGCGGCGACCGCCGCCCCGATGGCGGTCAGGGCGTCGCGCTGGGCGGGCTCGAGCGCGGCCGGGCCGGCCCGCCGCGCCCCGACCGCGGCGTGGTGGGGGCGCCGGCCCACCACCCGTTGCTCGAGCTCGACCAGGCCGCGGCCCTCCAGGCGCCGCAGGGCAGCCGGGGCCACGCTCGCCGGGAGGGGTCCCTCGTCGCGCAGGCGCTCGAGCAGCTTTCGCTGGACGGCGCTCAGGCGGACTCCGCCCGCCGGACCGACCCCGCTGCCCCCGCCCCCGCCGGCCCCGCTGCCCCCGCCGTCGAGGGCGGCGGCACCGGCGGCGCCGAGCGCGGCGACCAATCGGGCCCGGGGGCGGGTGCCGCCGGCGGTCCCGGGCGGGAGCATGAGGGAGAGGGACCGCGCCCGGGTCGAGCAGTACTCGGCGGCCAGCCACCCGGCCAGCTCGACGAGCTCGGCGGGCAGGCCGGGGTCGATCGCCCGCCGGGGCGCGAGCAGGCGCGCGGGCGGGACCTCGCTGGTGGCGGCCAGGCCGACGACGATCCCCAGGAGCTCGCGCCCGGCGAAGGGGATGACGAGGACCGAGCCGGCGCAGACCGAGTCGCTGAGCTCCGGCGGGATCCGGTAGTCGAAGGGCCCGAGGCGGGCGCGGGCGGTGGTGAGGGGCTCGACCTGGGCGATCAGCGTCATCGCCGCAGGGTAGAGGCGCCCCCGGGCGTCAGGGCTTCGGCTGCTCGCCGTTGGCGCGTGCGAAGAGCATCGTCTCCTCGCTGTGCATGGTGGTGTGCCGCAGGCGGAAGCGGTATCCGAGCCCGAGGCCGATCAGGTACGCGGGGATCGCCGCCAGGTCGTCGTCGCGGTGATAGGCGGCGATGGCGAGGCTGGGCCGGAAGCGGCGCAGGGTGTTCTCCGCCCCGCGCAGGGCGCTGAGCTCGGCGCCCTCGATGTCGAGCTTGATGAAGTCGACGCGGTCGACTTCCCCCCGCTCGAGCAGCCCGTCGATGGTCTCCGTGCCCACGCTCCCCTCCCCGGCGGGATCGAGCGCCGTTCCCGGCCCGAACGAGCGGAAGGCCACCTGCCGGCCGGCCCGATCCGACAGGGCGGCACCGACCACGGAGATCCGGCCCGCCAGCTGCGGGTTGAGGCCCAGGTTGTGGCGCAGGAGCTCGAGATTGCCAGGCTCGAACTCGAAGCCCACCACCCGGCCCGCGCTCCCCGCCAGGTGGGCGAAGTACAGGGCGGTGTCGCCCCAGCAGGCGCCGCCGTCGATGACCACGTCCCCGGGGTGGACGGCCACCTCGAAGGCCCCGGTACAGCGGTACTGCTCGACTCCGAACACCGCGACGACGCCGCCCTCGTGGATCCGCGCCCGGATCGGATAGCCGAGTCCGGCCAGGTCGTAGTCGTCGGCGTACCAGCCGAAGATCCCGATCGGCGCCGTGGCCGTCGCGGTGCGCGCCGCGTGGGCCCGCCGCCGGAGCTCGAGGAGCCGATCGAGGGTCATGGGGAGCTGGACCTTCCGGTTGCCGAGCACCCGAAAGGCCAGGACGCGCGCCAGCAGCTCGCGATCCCCGGGCACCTCGAGCCGGTGGAACAGCGTCTCGAGCCCGGGGGACTGTTCGAGCAGGTCGGCGAGACGGTGGGCGGCCTGCTCGGGCGGCGGCCCGCCATATCCGTCGGGGAAGCGGATCGGATCGACGTTGTCGGCGAGGTCCGGACCGCGGTCGGCGGCGACGATCTCCCGCAGCACGGCGAGGGCGACCCCCGGGAGCACCGGCCCCCCGAGCCGGCTCAACCCGCCCGCCCCGGGCACCGCCGGCGGCCGCCGGGAGCACCGCCGCCGCGGACGATCCTGCCCTCGACGTGCTCGCCCCCGCGTCCCATGACCAGGGCACGGTACCCCGCCGGGGCGATGCCGGGACCTGTGCCCGGCGCCGAGGTCCAGTGCCGTCGACCGGGCGCTCCCCCGGCCGCCGGCGGCCCGACGGCGCGGGGGGCGATGGCCTATGGTCGCGGGTTCGCCGCGCGACCGCCCCCCGCCCTGCCCCCGTGACCTCCCGGCCCGCGACCCGCGGACCCGTCGCCGCATGATCGCCGCGCCAGCACGCCGCCGCCGCCGGGGAGGGCGGTGATGACCCCCGAGCGCCGTCCGGCCATCCTCGCCGTCGACGACGAGCCGGCGGTGCTGGCCGCCGTGGCCCGGGACCTGCGGCGCGGGTTCGGCGAGCGCTACCGCATCCTCCGCGCCGGCTCGGGCGCCGACGGGCTCGAGCTGCTGGCCGAGGTCCGCCGCCGCGGCGACCAGGTCGCCCTGCTCATCGCCGACCAGCGGATGCCGGGCATGGCCGGAACCAGGTACCTGACCGCGGCCCGGGAGATCGTCCCCGACGCCAAGCGGGTCCTGCTCACCGCCTACGCCGACACCGAGGCGGCGATCGCCGCCATCAACGAGGCCGCGCTCGACTACTACCTGCTGAAGCCCTGGGATCCCCCGGAGGAGGAGCTCTACCCGGTGCTGGAGGACCTCCTGACCACCTGGGAGTCGGGGGCCGCGCTCGACGCCGGCGGGGTGCGGATCATCGGCCATCGCTTCTCCAAGGACTCCCATGACCTCCGCGACTTCCTCGCCCGCAACCGGGTGCCGGCCCGGTGGCTGGACATCGAGCGCGACACCGAGGCCCGGGAGCTGCTCGCCCTGATCGCCGTCGACCCCGACCGCCTGCCGGTGGCCGTGCTCGAGGACGGGTCGGTGCTCGAGCGCCCGACCGTGTTCGAGCTGGCCGAGCGCCTCGGGGTGAGCGGGCAGCCGGCCCAGGAGCACTACGACCTGGTGATCGTCGGCGGCGGCCCGGCCGGCCTGGCCGGGGCGGTGTACGGCGCCTCGGAGGGGCTGCGCACGGTGATGGTCGAGCGGGAGGCCCCGGGCGGCCAGGCCGGGCAGTCGAGCCGGATCGAGAACTACCTCGGCTTCCCCATGGGGCTCAGCGGCTCCGACCTGGCGCGGCGGGCCACCGACCAGGCCCGCCGCCTCGGCGCCGAGCTCCTGACCATCCAGGACGCGGTCGGTCTGCGGGCCGAGGGCTCGGGACGGATCCTCGAGCTCAGCGACGGTGGCACCCTGAGCGCCAGCTGCGTGCTCATCGCCTCTGGCGTCTCCTACCGCCAGCTCGAGACGCCGGGGTTTTCCGAGCTGACCGGGGCCGGGATCTACTACGGGGCGGCGCTGACCGAGGCGCGGTCCTGCGCCGACCAGCGGGTGGTCATCATCGGCGGGGCCAACTCGGCCGGCCAGGCGGCGGTCTACTTCAGCGGCTACGCCCGGGAGGTGACCATGCTCGTGCGCGGCGAGTCGCTCGAGCGCTCGATGTCGCACTACCTGATCGAGCAGCTGGCCCGGCTGCCCAACGTCGTCGTGCGCACCGCCAGCGTGGCCGTCGCCGCCGAGGGCGAGGACGGGCGGCTGCGCCGCCTGATCGTGCGCCAGGCCGCCGGCGGTGAGGACACCGCCCTCGAGACCGACGCCTGCTTTGTCTTCATCGGTGCCTCGCCCCGCACCGACTGGCTGGACGGGGTGGTGGCCCGCGACGAGCGGGGCTTCATCCTCGCCGGGGCCGACGCCCGCGGCGGCGGCTGGCCGCTGGCCCGCGAGCCGCGCCTCCTCGAGACCAGCGTCCCCGGGGTGTTCGTCGCCGGTGATGTCCGCGCCCGGTCGATCAAGCGGGTGGCCAGCGCCGTCGGCGAGGGCTCGATGGCCGTGTCGCTGATCCACGAGTACCTGGTCGACGGGTGAGCCTCCCGGCGATCACCCTGGCCGAGCTGCGCAGCGTCGACCTGTTCGACGACCTCGACGACCACGAGCTCGGGCGGTGGCTGGCGGTGGCCCACCCCCGCCGGGCGGCGGCGGGCGAGATCTTCGCCGAGCAGGGCGTCAGGCCCCAGGGGCTGCACCTGCTCTTCGCCGGCACGGTGCGCTCGTTCATCCTCGAGGGCGACCGTCCCGAGCCCCTCGGGCGCCAGGCGGCGCCGACGTGGATGGGGGCGATCAGCGTGCTGACCGACGAGCCGATGGGCATCCGCCTCCAGGCCGACACCGACTGCCGCCTGGCCCTGATCGAGCCCGAGGACTTCCGGCGCCTGGCCCTGGCCCAGCCACCGGTCCACCGGCGGGTGATGGCGCAGATCGGACCGGTGATCGGCCGGCTCACCGCCATCGAGCAGAACCGCGAGCGCCTGGCCGCCCTGGGGACGATGGCCGCCGGGCTGGCCCACGAGCTCAACAACCCGGCCGCGGCCGCCCAGCGCACGGCGGTCCAGCTGGCCGAGGCGCTCGGCGTGGTGAACGCCGCCCTGCGGGCCTTTGTCGAGGCGGGTATCGAGCGGCCCGACGCCGAGCAGCTCCTCGCCCTCCACGCCGAGGCCCTGGCCGGCGGCGCCGGCCACACCGCGCTCGAGGCCCTCGACGCCGCCGACGCCGAGGACGAGCTCCTCGAACGCCTCGAGGACCTCGGGGTGAGCGAGCCGTGGCGGATCGCCGAGCCCCTGGCCGGGGCCGGGGTGGACGCGGCGTGGCTCGAGCGGGTGGCCGCCCTCGCCGGGCCGGCCACCGGCGCCGCCCTGCGTTGGGTGGCGGCCAGCCTGAGCGCCGAGGGCCTGGTGGCCGAGCTGCGGGAGTCGACCCAGCGCATGTCGACGCTGGTCGGCGCGGTCAAGTCCTACGCCTACCTCGACCGGGGCGGCCTCGTCGAGGTCGACCTCCACGAGGGGATCGAGACGACGCTGGTCATCCTCGGCCACAAGCTCCGGCACACCGCCGTCGAGGTCACCCGGTCCTACGACCGGAGCCTCCCCAAGCTCACCGTCCGGGGATCGGAGCTCAACCAGGTGTGGACCAACCTCCTCGACAACGCCATCGACGCCCTGGGCGAGACCGGCACGATCAACGTGGCCACCCACCGCGACGGGACGTGCGCCGTGGTGGAGATCACCGACGACGGGCCCGGCATCCCGGTCGAGCTCCACGACCGGATCTTCGAAGCGTTCTTCACCACCAAGGACGTCGGCCGCGGCACCGGGCTCGGGCTGGCCACCGCCCGCCGGGTGGTGGTCGAGCGCCACGACGGGTCGCTGACCTTCGACTCGCGGCCCGGGCGCACCACCTTCCGGGTCTCCCTGCCCTTCACCCAGACCTGACCCGGAGGCTCGCCATGCCGACCTGCACCCACCTCGACCACGTCCTCGTCACCCGCCTGCCCGACGCCGTCGACGGTTGCGTCGACTGCCTGGCCGTCGGCGATCCGTGGCTGCACCTGCGGATCTGCCTCGAGTGCGGGCACGTCGGCTGCTGCGACGACTCGCCCAACCGGCACGCCACCGCCCACGCCCGCGCCCGCGAACACCCGATCATCCGCTCCATCCAACCCGGCGAGGACTGGTCGTGGTGCTTCGTGGACGAGCTGGCCATGGTCATCCCCGAGGTGGTCGGCGAGCCGCGGATCCCCCCCTCGCCCCTGGGCTGAGCGGCGCCGGGCGGTGGGTCAGACGGCGCCCAGGCGCCCGCTGGTCCGGTCTGGCCGGGGGCGGTCCGAGCGCCGGTTGCCCCGCTCGACGAAGTCGATGATCAGGGGGACGCCGTCGAGGCCGTAGCGCTCGCGCATCCGGTTCTCCAGGTAGTAGGCGTAGTCGCGGGTCACCCGGTTGCGCGAGTTGACCTGGATGGCGAAGCGGGGCGGGCGCTGGTCGATCTGGGCCATGTAGATCAGCTTCAGCCGGTGGCCCTGCTTGGCCGGCGGCTGGCGGCCCTCGACCACCTCGGCGAGGAAGCGGTTGAGCTCGGGGGTCGGAATGCGGGCCGCCATCCGGTCCCCGAGGGCGATCGCCTCCTCGAGGATGCGCCCGACGTGGCGGCCGGTGAGGGCGCTCGCGGTGAGCAGGCGCGGACGCAGGCGCAGCTTGCGGGCAACCCGGGCCCGCTCGTGCTTGAGGTCGAAGTCCTCGCCGGCGAGGTCCCACTTGTTGAGGACCACCGCCGTCGCGCACCCGGCCTTCATGGCCAGCTCGGCCACCCGGAGGTCCTGGGCGGTGATCCCGTCGGTGGCGTCGCACACCACCAGGGCCACGTCGGCTCGCTCGGCCGCCCGCTGGGAGCGCAGGTTGGTGTAGTACTCGACCGACTCGGAGACCTTCGACTGCCGGCGCATCCCCGCCGTGTCGATGAGGACGAGATCGCGGTCGCCGACCCGCAGGGGCAGGTCGATGGCGTCGCGGGTGGTCCCGGCCAGCGCCGAGACGATCACCCGCTGCTCGCCGGCGAAGCGGTTGACCAGCGACGACTTACCGACGTTGGGGCGCCCTATCACCGCCAGGCGGACCACCGCCTCGTCGCGCTCGGGGTCGTCCTCGGGCAGCAGGTCGACCAGCCGGTCGAGGAGGTCTCCGGTGCCGAGCCCCTGGGCGGCCGACACCGGCTGCGGGTCGCCCAGACCGAGGCGGTGGAACTCGGCGGCCAGCGGTAGGTCGGCCACCGTGTCGCATTTGTTGGCGGTGACGATCACCGGCTTGCCCGCGCGGCGCAGGAGGTCGGCCAGCTCCTCGTCCCCCGGGCGGACCCCGGCCCGGGCGTCGACCACCAGCAGGGCCACCGCCGAGTCGGCCAGCCCCGAGGCGGCCTGCTCGCGAATCGACCCGGCCAGGGGATCCTCGTCGCTGAGGTCGATGCCGCCGGTGTCGATCAGGGTGAACGTCCGCCCGTTCCACTCACAGTCGAGCTCGTTGCGATCGCGGGTCACCCCCGGGCGCTCGTGGACCACGGCTTGGCGCGACCCGGTCAGCCGGTTGACCAGCGATGACTTGCCGACGTTCGGATAGCCGAGGACGGCGACCTTCATGAGCTCATGCCGTCACCGGTCATCGGACCAGTATGAGCGGACGCGCTCGATCACGCGCGCCACCACCGCCTCGAGGCCGAGCTCGCTGCTGTCGAGGACGACGGCGTCGGCGGCCGGGGCGAGCGGGCTGTGCGCGCGTGATGCGTCGCGATCGTCGCGCTCCCGCTGCTCGGCGAGCACCGAGGCCGCCGTCGCCTCGACGCCGCGCTCCCCCGCCCGCCGGCGGGCGCGGACCTCGGGGCTGGCGGTGAGGAAGATCTTGATCTCCGCCTCGGGGGCGACCACGGTGCCGATGTCCCGGCCCTCGGCCACCCAGTCGCCACGGCCGAGGAGCGCGCGTTGGAGCTCGACCATCGCCTCCCGGACCAGCGGGTCGGCGGCCACCTCGGAGGCCGCGGCTGAGACCTCGGGCGTGCGCAGGGCCGCCGTCACGTCCTCCCCGTCCACCATCACCCGGTCGCCGAGCTCGATCCGCAGGCCGCGCGCCACGGCGACCGGCGAGCGCGCCCCGCGCCCGGCGAGCAGGGCCACCGCCCGGTACATGGCCCCGCTGTCGAGGTAGGTGAAGCCGAGCTCGGCGGCCACCGCCCGGGCCACACTCGACTTTCCCGCCCCCGAGGGGCCGTCGATGGCCACCAGCATCAGCGGTGCAGGAGCTCGAGATCGGCGGCGAAACCGGGATAGGAGACGGCGGCGGCGTCCATACCGACCACCTCGACGCCCTCCCGGGAGGCCAGGCCGGCGACGGCGCCCATCATGGCCAGGCGGTGATCGCCGCGGGCCTCGAGGGTCCCGCCGCGCAGGCCCCCGGTGCCGGTGACCGCGAAGCCGTCCGCGGTGGCCTCGAGCTCGCCCCCCAGGGCCCGCAGGCCGTCGACCACGGTGGCGATGCGGTCCGATTCCTTGACCCGGAGCTCGCCGGCGCCCCGTACCACGGTCTCGCCCTCGGCGAAGCAGGCGAGCAGGGCTACCAAAGGCAGCTCGTCGATGGCCAGCGGGACCTCCTCGGCCGAGACCTCGGCGGCCCCGAGCCGGCCGTGGGCCACCTCGAGATCCCCGATCGGCTCCCCCGGGGACGGGGCGGTGCCCGCCGGCTCGAGCTCGCCGAGGAGGCTCCCGCCCATCCGCCGCACGATGCGGGCGAACCCGCTCCGCGTCCAGTTGAGGCCCACGTCGCGCACCCGCAGCCGCGAGCCGGGGACGAGCAGGGCGGCGGCGATGAAGAAGGCGGCCGACGACGGGTCGCCGGGGACGCGCACGTCGACCGGCTGGAGCTCCTGCCCGCCGGGCACGGTGATCGCCGCCCCGTCGCGCCCGAGCGAGATCCCGGCGGCCAGGAGCATCCGCTCGGTGTGGTCGCGGCTCGGCGCCGGCTCGAGCACGGTGGTGGCGCCGTCGGCGCCGAGCGCCGCCAGCAGCACGCACGACTTGACCTGGGCGCTGGCCACCGGCAGCTCGTAGACGATGCCGTGGAGCCGGGTGCCGGTGACGGTGAGGGGGGCGAAGCGGGAGTCGGTGGCCGCCAGCCTGGCCCCCATGGCCGCCAGCGGGACGGCGATGCGGTCGACCGGGCGCCGGCGAATGGAGGCGTCGCCGTCGAGCGTCCACGCCCGGCCCGGTTGACCGGCCAGCCACCCGGGGAGCAGGCGCATCAGGGTGCCGGCGTTACCTACGTCGATCGCCGTGTCGAGCTCCCGCGCCCCGCGCAGGCCGACGCCTCGAACCACCATGGCCGGCCTCCCCGGCCCGCCGTCGGATTCGACCACCGCCCCGAGACGGCGCACGGCGTCGAGGGTGGCGTCGGTGTCGGCGGCGTGGAGGTAGTTCTCGATCCGCACCGGCCCGGTGCCCATGGCCGCCAGGAGAGCCGCCCGGTGGGAGATCGACTTGTCGGCCGGGGCGGTGACCTCGCCGCGGAGGCTGCCCGACGGGGCGAAGCGTCGCCGGGTCACGCGCGGGCCACCGGGATGTGGAGCTCGGCGATGAGTCCCACCGCCCGGCCGGCCTGCTCCTCGCCCCGGACCCACAGGGCCACCAGCCCGGGTCCGTCGTCGTGGGAGGGCGAGAGGGCCATGTCCACGATGTTGACCCCACCGCGGCCGAGGGCCAGGGCGATCTCGGCGATCATCCCCGGGCGGTTGGGCGCCGCCACCCGCAGCTCGTGGACCGCGCCCCCGGCCAGGCCGGCGCCGAGGAGGGCGTCGCGGTCGGTGCGGGCGGCGTCGTTCCACGCCTCGATGGCTTGGCGGTCGGCCCCGGCCAGGGCGGTGCGGACCTCTTCCAGGCGGGCGATGGTGGTGTCGAGGGCGCCGATCAGGGCGTCGCGGTTGGAGAGGTAGATGTCGGTCCAGACGGCGTTGTTGGCCCCGGCCACCCGGGTCGCGTCGCGGAAGCTCGGGCCGGTCGCCGGCATCAGCTCGCTCTCCCCGCCCGCCGATCCCGGGTGGGCGAGGACGCGGGCGGCCTGGGCGACGAGGACGTTGGCCAGCACGTGGGGCAGGTGGGAGACGCTGGCCATGACCCGGTCGTGGACCTCGGCCTCGATCGCCGCCGGCTGGGCCCCGAAGCCGGCGAGCGCTCGGTGCAGGCGCTCGTAGAGGCTGCCCGAGGTCCCGGCGTGGGGGGTCAGGTACCAGGTGGCACCGTCGAACAGGTCGACCCGGGCGTGCTCGACCCCGGCGGTCTCGGCTCCGGCCAGGGGGTGGCCGCCGACGAAGCGCGGGTCGCGGCATCCGGCCACCACCCGGCGCTTGGTGGAGCCGACGTCGGTCACCGCGCACTCGGCGGGCGCCGCCTCGAGGACGGCCTCGATCGCCGCGGGCAGGACCCCGACCGGCGCGGCCACGAAGACGAGATCGGCGGCGGCCACCGCCTCGGTCGGGTCGGCGCACGCCCGATCGATGGCCCCCCGGCGCAGGGCCGCGGCCAGCACGCCGGGATCGGGGTCATACCCCGCGACGCGGGCACCGAGCCGCTCCCGCGCGGCCAGGCCGATCGAGCCGCCGATCAGCCCGACGCCGATGACCGCGACGTCCACCGGCTAGACGGCGTGGGTGAACGCCTTGCCCGCCAGCGAAGCCGCCCGCTCGACCTGGGCCGCGTAGTCGGCGAAGTCCTCGTCGCGCAGGGCCTGGGGGCCGTCGCAGATCGCCGCCGCCGGGTTGGGGTGCACCTCGACGATGATGCCGTCGGCCCCGGCGGCCGCCGCCGCCAGGGAGAGGGGCAGGACGAGGTCCCGCCGGCCGGCGGCGTGGCTGGGGTCGACGACGACCGGCAGGTGGGAGAGCTCCTTGAGCACGGGGATGGCCATCAGGTCGAGGGTGAAGCGGTAGGCGGTCTCGAAGGTGCGGATCCCCCGCTCGCAGAGGATCACCCGCTCGTTGCCCTCCTTGAGGATGTACTCCGCCGCCATCAGGAGCTCCTCGAGCGTCGAGGAGAGCCCGCGCTTGAGCAGGGTCGGGCGGCCGCTGCGTCCGACCTCGGAGAGCAGGGTGTAGTTCTGCATGTTGCGGGCGCCGACCTGGATCACGTCGGCCACTTCGAGCACGGCGTCGAGGTCGCGGATGTCCATGAGCTCGGTGACCACGGGCAGGCCGGTCTCGGCCTTGGCCTCGGCGAGCAGGCGCAGCCCGGCCTGGCCGAGGCCCTGGAAGGCGTAGGGCGAGGTACGGGGCTTGTAGGCGCCGCCCCGGAGCATGGCCGCCCCGGCGTCCTTGACCACGTGGGCGGTGCTGAGCAGGAGATCCCGGGACTCGACGGTGCACGGCCCGGCGATGAGGGCGAAGTGCTCGCCGCCGATCCTGCGCCCGCTGATCTCGAACACCGAGGCTTCGCCGCGGCGAAGCTGGGCGGAGGCGAGCTTGTAGGGCTTGAGGATCGGCACCACCTGGTCGACGCCGGGGGCGCCCTCGAGCTCGAGGCGGGTGACGTGCTCGCGGTCGCCGACGGCGCCGATCAGGGTGACCTCGTCCCCCTGGGAGACGTGCGCCCGGGCGCCGACCGCCTCGACCCGGGCGATGACGGCGCCGATCTCATCCTCGGTGGCAGTCGGTTTCATGACGATCATCATCAGTCGATTCCTTTCCAGTGCTCGGCCGGAAGCTTATTTGTCGGTGCGCTGGCGACGGGCGGAAGCCGTCAGCCCCTGCGGTGGCGCCGCCGCCCTGGCAGGCGGAAGGCGGGGGCGGCGCTCGGCCGAGACGGAGCCCGGGTGGGGCCCTGCGCACCGCCGCGGCGGGCGCGCGTCCGAGCGCCTAGCTAAATCGCCAGGACCAGGCGGTGGAGCGATAGGCGCGGCCCGGGGTGGCGCCCCGGGGGGCGTCGAGGAGGTCGGCTGGGCGTGACGGGCTGCGCATCGCGGTCAGCAATGTGTAGCAGATGGCCGGCGCGACCGGCGGCGTTTGCCCCTCAGGGCCCGGTGGTGGCGGCGAGAGCGTCCCGGACGAGCATCCCGTCGGGGCTTCCGAGGCCGGTGCACGCATCCCAGCCGGGTCCTGCCCTGTAGGCGCCGTTGCTGCCGCTGACCACATCGTGGAAGGCGGCCGGTCGAGCGTAGAGGACCGGATGGATGAAGCCGGCCGGCCGTCCGAGGTCGCTGTTGATCAGGGCGATGAGGGCCGACCAGAGCGGAGCGACGGCGCTCGTCCCGCCGAAGGTCTGGGTCGTCCCGCCGAGGACGATCTCGTAGCCGGTGGCCGGATCGGCGTCCCCGGCGACGTCGGGGACGCCGCGGCCGACGTGGCCGCCGGGGTTGGCCGAGGGGGGGACCCCGGCGGCGGTCTGGTAGCTGGGCACGGGGAAGGCGTCGCTCACCCCGCCGCCGGTCGCGCCCCCGGTGGCCGAGTCCCAGACCGCCTCGTTGGAGATCTTCCCGCCGGACTCCTCGAGCGTGGTCCCGCCGCAGCCGACGGCGTGGGGGCTCGAGGACGGGAAGTCGACGTGGGCGAGCCCGTCGGCGACGTTGTCGCCGGAGCCGTTGTCGCCCGAGGCGGCGAAGACGGTCACGCCGAGGAGGAGCGCCGCCTGGAAGGCCTGATCCATCTGCTGCATGGTCGCGGCCGACCAGCCCGACTCGGCCTGACCCCAGCTGATCGACATCACCGACGGCGCGTTCGCCTTGTCGTGGGCGGCGGTGGTCACCGCGTCGATGAACCCCTGGTCGGTGTTCGGCGCGAAGTAGACGGCGATCCGGGCGCCGGGGGCGAGGGCGCCGATCACCTCGATGTCGAGCGCGACCTCGCCGTCGGCCGGATCTCCCGGCTTGTTGGCGGCGCCGTCGACGCCGACCGAGACGACGGTGGGTGGGGTGATCCCGTTGTCGGCGAAGAACTTCTGGAGGTCGCTTTCGGTGTAGCCGCCGCCGAGCTCGATGATGGCGACGCACTGACCGGCCCCGGTCGCGGTGGTCGGGAAGTTGTAGGCCTTGCCGATCTCCACCGGGCTGTGCCCGGTGCCGGTCGCCCCCGGCCTCGCGGCCAGCGTGCGGAACTGGGGGCGCGCGAGGGGGCGGTCGTCGAGGCCGTGGACGCTGAGGATGACGCCGCCGAGCTCGGCCGGCACGGTGATCGCTCCGTCGAACCCACGATAGGAGCCGTCGTCGAAGTCGAAGGTGGCCAGCTCCACGTCGAACGCCTGGCGCATGGCGGCGGCCGGGCCGCCGAGGACGACGACGCGGCGGGCCGCGTCGCTGCGCTCGACGCGGAGGCCGTGGGCGGCGGCGAAGGTGGCGACGGTGGCCAGATCCTCGGCGCGGGAGCCGAAGCGGGCGGCGAACTCGTCGCGGGTGAATGCCGCCCCCGGCGCCAGCTCGCCGACCAGCTCGGGGGTGATCGGCTCGGCGGGACGGAGGTAGACGCTGATCGAGAGGTCGGTCGACGGATCGGTCGGCTGGCGCCGGCGGGCCCCGGACAGCGGCGTGAGCTCACTGCCGGCGATGCGAACGCGGCTGGCGGCTGGCTGGTTGGGGTCAGGCATGGGAGCTCCTCGACGCGGGTTGACCGGGGTGTGAGGATGATGACGCAACACCGCCCGGCCGTGTGGGCCCCGGCCGACCCAGGTGGTGGTCCGCTACTGGAGCAGTCCGGCCAGGACCTCGAGGAAGCGGGCGTTCTCGGTCGGCGTGCCGTAGCTGACGCGCAGGGCGCCGGCCTTGCCGAGGGCCGCGCCGGCGCGGACGAGGACGCCCTGGTCGGCGAGCCCGCGGACGATCGTCGCCTCGTCGCGCTCCTCGCCGAGATCGAACCAGCAGAAGTTGGCCTGAGAGTCGGCGGCTTTGAGTCCGAGCTCGGCCAGCCGGTGGTCGAGCTCGAACCGGGCCACCACGGCGCGCTCGACCCGGGCGGTGACCGCGTCCTGGTGATCGAGGGCGGCGATGGCCGCCGCCTGGGCGGCGGCGTTGCAGAAGAAGGGCTGGCGCACCCGGTTGACGGCATCGGGGAGCTCGCGCGAGCCGCACAGGGCGAAGCCGACCCGCAGGCCGCAGAGGCCGTGGACCTTGGAGAAGGTGCGCAGGAGGACGAGGTTGGGATGGCGGGCGAGCAGCGCGATCGACTCGTCGGGGTCGGCCAGGAGGTTGAACTCGCAGTAGGCCTCGTCGACGATCACGCAGATGTGAGGCGGTACGCCGGCGAGGAAGCGGGCGATCTCCTCGAGCTCGATCGCCGTGCTCGTCGGGTTGTTCGGGTTGCAGACGATGACCAGGCGGGTGGCCGCGGTGATCTCCACCGCCATGGCGGACAGGTCGTGGCGCTCGCCGGCGTCGAGGGCGACCTCGATCGACCGGGCGCCGGAGGCGGCGCCGAGGTGGGGGTAGACCGAGAACGAGGGCCAGGCGTAGATCAGCTCAGCCCCGGGCTCGAGCAGGGCGACGCCGGCCGCGAAGAGGATGTCGCACGAGCCGTTGCCCACGGCGATCCGCTCGGCCGGGACCCCGTAGCGGTCGGCCAGCCGGGCGCGCAGGGCCCCGTTGGTCGGATCCGGGTAGCGGTTGAGGCCGCCGAGGGCGGCGGAGATCGCCTCGATCACGGCCGGAAGCGGCGGGTAGGGCGACTCGTTGCTGGCCAGGCGCACCAGCGGCCCGCGCCGGGCGTAGCCTTCGGCCGCGGGGTATTGCGGCATGCGGGCGAGGACCTGGGAGAACTCGAGGGCCATCGGCCTATTGTGCTGCCTCGAGGTCGGCCCGCAGCGACCGGGCCTCGCCGAGGTAGACGTGGCGGGCGACGTGGTCGGGGCCGGCGTAGTGGTGGATGAGCACCCGGATGACCCGCGGCAGGGACCCGGGGACGTCGATCTCCCGGGCGCAGAGCAGCGGCACCCGGGCGAAGCCGAGGCGCCGGGCGGCCACCGCCGGGAACTCGGCGTCGAGGTCGTTGGTGGCGGTGAAGATGCAGCTGACCACCTCCTCGGGCACCAGGGAGTTGCGCTCGATCAGCTCGCGCATGAGCTCCTCGGTGGCCGCGAGGATGAGGTCGGTCTCGTTGGCCTCGACGCTGACCGCGCCGCGCAGGCCGAACAGGCGCTGGCTCATCGGGCCCCGGACGGACGGCGGACGCGGGCGGGGATGGCGGTCGAGGGGCGGCGCATGGGCGACGGCGGAGGTTAGCGGCGCGCCCGCTCCCAGCGCGCCCGCTCCCGGCCGCCGGCGGGCGAGGTGGCGGGGTCGGAGATCGCCGCCGCGGTCTCGAGCGTCCGGGCCGATCCTGGCCAATCGTTCGATACAGACAGTGTGAGTGGCGCCGATGACACTGTGTGATACAGAAACGAGAGCCACGCCGTATCTATGGCTTCCTGCGCCACGGCCGGTTGCTGTGCTCACCCGGTGGCGCCCGGTCCGACCTCGAAGCGGGCCTGGCCGCGGACTGGCGGGCCCCGGCGGCCCGCGGGATGGACCACATCGGCCCCTGCTTCGATCCCACCGACCGGATGGGACTGGGCGGCGACGAGCACGGGACCGACGGCGACGAGGCCGGGCGCCGCTTCTTCGTCGACGACGGCGTCACCCCGGCCGGCACCCACGTGACCGGTCTTCCCGGCCCCCGCCAGGAGCCGGCGGCCTACCAGCGCCAGGCGCCGGCGTGTTGGAGCGCGAAGCGCGAGGCCGCCGACTGGTCGCGCGAGCACGACGCGGGGCTGCTGGCGCGCGAGGAGCGCTTCGCCGCCGAGCGGGCACGGCTGCGCCTGGAAGTGCTGTTCGCCGCCAATACACACACCATCGGAAACTAACTGGAGCGGCCACCGGCGCGGCCGGGGGTCACCGCTGCGGCGCGCAGCCGCTCGACCTCGGCCTCACTGAGGCGGCGGTGCTCGCCGACGGCGAGGCCGCCGAGCTCGAGCGGCCCGTAGGCGACGCGCTGGAGGACGAGGACGCGGTGGCCGACGGCCTCGCACATCCGTCGCACCTGGCGCTTTCGGCCCTCGTGGATGACGAGCTCGATGACGTCGGGGGCGACCAGGCGGACCGCGGCCGGCGCGGTGGGTCCGTCGTCGAGCTCGACCCCCCGGGCCAGGGCCCGGAGGGTGGTGGCGGCCACGGGGCCGCCGGCCACCTTCGCCCGGTAGGTCTTGGGCACCTGGAAGCGGGGGTGCATGAGCAGGTTGGCGAGCTCGCCATCGTTGGTGAGGAGGATCAGCCCGGTGGTGTCGACGTCGAGGCGGCCGACCGGGTAGAGGCGGATGGCGCCGATCCCCAGGAGGTCGACCACGGTGGGGCGGCCGTGGGTCTCGCGGGCGGTGGAGACCACGCCGGGCGGCTTGTGCAGGACGTAGACGGCGTGGGGCTCGGGTCCGCCGAGCAGGCGGCCGTCGAGGGCGATGGCCTCGTAGCCGCCGACCTCGCGCGCCGGATCGAGGGCGGGAGCGCCGTCGACGGTCACCCGGCCGGCGCGGACGATGGCCTCGGCCCCCCGGCGGGAGGCGACGCCGGCGTGGGCGAGGTACTTCCCGAGGCGCACGGTGCAACCATAGGCCGGTGGATCTGGAAAAGCTCGAGCGGACGCTCGGCGAGCTCGGGGAGCCCGCCTACCGCGCCGGCCAGGTGTGGGCGTGGACCGCCCGCGGGGTCGGGGGCTACGCGGAGATGACCGACCTCCCGAGCCGCCTGCGCCGCGAGCTCGAGGAGCTCGTCCCCTTCTCGACGCTCACCGTGGCCGCCGAGGCCCACTCGGCGGACGGCACGGTCAAGGCCCTCTTCCACACCGGCGACGGACGCCCGGTGGAGGCGGTGCTCATGCGCTTCGCCGACGGCCGGCGCTCGCTGTGCGTCTCCTCGCAGTCGGGGTGCCCGCTGACCTGCACCTTCTGCGCCACCGGCCAGATGCGCTTCGGGCGCAACCTGACGGCGTCGGAGATCCTCGATCAGGCCCTCCACTTCCGCCGGGGCGAGGCGGTCGACCACCTGGTGTTCATGGGCATGGGCGAGCCGGGTCTGAACATCGAGGCCGTGCTCGGCGCCTGCGCCCGGCTGCCGGCCCTCGGCATCACCCACCGCCGTACCACCGTCTCCACCGTGGGGTGGATCCCCGCCATCGAGCGCCTGACCGAGTCGGGGCTCCCGGTGCGCCTGGCCATCTCCCTGCACGCGCCGCAGGACGCCCTACGCTCCCGGCTCATGCCGGTCAACGATCGCTACCCGCTGGCCGACGTCATCGCCGCCGGCCGCGACCACTACGAGCGCACCCACCGCCGGGTGTTCGTGGAGTACGTGATGCTGGCCGGGGTCAACGACGGGCCCGAACACGCGCTCGCCCTCGGCCGCCTGCTCGCCGGCCGGGCGTTCAAGGTCAACCTGATCCCCTACAACCCGACCGAGTCGCCCTACCAGGCCTCGAGCCGGGCGACCATCGCCGCCTTCCGCGCCGTCATCGAGCAGGCCCGGATCCCGGTCACCGTGCGCCTGACCCGCGGGCGCGACATCGCCGCCGCCTGTGGCCAGCTGGCGGCCACGGCCACGGCGGCGGCGTAGTGGCGGTGCGGCGGACCGAGATCGATGTCCGGGGGCCGTTCTCGCTGGGCGCGGCCGCCGGCTTCGGGTTCGGACCGAACGAGGGTCGGCCGGCCCCGTTCGCGGGCACCATGCGCCTCGCCTTCGCGGTCGACGCCCCGGCGGGAGCGAGCGGCTACGCCGGGGTGGCGCTCCGCCAGGCGGTGGAGGACGGACCGCTGGAGGCGACCATCGAGCTCGACGGGGCCGAGGTGGAGCCGGGGGCGGTCGAGCGCCAGGTGGCGCGGATCCTCTCCCTCGACCACGACGGCAACGGCTTCCGGGCCGCCGGGGAGCGCGATCCCGTCCTCGGGCGCCTCCAGCAGGCCCACCCGGGGCAGCGCCCGGTGCTCTTCCACTCACCCTACGAGGCGGCCGCCTGGTCGGTGATCTCGGCCCGCCGCCGAGCCTCCCAGGCGGCGCCGGTGCGCCAGGCCATCGCCCGGGAGCTCGGCCGGATGTTCACCGTGGACGGGGAGACGGTCGCCGCCTTCCCCGGGCCCGACCGCCTGCTCGCCCTGGCGCCGGGGGCCGGACTCACGGCGGAGAAGGTCGAGCGCCTCCACGCCATCGCCCGGGCGGCGCTGGAGGGCGACCTCGGGGCCGAGCGCCTGCGGGGGCTGGGTTCCGAGCGCGCCTACGAGGACGTCCAGCGCCTGCCGGGGATCGGGCCGTTCTACGCGGGCCTGATCGTCCTGCGGGCCGCCGGCTTCACCGACGCCATGCTCGAGCGACCCGAGCCCCGGGGCCTGGCCCACATCCGCCGCTACTACCGGCTCGAGGCGAGCGCCGGCCAGTCCGAGGTCATGGCCCTGGCCGAGCGCTGGCGCCCGTTTCGCACCTGGGCCCTCGTCCTCATTCGCCTCGCCGGGGACCGCGGGACCCCCCTCTAGGAGGGCGCGGCCGGGCCGCCGGCGGCCCGGGCCTCGCCGGCGCGCAGGAGCCGGTCGCGGAGGGTGGCCTGCTCCTCGGGGGTCGGATCCCACTGGGCCACGTCGGGGAGATCGGCGGTCGACCCGAGGCCGAAGAGCTTGAGGAAGAGGGTGGTGGTGCGGTAGAGGACGGCCCCGAACTGCGAGCGCCCGCTCTCCTCGATCAGGCCCCGGTCGAGGAGGGTGGCCACCGGCGAGTCGGCGTCGACCCCCCGGATGCGGGCGATCTCCGGACGGGAGACCGGCTGGAGGTAGGCGGCGATGGACAGCGTCTCGAGCTGGGCCGGGGTGAGGCCGGCCAGCCGCGGCTTGGCCAGCAGGCGCCGGGCGGCGGGCTCGGCCAGGGGGTCGCTGGCCAGGGTCAGACCGCCGGCCACCTCGCGCAGGACGAGGCCGCGCTCGCCGGGGGCGTAGGCCTGGCGCAGGGTGGCCACCGCCCGCTCGACGGCCTCCGGCGGCTCGTCGCTCACCTCGGCGAGCTCGCCGAGGGACACCGGCTCGCCGGAGAGGAAGAGCAGGGCCTCGATGATCCGGGCGAGCTCGTCCATCAGCGCCCGGCAGGCTCGGGGCCGGCGGCCCGGATGGTGATGCCCCCGAAGGGCTCGCCTTGGGTCCAGCTCGCCTCGCCCTGCTTGTAGAGCTCGAGCAGGGCGAACAGGGTGACCGCCACCGTGATCCGGTCGGCCCCGCCGACCGCCTGGTCGAAGTCGATGCTCGCCGCGCCGCGCAGGAGCGCCCGCAGGTGGGCGATCCGCTCGGCCACCGTGACTCGGGGGTCGCCGAGGTGGCGGAGATCGAGCCGGGCCGGCTTGACCAGCAGGCCGCCGAGGGCGCGCCCCAGCGACACCGGGTTCCAGATCCCCTCCCGAGCCTCCTCGAGCGAGCGCCGGCGCAGGTGGACGGGGAGCGGCGCCTGGCGGTAGCGGACCTCGGGCTGGGCGGCCAGCATGTCCTCGAGGTGGGCGGCCGCCCCGCGATAGCGGCGGGCCTCGAGCATCCGGGCCAGGAGCTCCTCGGCGGCCTCGCCGGGCTCGAACTCCAGGAGCTCCTCCTCCTCGCCCGGGAGCATGAGGCGCGACTTGAGCTCGAGCAGGGCGGCGACGAGGACGATGAACTCGGTCGCCGCCTCGAGGTCGAGCTCGCCCCGGGCCTCGAGGTGGTCGAGGTAGCTGACCACCACCTCGGCGAGCTGGAGCTCGAGCAGGTCGACCACGTCGCGCAGGACGAGGGTCAGCAGCAGGTCGAAGGGCCCGCTGAACACCTCCAGATCGAGCTCGAGCTCGGCCAGCAGCATCCCGGCCAACGCTACCGGGGCGACCCGACGCCCATGGCCGCCCGGACCTCGGCCACCGTCCCGGCGGCGATGGCCCGGGCCCGGTCGGCGCCCTGGGCCAGCGTCGCCTCCAGGCCGGCCTCGTCCTCGCGCAGGGCCTGGTAGCGCTCGCGCACCGGAGCCAGGTGCTCGATCACCGCGGTGGCCACCGCCTCCTTGAAGTCGCCGTAGCGGGTGCCTTCGAACTCCTCCTCGATGTCCTGGGTGCTCACCCGGCGCACGGCGGCGAGGATCTCGATGAGGTTGCCGATGCCGGGCTTCTCCGGGGTGCGGCGCACCTCGGCGCCCGAGTCGGTGACCGCGCGCTTGAACTTCTTCTCGATCGCCGCCGGCTCGTCGAGGACGTAGACGGTGCCCTCGACGCTGGCGTTCGTGGTCGACATCTTGGCCCGCGGCATCTGGAGGTCCATGATCCGGGCCCCGACCTCGGGGATCCGGTGCTCGGGGACGACGAGCACCTCCCCGCCGGTGGCCGGGTGGGGGAAGCGGGCGTTGAAGCGCAGGGCGACGTCGCGGGTGAGCTCGAGGTGCTGGCGCTGGTCGTCGCCGACCGGGACCTCCTCGGCTCGGTAGGCGAGGACGTCGGCGGCCTGGAGGACCGGGTAGAGGAAGAGGCCGGCCGAGACCAGCTCGCGCTGGGCGGCCGACTTCTCCTTGAACTGAGTCATCCGGTTGAGGTCGCCATGGGGGGTGACGGCGGTGAGCAGCCAGGTCAGCTCGGTGTGCTCGCGGACGTCGCTCTGACGGAAGAGGATGCAGCGGGCGGGGTCGAGGCCGGCGGCCAGGAGGATCGCCGTGGTGTCGTAGAGGCGGGCCCGGAGCTCGGCCGGCTCGAAGGCGACGGTGATGGCGTGGAGGTCGACGATGCAGTAGATCGCCTCGCCCCGGTCCTGGCCGGCGACGTACTGCTCGATGGCCCCGATGTAGTTGCCGAGGTGCTTGCGGCCGGTGGGCTGGATGCCGGAGAAGATGCGCACGGCGCCGAGGGTACTGCGCCGCCACGCTCAGCGCAGGCCGCGCGGGGTCGCCGGCTCGACCACCGCGAAGGTTGGCGCCTGCCGGGGCGGGCGGGGGGGCGATGGCGCACATACCGGCCCTAGACTGGGCCACCGTGGCCCTCGCCAAGCCGCTCACCCGGCGCCGCCCGGCGCCGCGCGGTTCGGGCCGGATGACCGGCGCCGTCGCGGCGTCGGCGATCCTCGGGTTCCTCACCGCCGCCGCGGCGTTGGCCTACGCCGCCTACGCCATCCACCGTTACGCGCGCTTCGAGGCCGGCGGCTTCGATCTCGGCATCTTCGACCAGGTGGTCTGGCATTACAGCCTCTTCGAGGCCCCGGCCAGCTCGATCAAGAACCTGGCCAGCATCTGGGGCGATCACTTCTCCCCCATTCTCGCCCTCCTCGCCCCCCTCTACTGGATCTGGGACGACGCCCGGACGCTGCTCATCGCCCAGGCCGTCCTCCTCGGGGCAGCGGCGTGGCCGATCTTCCTCTACGCCCGCGTCCGGCTCGGGGACTGGGCCGCCCTCGGCCTCGCCGTCGCCTACCTGGCCTTCTGGGGTGTGCAGAGCGCCGTCGGCTTCGACTTCCACGAGCTCGCCTTCGCTCCGCTGCTCGGCGCCTGCGCGGTGCTGGCCGCCGACCGGCGCTCGTGGCGCTGGTTCCTCGTCGCCGTGGTCGCGCTGCTCGCGGTCAAGGAGGACCAGGCATTCGTCGTGGTGGCGCTCGGACTGTGGCTCCTCACCGCGCGCCAGTGGCGTGCGGCGGCCGGGTGCCTGGTCCTCGGAGCCGCCTGGTACCTCCTCGTCGTGCGCCTGCTGATCCCGGCTGAGAACCCCGGCGGCGGCTACGCCTACTTCAGCTACGGCCGGCTCGGCTCGGGTCCGCTCGCGCTCGCCTGGAACGTCATCTCCCGGCCCCGCTACGTGCTCGAGACCGTGTTCGCCGATCCGACCCGCAGTCACACGATCGCCCTGCTCTACCTCCCGCTCCTCTTCCTGCCCCTCCTCTCGCGCACGGTGATCATCCAACTCCCCCTCCTCGCCGAGCGCTTCCTCTCCACCAACCCGGCCTACTGGAACACACGCGGGCACTACACGCTGGCCATCGCCGCCTTCCTCTTCCTCGGAGCCGCCGACGGGATCGGCACCCTCACCCGCCTGATCGGTCGGGTCGGCCGGGTGGGCGAGCGGGTGCGGGTGGCGTCGATCGTCGGCCTTGCCGGCGCCGTCCTCGTCCTCCAGGTGATCTATGCCCAGGCGTTCCCCCTTTCCGGCCTCCTCCGCGCCGATTTCCGGTCCGTCCCCCGGCAGGCGGCGGACCTCGACCGTGCCCTCCGGGCCGTTCCCCCTGGCGCATCGGTGGCCGCCGAGGATCCGGCCGTCCCCCGTCTCAGCCACCGGCCGACGGTCGCCGAGATCAGCTCGAAGACGGGGTCGACCGACTACATCCTCGCCAACGTCCTCCACCCGGTGGGGGCGATCACCATCAACGAGGGCTTCGCCACCGTCTCGCGCTTCGTCGACGACCGCCTCGCCGCCTATGCCCCGGCCGCCTGGTCGCATGGCTGGCTCGTGCTGCGCTCCCGCACCCTCCCCGCCCGAGCCCCACCGTCCGAGCTCGCGCCGCTCGCGCCCGGCCTCGCCCGCCGAGTGCGGAGCACCGGGGCGGGATGGATGACCGCGCTGGCGGCGACCGAGCGCGCCCTCCAGCGCTGCTACTCGACCGACCCCACGCCGCGCTGCTACCTGGCCGGCGGGGCCCCGATCGCCGCCGGTCAGGCCACCCTGGAGGCCGCGCTGGCCACCACCCCGGCTGCCTCCTCCCCCGGCTGCCGGGAGCTGGCGGGCGCGGCGGCCTCGGCCACCCGAGCACTCGCCGCCGCGCTCGAGGCGGTGGCGGTGACCGGCGCCCGCCGCGACCCCGCCGCCCTGGCTCGCGGCCTGGCCCTCGTCTCCGCGCGGCAGGCAGGCGGCGACGCGCCCGGCTTCCTCACCCGGCTCGTCGGGCTCTGCGCCCCCGCCTGAACGGACTCAGAGCGCCTGGCGCAGGACGGGGCGCTTGGCCGCGCCCGCCTCGTCGAGGCGGCGCACCGGGGTGGTGTAGGGCGCCTGGCGGGCGATCTCCGGGTCCTCGCGGGCCTCGGCGAGGATGTCGGCGATGGCCTGGGCGAAGGCGTCGAGGGTCTCCCGCGTCTCGGTCTCCGTCGGCTCGACGAGGAGGGCCTCGTCGACCACCAGGGGGAAGTACACCGTCGGCGGGTGGTAGCCGTGGTCGAGCAGGCGCTTGGCCAGGTCGAGCGTCTTGATCTTCAGCTCGCGCTTCATCGGCGCGCCGGAGAGGACGAACTCGTGCATGCAGCGATACCGGGCCGGCCCACCCCCGGCGGCGGCCTCGCCGGCGGCGGGGAGGGCGCCGTAGGCCGGGGCCAGCATGTCCCACACCCCGAGCGCCCCGAGGCGGGCCAGGAGGTAGTTGGCGTTGAGCACCGCCACCTCGGAGACGTCGCGCAGGCCGCCGCCCCCGAGCGAGCAGATGTAGGCGTAGGTCCGCACCAGGCAGCCGTAGTTGCCGTGGAACCCGCGCAGGCGTCCGATCGACTTCGGCCGGTCGTAGTCGAGGTCGAACTCCGCCCCGTCCTCGCCGCCGCCGCCGCCGCCGCGCCGGAGGATGACCGGACGCGGGAGGTAGGGCTCGATCCGGTCGGACACGGCGATCGGGCCCGACCCTGGCCCGCCGCCGCCGTGGGGCTGGGTGAAGGTCTTGTGGAGGTTGAAGTGGACGATGTCGAACCCCATGTCCCCCGGCCGGGAGATGCCCATCACCGCGTTGAGGTTGGCCCCGTCGTAGTACAGGGTCGCCCCCACCCCGTGGACGATCCGGGCGATCTCCTCGATGTTGGGGTCGAAGAGGCCGAGGGTGTTGGGGTTGGTCAGCATCAGGCAGGCCACGTCGGCGCCGGCCTTGGCCCGCAGATCGTCGATGTCGACTCCGCCGTCGGCGTTGGTTCCCACCTTGACCACCTCGTAGCCGGCCATGGTCACCGTGGCCGGGTTGGTGCCGTGAGCGGCCTCCGGGGTCAGCACCTTGGTGCGCACGTCGCCCCGGTCGTCGTGGTAGGCCCGGGTGAGGAGGACCCCGGCCAGCTCGCCGTGGGACCCGGCGCTCGGCTGGAGGGAGATGTGGGGCAGGCCGGCGATCTCGCTGAGCGCCCGCTCGAGGCGCCACATGAGCTCGAGCGCCCCCTGGGCCAGGGCGGGCTCCTGGAGGGGGTGCAGGCGGGCGTGGCCGGGCAGGGCGGCCACCCGCTCGTGCAGGCGCGGGTTGTGCTTCATGGTGCACGACCCGAGCGGGTAGAAGCCGGAGTCGAGATCGAAGTTCCGCCGCGAGATGCGCACGTAGTGGCGCACGAGCTCGGGCTCGGATACCTCGGGGAGCCGCGGCGCCTCCCGCCGGCGCAGCCGGCCGGGGATGAGCTCGTCGAGGGGACGGTCGGGGACACCGGTCGGGGGCGCCACGAAGGCCCGCCGCCCGGGGGCGCCCTTCTCGAAGATGGTCCGCGCCCGGTCGCGCTGCATCTCGGTCTCGGCCGCGGTGGTCGGCGCCGCCATCAGGCCACCGCCGCCCCGTCGCGCTCGGCGGCCAGCGCCCGGGCCAGGACGGCGCTCAGGCGATCGATGTCCTCGCGCGAGCGCTGCTCGGTGACCGCCACCAGCAGGCCGCTCGGGTGCTCGGGGTAGGTGCGCCCGAGGGCATACCCGGCGTTGACCCCCTCGGCGTGGCAGCGGGCGAGGACGCGGGCCACGCCGGCCGGGCCGTCGACCTCGAGGGCGACGGCGAACTCCCGCACCACCGGCTGGCGGTGGATGGCCGAGATGCCGGCCACCGCGCACAGGCAGTCGCGGGCGTAGGCCGTGCGCCGGGCCAGGAGCTCGCCGAGCTCGACCAGGCCCCGGCGCCCGAGCCAGCTCAGATAGACCACGCCGGCCAGGGCGTTCAGCGCCTGTGAGGTGCAGATGTTCGAGGTCGCCCGCTCGCGGCGGATGTGCTGCTCGCGGGTCTGGAGGGTGAGGACGAAGCCGCGCCGGCCGTCGACGTCGCGGGTCTCCCCGACGATCCGCCCCGGCATCCGCCGCAGGTGCTCGGCGCGGGCGGCGAAGAAGCCGAACGACGGGCCGCCGAAGTCGAGCCGGTTGCCCAGGGTCTGGCCCTCACCGACGCACACGTCGACCCCGAGCACGCCCGGCGCCTCGAGGATACCGAGGGTCAGCGGGTCGGCCGTGCACACCACCAGCGCCCCGTGGGCCCGGGCGGCGGCGACCAGGGGCTCGAGGTCCTCGACGGCGCCGAGGAAGTTGGGCTGGGCCACGAACACCGCGCTCACCGTCTCGTCGATGGCCGCCGCCCACGCCTCGGGATCGGTCACCCCGGCGTCGAGGTCGACCTCGTCCACCGTCATCCCGTAGCCCACCGAGAGGGTGGCCAGGGTCTCCCGGGCGTGGGGATGTACGCCGCGGGAGATGACGAAGCGCTCGCGGCCGTGGCTGAGCTTGGCCAGGTAGCCGGCGGCGGCCAGGGCCGAGGGACCCTCGTAGACCGAGGCGTTGGACACCTCGAGGCCGGTGAGCTCGCAGATCGCCGTCTGGTACTCGAACATCACCTGGAGGCCGCCCTGGGAGACCTCGGGCTGGTAGGGCGTGTACGGGGTGAGGAACTCCGAGCGGGTGGTGAGCATGTCGATCACCGCCGGGACGTAGTGGTCGTACATCCCGGCGCCCAGGAAGCAGAGCTCGTCCTCGGCGCTGACGTTGGCCGCCGCCAGGTCGCGCAGGTGGCGGAACACCTCGGCCTCGCCCTGACCGTCGGGCAGGTCGAGGGGGCGCCCGAGGCGCACGCCGGCCGGGATCCCGGCGAAGAGCTCGTCGACCGAGTCGACCCCGATCTCGGCGAGCATGGCCTCGAGGTCCACCGGGGTGACGGCGGTGTAGCGGCTCATGCCCGACCCGGGGTCAAAGGGACGCTACGTAGGTCGCCTGATCGAGCAGCGCCTCGCGCTCGGACGGGTCGGCCACGCGGATCTTGACCATCCAACCCGCGCCGTAGGGGTCGTCGTTGACCTGCTCCGGGGTCTTCGCGAGCTCCTCGTTGACCTCGATCACCTCGCCCGAGAGGGGGGCGAACACGTCGGAGACGGCCTTGACCGACTCGACCTCGGCGTAGGCCTCGTTCTGGGTGATCTGGGTGCCGATGGCCGGCGGCTCGAAGAAGACGACCTCGCCGAGGGCGTCCTGGGCATGCCAGGTGATGCCGAGCACGGCCTCGTCGCCCTCCACCCGGGCCCAGTCGTGCTCGGGGTGGTAGAGCAGATCTTCGGGATAGGTCTCCTGCGCCATTCGATCGGTCCCCTCGAAGTGATGCCGACCATGGACTGTAGCCATTCCTCACCGGGCGCCAGATTCCGCCCCGGCGCCCGGGCTAGGGGCGAGTGAGGAGCGGCTTGGAGGCGACCACCGCCGGACGCTCGCGCCCGCGCACGTCGATGGTGATCTCACTCCCCGGGGTGGCGCGGTCGGACGGCAGGTAGGCCATCCCCACCCCCACGGCCAGGCTCGGCGAGTAGGTCCCGCTCGTCACCACGCCCCCACCGAGGACCGGACAGCCCGGCCGGGGGACCCCGGCGCCGGTGAGCTTGAACGGGGCCAGCTTCTCGGCCGTTCCCTCCTCGCGGCGGGCGCGGACGGCCTCGGAGCCGATGAAGCCGGTGTCCTCCCGGCAGCACCAGCCGAGGCCGGCCTCGATCGGGTTGCGCTCCTCGGTGAGCTCGTTGCCGTAGAGGGGGTAGCACACCTCGATGCGCAGGGTGTCGCGGGCGCCGAGCCCGGCCGGGCGCACTCCCCGGCGCAGCAGCTCCTCCCAGATCGCCACCGCGTGCTCGGGGTCGACCAGCAGCTCGACGCCGTCCTCGCCGGTGTAGCCCGTCCCGCACACCAGCGACTCGTGGCCGGCCAGCACTCGCCGGGCGACCGTCATGCGCAGCGGCAGGGGCGCGTTGGAGATGGCCTGGACCATCTCCCGGGCCAGGGGGCCCTGGACGGCGAGCATGGCGTAGTCCTCGCGGCGGTCGAGGACCTCGACGTCGAACCCCTCGGCCTGGCGGCGCAGCCAGGCGAGATCCTTCTCGTGGTTGGAGGCGTTGGTCACGGTGAGGAAGCGCTCGGCCCCGAGGCGGTAGGTGAGCAGGTCGTCGAGCACGCCGCCGTCCTCGCGGCAGATCAGGCCGTACTGGCCGCCGCCGACCGCCAGCTTCTCGAGGTCGTTGGAGAGCACCCGCTGGAGGAAGGCGAAGGCCCCGGGGCCGCGGGACTCGATCTCGCCCATGTGGGAGACGTCGAAGACGCCGGCCGCCGAGCGCACCGCCAGGTGCTCCTCGATCACGCTCTGGTACTGGACGGGCATCTCCCATCCGGCGAAGGGCACCAGCCGCGCCCCCGCCGCCCGGTGAGCGTCGATCAGCGGCGTCCGGCGAAGGTCGGTGTCTGGCGCCCCGGACATGTGCCGAGCGAGCATATCGCCCGCCCGCGGCCGCCCCGACCCGCTCGGCTCAGCGCAGGAACGGCGGGACGTCGATGTCGTCGTCGGAGATCTCCAGCGACGACCGCTGGCGCTCGGAGATGCGCGGGCCGCGGTCGGGCGGCGGGGCCGGGCGCCCCTCGCGGCGTCCCTCGCGCAGGCCCTCCCGGGCGTTGCGCACGGCGCGCCCGCCGGGTCGGTGGTCGAAGCCAGTGCCGATCACCGTCACCCGGACGTCGTCGCCGTGGCTCTCGTCGATCACCGCGCCGAAGATGATGTTGGCGTCGCGGTCGGCCGCGGTCTGGACGATCTCGGCCGCCTCGTTGCCCTCGAAGAGCCCGAGGTCACGGCCGCCGGTGATGTTGAGGAGGATGCCGGTGGCCCCGTCGATCGACTCCTCGAGCAGGGGCGAGGCGATGGCCGCCTTGGCCGCCTCCGCCGCCCGGTTCTCGCCGGTGCCCGAGCCGATGCCCATCACCGCGGTCCCGGCGTCGGTCATGATCGTCCGCACGTCGGCGAAGTCGAGGTTGATCAGGCCGGGGATGGTGATCAGGTCGGTGATGCCCTGCACGCCCTGGCGCAGGACGTTGTCGGCCTCCTTGAAGGCGTCGAGGATCGACGTCCGGCGCTCGACGATGGCCAGGAGCTTCTCGTTGGGGATGACGATCAGGGTGTCGACCACCTCGCGCAGGCGCTGGATCCCCTCCTCGGCCTGCCGGGCGCGCTGGCTGCCCTCGAACTCGAAGGGCCGGGTGACCACCCCGACGGTGAGCGCCCCGATCTCCTTCTTGGCGATCTCGGCGATCACCGGAGCCGCGCCGGTCCCGGTTCCGCCGCCCTCGCCGGCGGTGACGAAGACCATGTCGGCGCCCTTGAGCGCCTCCTTGATGTCGTCGCGCGACTCCGAGGCCGCCCCGTACCCGGTCTCCGGGTTGGCGCCGGCGCCGAGGCCCTTGGTCAGCTCGCTGCCGATGGTGAGCTTGATGTCGGCGTCGCACATGGCCAGGGCCTGGGCGTCGGTGTTCGATGCGATGAACTCGACCCCACGCAGACCGGCGTCGACCATTCGGCTGACGGCGTTGGTGCCGCCCCCGCCGACGCCGACGACCTTGATGACCGCCAGGTAACTGCCGCTTTCCATTTCTCGTCCGAGCCTCTAGTTAGAGTGAAGGGTTTGGCGCATTCAGTGCGAGCCTGTGTAAATCCACGTTATGCAGGGCTCCTGCGCGTTGTCAAGTCTGCCTCATCTCGCAACTTCTCTTGCAGAAGCCGGAACCCTCGACCCTAGCGGGATCCAGCCGAAATTATCGGTCTCAGCCTCGACTGGAGGTTGAGAGTCATCCTCCGGGCGCGGCACCGGTGACCAGGGCGCCGGCGGCGGTCCCGGGGGCCCGGGCCGCGGCGACGCTGGTCTGGGGATCACCGACCTGGGCCGCCGGATGGTCCGGGGCGTGGACGTCGAGGTAGACGGCGCCGCGCGAGGCGGGATCGGCGAGGACGCGGGCCACCGCCGCCCACTTGGCGTGCAGGCGGGTGGTGTCGCCGAAGTAGAGCGCCGGCCCGCCGCGCAGGGCGGCGGTCAGGCCGTGGGCCGCCCCGTCGGTGACCTGGGCGACCCGGGCGCGCAGGACGGGCGGGGCGATGTCGAGCAGCTCGACCGCCTCGATGCTCAGCGGGTCGCTGATGCGGCTCCCGCCGGGAAGCTGGTCGACGGCGATCGCGGCCACGTCGGGGGCGCTCCCGATCCCGCGGACGATCTTCCCGTCGGCGGCCACCGGCAGGCGCTGGCCGGCGGCCACGAGCGCCGCCACCGGGAGCTCCTCGATCACCTGGATGCGCACCCCGTGGGGGAACTCGGTGCGGGCCCGGACGTCGCGGACCACGGCGAAGGAGGCGACCGCCGCCCGCAGGCGGGAGAGGTCGAGGTGGGTGGTGGTCATCCCCCGGGCCGAGTCCTCGAGCGTGGTGCGGATGGTCGGCGCCTGGGGCCCGTGGAGCCCGACGACCGCCACCTTCTGCACGGCGAAGAGCGGCGCGTCGCGCAGGAGCAGCCAGCTCCCGTAGATGGCGAGCAGGGCGGCGGCCACCCCGGCGATCTTCAGGCGGGACATCGACCGTCCTCTTCGACCGCCCGTCCCGAACCCCTGCCTCGCCGCCGGCGCCCGGCCCCTCGTCCTCAGTCCACCGGCCCGCCCCGCCAGGGGAAGCGGACCGGGCCGAGGGTCTGGACCTCGGCCTCGAGCTCGAGCCCCCACCGCTCGGCCACCAGGCGCCGGCCCGCGGCCATCAGGGCGACGATGTCCGCCGTGGTCGCCGTGCCCGTGTTCTCCACGAAGTTGGCGTGCTTGGGGGAGAAGCGAGCCCCGCCGACCCGCAGGGCGGTGGCACCGGCGCCGGCGAGGAGGAGCCCCGCCGTCTGCCCCGGGGGGTTCTTGAACGTCGAGCCGAAGGTGCGGATGCCCTTGGGCTGGGCGGCGTGGCGGCGGCGGCGCAGGTCGGCCAGGCGCGCCCGGACCTGCTCGCTCGGGGCCGGCTCGAGCACGAACTCGGCCCGGGCCACCACCTCCTCGGGCCCGAGGTTCGAGGCCCGGTAGACCAGGTCGAGCTCGTCCGGCCGGCGGCGCTGCCTCCCCAGGGCGGTGTGCACCTCGACCCAGGCCAGCACCCGGGCCAGCTCACCGCCGTAGGCGTTGGCGTTCATCCGCACCGCCCCGCCGACCGTGCCCGGGATGTTGACCCCGAACTCGATCCCCGCCAGCCCGACCTCGGCCGCCCGGGCGGCCACCGCCGGGAGCCGCGCCCCGCCGCCGCAGCGGATCCCCGTGCCCCGCGGCTCGATCCGGGCCAGCTCGCGGTCGAGCTTGAGCACCAGCCCGCCCACCCCCTCGTCGGCGACCAGGAGGTTCGACCCCGAGCCGACCACGGCCACCGCGAGCCCCCGCGCCGCCGCCCAGGCCAGGAGCTCGTCGAGCTCGGCGCCGCTCCCCGCCCGGGCGAAGAACTCGGCCGAGCCGCCGGTGCGCACCGTCGTCAGGCGGGCGAGAGGGAAGTTCGACACCGGCTCCAAGATCAACCGATCAGGCGCCGCCCGAGCTCGTCTACGTCGCCGGCCCCCACCACCAGGCAGAGGTCGTCGGCCCCGAGCAGCCCGCCGAGGACCTGCTCGGCCTCCCCCGGTCCGGGCAGCCAGTAGACCGGGCGCCCGCCGGCGGCGTCGGCGCTCGCCGCCGCGATCATCCGGCCGCTCACCCCCGGAAAGTCGACCGCCCGCTCGCGCGCCGGGTAGACGTCGAGGACCACGACCACGTCGGCCCCGGCCAGCGCCTCCCCGAACTCCCGCGCCAGCTCCCGCGTGCGCGAGTAGAGGTGGGGCTGGAACACGGCGACCAGCCGGCGGTGGGGAAGGGTCCGGGCGGCGGCCAGCGTCGCCGCCACCTCGGTCGGGTGATGGGCGTAGTCGTCGTAGACCGACGCTCCCGTCGGGGTCCGCCCCAGGCGCTCGAAGCGCCGGGCCACGCCGGCGAAGGCCCCGAGGGCGGCCGCCGCCGCCCCGAGGTCGGCTCCCACCAACCGGCACACCTCGAGGGCGCCGGCCGCGTTGAGCGCGTTGTGGGCCCCCGGCACCCGCAGGCTGACCGCCACCCCGTGCGCCTCGAAGCGCGAGCCGCCGTCCACGAGGACGGGCGCCGGCACGTCGTAGGCGCTCACCGGCCCCTCGCGCAGGGCCAGGAGCTCCGGCCGATCCCAGATCACCGCCGCGGGCGCCCCGGCCAGGAAGCGCCGGTAGACCCGGTCGAGCTCGAGGCGCGAGCCGAAGCTGGCATGGTGGTCGAGCTCGACGCTGGTCAGCACGGCGATCTCCACCGTCAGCGACAGCATCGAGCGGTCGGACTCGTCGGCCTCGACCACCAGCCAGTCGCCGCTTCCCCAGGCGCCGTTGCGCCCGGTCTCCCGCAGCGTCCCCCCGATCAGGTACCCGGGATCGAGCCCGCAGCCGCGCAGGGCGGTGGTGACCATGCTCGCCGTGGTCGTCTTCCCGTGAGCTCCGGCCACGGCGATCGTCCGGCGCAGCCGGGTGAGCTCACCGAGGAGCTCGGCCCGGCCGCGGACGCGCAGGCCCCGCTCCTGCGCCGCCCGGCGCTCGACGTTCTCGGGGGCGATCGCGCTCGAGCAGAAGACCTCGACATCGGCCCCGGCCGGGAGGTTGGCCGCCGCGTGGCCGATGCTCGCCCTCAGCACCCCGTCCTCGGCCAGCCCCCGGGCGAACGGGGACTCGGCCCGATCGGAGCCGGTGACCGTCGCCCCGAGGGCATGGGCCGCCCGGGCGTAGGCGCTCATCCCGGCGCCGCCGACGCCGAGTATGTGCAGGCGCCGGCCGCTCCACGGCGCCCCGGTCATCCGCGGCACGCCGCCATCAGCTCGCCGGCGATGACCCCGGCGGCGTCCGGCCGGGCCAGGGAGGCCGACGCCGCGGCCATGGCCGCCAGCCGCCGGCGGTCGCCCAGCAGCTCCTCGACGCAGGCTCCCAGCCGGGCGGCGTCGAGCTCGCCGTCGGGGATCACCACCGCCGCCCCGGCCCGGGCCATCCACGCGGCGTTGGTCGCCTGGTGGTTCCCGGCGGCGTGGGGGTAGGGGACGAGGATGGCCGGGCGCCCGTGGGCGGCGACCTCGAAGATCGATCCTCCCGACCGGGCCACCACCAGGTCGCTGGCCGCCAGGGCCTGGCCGAAGCGCTCGGCCGGCAGGTACTCGCGCAGGTCGTAGTGGGGCCCGCGCCGGCGCTCGCAGAGGGCCGGGTAGTCCCGGGCCCCGGCGATGTGCAGGACGTGGGCCGGGGCGCCGGCGGCGAACGCCTCGAGTGCCGCCTCGTTGATCCTCCGCGACCCGAGCGAGCCCCCGAAGACGAGCAGGCAGTCCCCGTCCCGGGGGATGCCCAGGGCCTCCCTCGCTCCGGCCCGCCCGGTGGTGGCCGGCGGCCCCGGTCGTCCGGTGACCAGGTAGCGGTCGCCGTCGCGCCCGTCGAGGGGAAAGGCCAGGCACACCCGGCGTGCCGCCGGGGCCAGGACCCGGTTGGACAGCCCGAGCCGGCTGTCGGCCTCGGTGAGGACCACCGGGAGGCCGAGGCTCAGGCCGGCCAGGGCCACCGGCCCGGCCACGTAGCCGCCCCCGCCCATCACCGCCCCGGCCCCGCCGTCGCGCAGCAGGCGCCGGGCCTGCGCCGTGGCGGCGGCCGCCCGCGCAAGCGCCCGGGCGGCGCGAACCGGGTTTCGGCGGTCGAGGCCCTCGACGGTGATCGGGTGGAGCTCGTACCCGGCGGCGGGAACCAGCTCGCGCTCGGCGCGCTCGCCGCCGATGAAGAAGACGCTAGCGCCCCGCGCTCGCAGCTCGTCGGCCACCGCCAGAGCCGGCACGACGTGCCCGGCCGTCCCCCCCGCCGCGATCGCGATCGTCATCCCCGCCATCCCCGGATCGTCGCGGTTTGGCGCCCGGCGTGCCCAGCGCCCGCAGCCGGGCCCTGCCTGCCCCGGCGACGTTGAGGAGCAGCCCCATGGCGGCGAGGAGGACGACCATGTTCGTCGACCCGTAGGAGACCAGGGGCAGCGGGACGCCGGTGAGCGGGGCGAGGCCGAGCACGGCGAACACGTTCAGGGTGGCCTGGCCGACGATCAGCGAGGTGATCCCCACCGCCACCAGGGCCGCGTAGGTGCTCCGCGCCGCCCGGGCCGCCCGCAGCCCGGCCCAGGCGATCAGGCCGTAGAGGAAGAGCAGGACGCACACCCCCATCACCCCGAGCTCCTCGCCGATCACCGCCAGGATGAAGTCGGTGTGGGCCTCGGGCAGGTAGAACACCTTCTGCACCGACTGGCCCGGCCCCACCCCGAGCAGGCCGCCCGAGCCGATGGCCACCTGGCCCTGCACCGCCTGGAAGCCGCTCCCGGCGGCGTGGGCCCACGGGTGCAGGAACGCGGTCAGCCGAGCTCGACGGTACGGCTCGATCACGGCGAAGATGATGACCAGGACCAGTCCGCCGAGGGCGAGGAGGCCGAGGGTCCGCAGCGGTACTCCGGCGGCCACCATCACCGCCACCACCACGAAGGCGAGGATGATCGCCGTGCCCAGGTCGGGCTGGAGGACGACCAGGCCGCAGGCGGCGGCGGTGGTCACCACCAGGGGGCGGAGCATGGCCTGGAGGCGCCGCTCGGTCATCCGCCCGCTCGAGAGCACGTGGGCGGCGTAGAGGACCAGGGCCAGCTTCATCAGCTCCGATGGCTCGAACTGGATCGGCCCCGCCCCGATCCACCGGCGGGCGCCGTTGACGTTGCGCCCGATGCCGGGCAGCTTGACCGCCAGGAGGAGGACGAAGGCGCTGACCAAGAGGGCCGGCGTCGCCCGGCGGACCCCGTCGAGGCCGTAGCGGGCGAGCAGGCGCATGGCCACCAGCCCGACCGCCCCGTAGCCGACGAACTTGATCAGGTAGCCGGTGGCCGCGCCCCCGCCGGCCAGGGACTGCGGCGAGGAGGCGCTGTAGACCATCACCGCCCCGGCGGCCAGCAGGCACAGTGTTGCCGTCAGCAGGATGCTGTGCTCGAGGGGGAGCGGGCGGCCGCCGCCGGACGGACGTGCGTCCCCGTCCCGCCGCATGGCTGCCCCCCCGTCTGCGGTCCGGCCCCTTCGCCGGGCCGGGGTGCCTGCGTCCTTGGGCATCCGTGGTTGGTTCGACGCCCCGGCGGCGATGCCTCCCGGTGGGGCAGGGAGAATTCGTCTCACCCCTGTTCCCGGCGGCCTCCTCTGGGGTACACACAGTGACGGGTGCTTCGTGTCCGGGCGCCCGGTGCTCTTCACGAGACGATCACGCCGGTCGGCCGGCCCACCGACGGACGACGGACCCAAATCCGTCCGTGGAGCGCCGAGCGATGTTCTCCAGCCTGCGCACCGTCGTCCTCCTTGTCATCCTCGCCGTCGTCCTCGTCGGGGCGGGGATCGCCAGCGTCATCATCAACGCCACCTCGGCCGGACCGCCCCCGGTCCCGACCTCGGCGGCGGCCATCGCCGCGGCCACCCGGTCGCTGCCGCCGTACTGGGTGGTGGCACCCGGTGACACCTTCACCTCGATCGCCGCCCGCAACCATCTGACCGAGTCCCAGCTCCAGGTGCTCAACCCCGACCAGGATCCGGCCAACGTGATCGCCGGCCAGCGCCTGCGCCTCCACGAGCAGGTCGCCACCGCCGTCAAGGCCCACCGGCGGGCCCCCCCGGCGTCGTGGATCGTCCGCCGCGGTGACACCTACTCGTCGATCGCCGCCAAGACCGGCGTCGCCCTCGGCGACATCGCCCAGTTCAACCCCAAGCTCAACCCCAGCGCCCTCGTCCCCGGCCAGCGGCTCAAGCTGCGTCCCTGAGCCGCGGCCCGACCGGCCGGGGCGCGGTGGCGCGGGGTTCGGAGAGCGGTGGGGTCCGACCGGCGGGATAGCCTGCCGGCGATGGGCCTCATGCAGCGGCCGGCCGCCATCCTCGCCATCGCCCTCCTCGCCGGGTGCGGTGCCGACCAGGGCTCGGGAGTGACGGCCGGCGTGAGCACCGGGCCGGCCCCGCGCCCGTTCGCCGCAGCGGCGGCGTCGCGCCAGTTCGGCGCCGGGGCCGAACGGGTGTGCGCCGCCATCGCCCCGCCGCTGACCCGGCTGTCCGGCGGTCCCGGCGGTCCCGGCACTGGAGGGCTGGCCGTGGAGACCGCCGCCGTCGCGGCCCGCGTCGTCCGGCTCGGAGTCGGGTTTCGCCGGCTGGCCCTGCCGCGGGGCGCCGGCCGCGGTCCGGCGGCGGCGCTGGTCGGGGCGATCGGGGCGCTGGCGCCGGCCGGGGCCGGGCTACGGGAGGCGGGGCGGAGCTACGCCGCCACCAACTTGACCGACCGCGTGGCCGTCGGGCGGGCGACCGAGCGGCTGGCCGGGGCGGGAACCGAGCTCGAGCACCGGGTGGGCACGGCCGGCAACCTCGCCCACCAGGACGGATTGACGCGATGCGAGGTCCTCCTGACCCCCCAGGGGGCGGCCAACGCCTCGCCCCTGCCCGACCTCCTGCTCCAGCTTCCGCCGTCCGCCGGCCCGGCCGGAGCCCGGTCCGGCGACCTCCTCCGGGGCCGGAAGGTCCTCGCCCGCAACGGCTGCCTGGCCTGTCACCGCATCTCGGGCATCGGGAGCGTGGGGCCGGGACCCGATCTCACCCGGGTCGGGGCCCGCCTGCCTGCGGTGGCGATCGCCGCCATCCTCCGCAGCCCGCTGGCCCCGATGCCGTCCTACCGCAACCTGCCGCCCAAGGACCTCGCCCTCCTCGTCGGCTTCCTCGCCGCGCTGCGCAGGTAGCCCCGGGAGGGTCGGGTGGGCCGCGGGGCGCGCGCGAGGCGCGGGGCGCGGGCGCCGCGAGGCTGGGCGGGCGGCTCAACCGAAGCGGGCCCGGTAGGCGGCGACCCAGTCGGTGGCGATCAGCCGCTGGGCCGGTGGGAGGGCGAGGCGCCCGGTGCAGACCTCGTCGTGGAGGGCGTTCTCCAGCCGATCCTTCTCGTGCGAGCCCGGCTTCGGCGTCGCCGCCTCGGGAAAGAGGTTGGCCGCGACGTTGCTGCCGCCGAGCTCGAGTGAGACGAGGTGATCGACCTCGCCGTCGCTTCCGTCGAAGTGGCGGGAGAGCCCGTAGGCGCGGTAGACGGCGTCCTTGATGGCCCGGGGGACGTTGCGGACCGACCGGGCGTAACCCGACCGGCAGATGACGGGCGGGGTGGCGGCGGCGAAGCGGGCCCCGGGGGTGCAGGCCGGGTCGGGGAGCGGGCCGCGGAGGTGGCAGCGGCTGGCCTTGGTCACCGGCCCGAGGGCCACCGACCGTCCGCGGCTGGCCGGGGAGCCGCCGAAGGACACGGCGGCGAGGACGGCCAGGGTCGCGCAGGCGGCGAGGAGCAGGCCGGGGAGTGGGGGGCGGCGGCGGGCGGGCTTCATCAACGGCCAGCCTACGCCGCTGCGGGTACCGGACGGTGCTCCCGGGCGGCCGCCTCCCGGCCGCGCCCCGCCCTACCCGTCGACCATCAGCCCCTGGAGGGGCCCGAGCAGGCGCATGGATCGGCGGGAGACCCCGGGAAGGGTGGTGAGGCGATGGGTGGGGGTGGCGCCGGCGTCACTCTGGCGCCGCGACTCGGTGGCGATCGGCCGCCACAGGCCGTCGATCACCGCGGTGGGGTCGCCGGCCACCGCGTCGGCGGCCACCTCGAGGTGCTCGGCCCAGAGCCGGCGGCGGACGTCGACCACGAGGTCGCGATCCTGGGTGACGATGTTGACCTCGCTGTCGTTGAACAGGGAGTGGGCGTTGAGGTTGGCCGAGCCGAGGGTCATCCACCGGTCGTCGACGATCCCGATCTTGGCGTGGACATAGACCGGCTCGCTGCGTCCGGCGGCGGCGTCCCTGGCGTAGAGGGTGCAGGCGAGGAGGCGACCGCCGGCGCCGTCGGCCTCGCTGAGCACCCCGAGCTGGCCCTTGGTGTCGTCGGCCCCGTTGTTGGCCCGGGCCGGGAGGAGGATGACGAGGCGGAAGTCGGGGCTCGGCGGGCGGCGGAGCTTCTCGGTGAGGATGGAGACGACCTCCGGGGCCCAGAGGAACTGGTTCTCCAGGTAGACGAGGCGCTCGGCGGAGCGCAGGGCCCGGGTGTAGGCCTCGAGGATGCGGAACTCTCCCTGCCGGGCGAAGGCATAGGCCCGCTCGGGCACGGTGCGCACCAGCTGGAGCTCGACCTCCCCGGCCGCCTCGGGCGCGACCGGCGGGGGAAGCGACTCGTGGGCCACCTCCTGCCAGCGGCAGCGGAAGTGCTCGGCCACGTCGGCGACCGCCGGCCCGCGGATGCACACCGCCTCGTCATGCCAGCCGAGGCTGCTGCGGTAGGGATGATCGTTCTCGTCGTAGCGGTCCCCGCCCAGCCCGGTGAGGTCGATCCCCCCGACGAAGGCGACCCGGTCGTCGATGATCACGAGCTTCTCGTGGTGGCAGTGGGCCAGGCGCTCGTGGCGGTCGAGCACGCACTCGATCCGCGTGCCCCGGCACAGCTCCTCCCGTCCCTCCCGGACCTGCCGGCGCGTCGGCTTGAACACCGGCAGCGGGGCCCCGGCCCAGACCAGGACCCGGACCGGCATCCGCTCGGCCAGCTCGGCGAGGAGGCCGCGCACGGTGGGCGACCCGGGTTCATGGCCGAGGCTGAAGCCGGCTTGGACGTGCCAGCCGGCGACGTGGACGTGCGACTGGGCGCCGGCCAGCTCGGCGGCGATGAGGGGCAGGGCCTGAGCGCCGTCGACGAGGATCTCGATGGCGTTGCCCTGCCGGGGTGGCGGGTCCCCGGCGCACCAGAGTCCGTCGGCCGGTGGGTCGAGGGAGCGGGCCCAGCCGAGCCGGGTGAGCCGGCGCCGGTGGTGGGCGCGGGTGACCCGCTCGATGGCGTCCCCGATCTTCTCGTCGACGCGCTCGACGGATGGGATGTTCAAGGCGCTCACCGGACGGGCACGATACTCCGCGGCGTGCGCTCGAAACCGAATCCCTCCACCTCGGCCGCCGCCCTCTCGGTTGGGCGCTCGAGCGCCTTCGTCTGGCTTGTTCGCGCCGGCTTCGTCGCCCGGGGCCTGGTCTACGGGGTGATCGGCGCCCTCGCCCTGGCCCTGGCCCTCGGAGCGGCCGGCGGATCGACGACGAATCAACAGGGGGCGCTCGCCCTGATCTCGGGGGCGCCGCTCGGGGGGCTGGCGGTCGCCGCCCTCGCCGCCGGCCTCCTCGCCTATGCCGTCTGGCAGATCGGCCAGGGAGTCCTCGGCCGGGGCCTCGAGCGAGGGGGGAGCGACGACGCGGTCGAGCGGATCGGCAGCGGGGCGAGCGGCGTGGCCTACCTCGGACTGTTCGCCATCGCCGTGAAGACCCTGGTCGGGAGCGACAGCAACGGAAGCGGTGCTCCCCACCGGGCGGCGGCCGGGGTGCTGGGCTGGCCCGGCGGGCAGTGGATCGTCGGGTTGACCGGACTGGTGTTCGTCGGGGTCAGCCTCTATCAGGCCTACGAGGGCCTGCGGGGTGGCTTCCTCGACGACGCCAAGACCGAGGAGATGAGCGCCGATATGCGCCGCTTCCTCGATGTCCTCGGCCGCGTCGGGCTCGTCTCCCGGGCCGTCGTCTTCGCCCTGATCGGCTACTTCCTCATCGTCACCGCCATCGACTACGACCCGGGCAAGGCGGTGGGCATCGACGGCGCCCTGCGGGAGGTGGCCCGCCAGCCCTACGGCTCGTGGCTGCTGGGGCTGGTCGCCGTCGGGTTGATGATCTTCGCCGCCGGATCGTTCGCCGAGGCGCGCTACCGGCGCCTCTGACCGCGCGCCTCGGCCGCCGATCGGGCCGGCCCCGACGTATCTCCGCCGCCGGCCGCGGCTGGGCCGCGCCGGCGGTCGGCGCCACCGGCGGCCAAGGGGCGGATCGCGATGTTGACCGAGCCACACCGGCCGCCGGCGGCCGGCGGGTGACGTCGGGCGTCCGGACGGATGTTGCCCGGCCGTCGCCGTCACGTTTGCCGCCAGGACGGCTCCTCTCCTGGTGACGGGCCTCACCAACTGGAACGAGGACGGCAAGGGCGCAATGACCGCATCGCTCACCATTCCTGTCCGGAGCAGCCGACGCCCAGCCCGGGCGCGAGGTGCCCGGTTGCGCGGCTCTCGGGTGAGGCTGGCCTGGACGGCGGTGACGGCGGCGCTGGTCGCCGCCGCCGTGTCGATGGCGGCGGCCGCGGCGCCGGCGCGGGGGGACGGCGTCGTGACGGCCGCGGTATGCGGGACCACCCACTGGGTCGGGGCATGGGCGGCCGATCCGAGCGGGACGCTGGGCGGCGGCTTCGCCGACCAGACGCTGCGGGTAATCCTCACCCCGCACATCGGTGGCAGTCAGCTCCGGGTCCACATCTCGAACCGCTACGGCCCCAAGCCGGTGACCTTCACCCGGGCGTCGGTCGCCCTGCGCCAGACCGGCGCGGCCCTGGTGGCCGGCTCGAGTAGGCCACTGAGCTTCGCCGGTCAGCCGGGGGTGACCGTCCCGGCCGGCGGGGACGTGGTGAGCGACCCGGCGCCCATGACCTTCGCGGCCTTTCAGGATCTCGCGGTCAGCCTCTACCTGGCAGACCCGACCGGGCCGGCGACCGGACACTTCGTGGGCCGGGAGCGCTCGTACGCGACCGCCCGATCAGGCGGCGATCACACCGCGGACGAGGCGGCGGGGGCGTTCGTCGCCTCGACCGCCACCGTCATCTACCTCGACGCCGTGGACGCGCTCGCGCCGGCCGAGGTCGGGGCGGCGGTGCTCTTCGGCGACTCGGTCATCGACGGCTACGAGAGCAGCGGCCCGTCCGGGGCCGAGGAGCAGGGCGGGATCGACCTCAACCACCGCTTCCCCGACTACCTGGCCAGGCGACTGGCGGCCCAGCCGGGCGGCCCGCGCCTGTCGGTGTTGAACGCCGGGATCAGCGGGAATCGGCTGCTCGTCGATGCCCACCAGACCGGGGGTGGCGCGAGCGGACTGAACCGCCTTGACGCTGACGCGGCCGGCGTCGCCGGGGCAACCGATGCCATCGTCCTCGAGGGGATCAACGACATCGGCGGGCAGGCCTCGGTCGAGCAGGTGACCGGCGCGCTGGCCGAGATCGTCGTCCGTCTCCACGCTCGTGGCCTGCGGGTACTGCTCGGCACCATCACCCCGGCCGGGACCGGCCTGCTCAACGTGGGCAGCCTGCTCCTCCCGGTCTACGTCGGCACCCCGGGGAACCTCGTGCGTCTCGCGGTGAACAGCTGGATCCGCAACGGCGCGACCGGGGCCGACGGGTTCGTGGACTTCGACGCCGCCCTGCGTGCCGCGGCGCTTCCCAACCAGCTCGACCCCCGGTACGACAGCGGCGACCACGTCCACCCCAACTACCTCGGCTACAGCAGGATGGCCGAAAACGTCGACCTGTCGGCCCTGCGCGGGGCGCAATGCGGCCCGCGCCTCCCGACGAAGCTGCGGGTCGGCGCGCGCGACCGATCGCGGCGCCTGCGGGTGAGCGGTAGCCTCCTCACCACCGCGACGGCCGCGTGCGCCGGGGCCAGCGTCACCGTCCGCGCTCTGCGCGGACCTCACACCATCCTCAAGCGGCGGCTCCCGGTGACACCGGCCTGCCACTTCGCGGCGACGAGGCCGAGCATGGCACGCGGGAGGATCGAGGTTCGGGTCAGCTTCGCCGGGAGCCCGACGTTGCTGCCCACGCACGCCCGGTCGGTCTTTCTCGAGGCCGGCTGAGAGCACCGGTGGGCCGCGGCGTCGATCAGCTCGTCACAGCGAACGCGGACGGTGCCGACGAAGCTGGTCTGCCCGAGGCCCGCAGATCGGTCCCATCGTGCGTCGAGTGGCCATCGATGGGCCGGCGACCGGCGGCCGCGTGCGGCGCCGGGGCCGGGTGCCCGGCGGGGAGGACGGGTGCCGACGGCATGCTCGGCAAGCCCAAGGGTGAGGCGATCGTGCGCTCGAGCTATGCCGACGCCCAGGCCGAGATCACAAAACTGAAGCTCACGCTGCGCGCCGTGGTGACGCTGGCCGATGGGAAGACCTTCGCGTTCGAGGTCAAGCGCATCGGACCGGCCAACAAGCCGTCGGTCGAGGTCGTCGAGCTGCTCGCCGAGCGCTGCGGCGCGCCGGTGAACGCGGGCGGGGAGGAGGGCTGAGGCCCATGGCTCCCTGGGGGGCGGGCCTATACTCAACGGGATGCGACTCGCCGACTGGTTCGCCGACCGGAGCACCAAGGGGATCCTCGTGCGCATGGTCGGTTCCTGGCTGTTCGTCGGCCTCCCGGTCATCGCAGCACGGATCTGGTGGTCGGCCGCCGCCGCCATCGCCATCTTTGTGGTCGCCGTGACCATGTACGTGGCGGCAGCGGTGCGCTACAAGCACCGCCACCGCCCCCAACTCTGACAACCTCACCGACTCGCGGGTGCTCGCCCCGGCCGGCGCAGGTCAGCCGTCGAGGTTGCGCGGATGCCGCTCGATCACGGCGCGGACCGAACCTCGGATACCCCGCGAGGGGTGGTAGGTCCCGTGACTCATCGCCACCGCTTCGCACCTCGTGAACCGGCCTCCGCCACGGGGATGCATCGCCGGTAGTCAGCAAATGCCCGGGGCGTGACCGCCGCCGACGAGGGTTGCCGAGAACCTGCCCGTTGAGGGGTTGAGGCGGGCGACGACCACAGCCCCGAGCCGTCCTACCCCGATGGCAAAGTCATAGGGAGACGCGTCGACGTACTCCCGTCAGTTCGCCCCGCCGTGCCGGTTGCCTGACACATCCTCAAAGCGAGCGGCGGATCACCCAACGCATAGGGCTCCGGCACGATATGGCACAGAATGGTCGGAAAGAGTCCTGACCGACTCGTGGTTCCTCCCGGTGTTAGTGCAGCCGAGACCGACGGTGAGCCGCGGGCGGTGGGTTGCTCTCGACGAATATCTGACAGCGACCGGACGGGCTCGAGCCGCGGAGAACATGCGCGACCGGCGCCAACCGACCGGCGGGCGACCAGCCAGCCCCCGACGGGCGGTCGCCGACCTACCGACGGCGACGGTCCCCGGCCGCCCCGAACCCGAGCCCCCGCCCGGCTCTGGACGTTTGTACGACCCCGGCCGCCGTCACGTTTCCCGCCGCCGGCTCTCTTCTCCTTGTGACGGACCTCACTAACGACATAAGGACGGGAAGACGCATGCATGCATTCCTCAGGACCCGAAGCCGGAGCGCCGGCAGGTCGCTGGCCACCGCGGCTCTGCTGCTGGGGGTCGCCGGCGCCGGCACCGTGTTCGTTCCGATCGCCCAGGCCGACTCCGTCACCAGCGTGCGCAGCCACGTCCACGGCGCCGACGCCGCCCTCCGCCAGGTCGTCGCCGCCGCCGGCGGCGGCTCGGTCAGCGGGCCGCTGGCGCAGCTCCGGGCCCACCTCAGCGCTGCCGGCAAGGACTCGGCCAAGCTCTATCGCAGCGCTCACCACGCCCACAAGGCCAGGGTCAGCGTGCGGGCGGCGACAGCGTTGACCAAGCTCGCCGCCCAGGAGAACCGCGACACCACCACCCTCACCCCTCTCCTCGGCCAGCTCGGCGGTGCCGGCCAGACCGAGATCGCCGGATTCATCGCCTCCGCCACCCAGGGCCGCGAGCAGGCACTCTCCCTGGTCACCGAGCTCCTCGGTCAGCTTCCGGCGCCCGTCCAGGCCCAGATCGCCGGCATCGTCGCCCAGCTCTCGAACATCGGTAGCGGCCAGGCCGGCGAGCTCGCCGGCGCCATCTCCCCCGGCTCCATCGCCTGCCCGGCGATCGACGCCGTCAGTACCGTCATCGGCACCGTCCTCTCCTCGGTCCAGGCTGATCTCGCCCGGGTCCTGGCCATCATCCCGTTCCTCCCGCCCGAGGCGGCCAGCCAGCTCACCGCCGTTCTCAACGGGCTGCCCGGCCAGCTGAACTCGCTGCTCGACAGCGTCAAGCAGGCGTTCAACTGCCCGAGCCCGACGCCCGGGGCCGGCACCACGTCACCCACCCCGGACCCGGGTTCCGGACTCGGTGCCCTGGCCGGCACCGTGGTGAGCACCGTCGGCTCGCTGGTCAGCTCCATCACCGAGCTCATCCAGAAGCTCCTCTCGAGCTTCCTCCCCGGCATCGGCGCCGGCCAGACGCCCTCGCCGGTCGCGGCTGGCGGCTCGGTCTCCAGCCTGCCGAGCCCGATGAGCTTCATCCCCAACTTCGCCAGCTTCTTCGGCGGAGCCATGGGGAGCGGGTTCTTCGGAGCCTTCGGGGGCTTCGGCGGCTGACGCCCCCGCCTCCCCGGCGCCCCGGCCTCGGCCGGGGCCCCGGGCGGGGGATGGGCAACCGGCGAATGACCATGGACAGCATCGACGAACCCGACCCCCGCGGCCTCCCCACCGCCGGCTTGGTCGATAGAGCGCTCAAGGTCGGCGGCTCCGCTGCCGATGGAACCGAGGTGGACCCGGCGGTGGGACGCCGGCCCGAAACGGGAGGCTGAGGGCATGGCCAGTGTGATCGGCAGCGCGATCCTTCGCACCCAGAGCGACGAGCGGCTCGTCGCGCTGGCCCGGACCGGCCAGCAACCCGCCTTCGAGGCCATCGTCGAGCGCTACCGGGCCGAGCTCACCCGCTCGGTCCACCGCTTCCTCCCCACCGCCTCGGTCGAGGATGTCCTCCAGCAGACCCATCTCGAGGCGTGGAAGGCGCTCTCCGGCGGGACCGAGGTCCGCGAGCTCCGGGCCTGGCTGCACCGCATCGCCCGCAACGCGGCGATCGCCGGCGCCTCGCGCGGCTACGACTACGACGAGCTCAAGGACGCGCTCGCCGTCACTCCCGGGCCCGACGATGAGCTCGAGCGCCGCGAGGCCGTCCGCCGCGCCCTCCGCGGGGTCGCCGAGCTCCCCGAGCGCCAGCGGGAGGCGCTCCTCGCCGTGGCCGTCGGCGGGCGCTCCCACGCCGAGGTCGGGTTCGACCTCGGCATCACCGACACCGCCGCCCGCCAGCTCGTACGGCGGGCCAGGGTCTCGCTCCAGGCCTTCGCCACCGTCGCCACCCCGGCGCCCCTCGTCCTCTGGGCCGCCCGCGCCGGTCACTCCGCGGTGGCCGGAGCCGGTCACACGGTGATGGCAGGAAAAGCGGCCGGTGCCGGCATCACCGGGAGCTTCACCGGGCCGGCGCTCAAGGTCGGCGTCGTGGCCATCGCCGTGGGCGGCGTCGCCGCCGGCGTCGCGCCCCTCCGTCAGGCCCTCGCTCCGTCACCGCCGCCGGCAGCCCACCATCATCACCACGCCCGGACCCACCGCCACTCCGTCTACCTCGCCGCCAACCCGCGGCGGCCGAAGGTCGCCCCCGGCGTGAGTTCGACCGCTCCGGTGACCCCCGCCGCCACCCCGCCGGCGCCAGCGCGGCACACCGTCCATCACCGCCGGTCGATCAGCGCCAATCCGATCGGCAAGGCGGTGCCGGTCGCCCCGGCGGCGTCGCCTCTCCCCTCGTCCGCCGCTCCGACCACCCCGGCCACTGCCCCCGCCACCGCGGCGGCGCCGGCCCCAGGCAGCCTCGCCGCCCTCATCGCCTGGGCCATCGCCCATTCCTCGCAGGTTCCGGGCGGCGCCACCGCGGCCACGTTCACCGGGTGGACGGTCGGCCAGTCGACGCCCGGCTCGACCGGACAGACCTCCTCGTCGGGCTCGAGCGCACCGGGCGCTTCCGGCCAGTGCGGCCCGGGGACCCCGAGCACCACCACCCCGAACCAGACCTCCGTGCCCGGTTCTCCGGGCGCGAGCACCAACTCGACGCCATGCAGCGCGAGCGCGAGCTTTCCCTGGACCTACATCCCCCAGTTCTTCTCTGCCCCGGCGGCCCAGAAGACGAACTGAGCGGCGCCGTCAGGCGAGGAACTCGATGTCGACGGCCTCGCCGGCCGGAATGACATCGCGGTCCTCGGGAACGAGCGCGAGCGCCGGGAGTCCGAGCAGTGAGGTGAGGATGTGCGAGCCCTGGGCGCCGTTCGGGGTCACGTGCCAGCCGTCGTCGTGCATCCTCGCGTGGCAGCGCACCACCGTGGTGCGCCCGATCGTTCCGGCCAGGTCGGCCCCGGCGATGCCGCGCACCGCGTGGCGGGTCTCGGTGCGACCCTGGAGGGCGTAGAGGGCGGGAAGCACCAGCACCCGGAACGCCGTCAGCGCCGACCCGGGATTGCCCGGCAGGGCGAACACCAGGGTCCCGTCGTCGGCCACGTAGAAGCACACCTGCCCGCCCGGCTTGAGGCTCACCCGCGCGAAGATCTCGCGGGCCCCGAGGTGCTCGAGGGCCGGCCGGACGTGATCGTGCGGCCCGACCGACACCCCGCCGCAGGTGATGAGGACGTCAGCGCCGGCCATGGCGCCGTCGAGCACGGCGATGGTCTGCTCCCGGTCGTCGCCGACCCGCCGGCGGGAGACCATCTCGGCCCCCGCCGTCCGGGCGGCGGCGCTGAGGGCGGGTACGTTGGAGTCGCGGATCTCGCCGGGCTCGAGCTCGCGGCCGGGCTCGACGAGCTCGTCCCCGGTGCTCACCAGCGCGATCCGCGGCCGGCGGGCCACCGGTGGGCGGGCGATGTTCACCGAGGCCAGGACGCCGATCTCCGCCGCCCCGAGCACCGTTCCCGCCTTCAGCACCACCACCCCGGCCCGGATGTCCTCGCCCGGATAGCGGACGTCGTTGCCCACGCCGACCGCCTCCTGCACGAGCACCGAGCCGTTCTCGGTGCTCGTCAGCTCCTGGCGGACGACCGCGTCGGCTCCCTCGGGGATCGGCGCCCCGGTCGAGATGCGGATCGCCGTGTGCGCGGCGACCGGCACCTCCGATCCCGCCCCGGCCCGGGCCTCGCCGATGACCTTGAGCACAGCCGGCGCCGCCTGGGTATCGGCCGCGCGCAGGGCGAACCCGTCCATCGAGGAGGAGGCGAAGGGAGGGACGTCGTTGGGAGCGGCCGCGTCGACGGCGAGGACGCGACCGAGGGCCTCGTCCAGGCTGATCTCCTCGGACTCCAGGGGCACGATCCGCTCGAGCACCGCTCGACGGGCATCCTCGATCGAGATCCTTTCGCCGATCACCGCGCCAGGCTAGCAGGCGGTCCCGCCCGCTCCTACCGCCCCGGGTCGACCCCGCCGGCGGCGAACAGGGAGGCCACCGCCGGCTCCATGAAGTAGTCGGTGCCCCCGTCGGGTCGACCCTCGGTGGCGATGGGGAGCACCCGATCGAGATGGCGACAGTAGCGCCCAGGCCAGGCGAGGATTCCCGCCACCCCGTGGGCCCCCTTCTCGAGGCCGAGCCGCGCGGCCACCTCGTTGCCGGAGAAGCGGCGGCCGGGTGCCGCGGCCAGGAGGTCGAAGAGCTCCTCCGCGGCCGGCGCCAGCCGGCCGTAGAGCCAGGCCGCGCGCTCGCCGTCGGCCGGCGACCAGGCGGCGGCGACGCGGCCGTGGGAGTGCTTCCCCCGCCGGCCGCGCCCCCCCGGCCCTCCCCACCCCGGCCAGTGTCCAGGCTCGGCGGCGAGGAAGGCGGCGAACCAGGCGTAGAACTCGGCGACCCGCTCCTCGGGTACCGGAACCGTGACCTGTTTGTCGGCCATCAGACGCTGGTCGTCCCCGCCGGCGGCCCTGCCGCCTGCGACTCGGCCCCCGCGGTCTCCGCGGCCTGCTGGTGGTCACAGTGGCGACCGTGATGGTGACCGTGGTGGTGAGCGTGGTGGTGACCCGGGCCCCCGGCGTGGCGTCCGCGCCGGCCCCGCCCCGGTCCCCCGGCCAGGAACCGGCCGAAGAAGGCGTAGAACTCGGCGAGTCGCTCCTGGGGCACGTCGATGGTGATCTGCTTGCTTTCGCTGCTCGTCTCGGTCTGCGTATCCATGGGTTGCTCCTTACTTATACTTATACTTATTGATCTAGCGTAGCATAAGTATCCAAGGCGTCGGCGGGACGCGTTGGGACCCGGTAGGCCGGGAGCCGCGTCCGGGAGCACTGACCCCCGGACGTGCTCCGGCGAGCCGGGGAGACGGCCCCGGCGGCGCTATGGTCTGGGCCCACCCGAACGGAGACGACGATGGACGACGGCTCGCTGCACCAGCACATCGAGGACCTCGTGGCCGAGGAGGAGCGGCTCCTCCACGCTCACGAGAACACCGGCCTCTCCGACGCCGAGCACCAGCGCCTCGAGTCGGTCCGGGTCGAGCTCGACCGGTACTGGGATCTGCTGCGCCAGCGGCGCGCCCGCGCCGAGGCGGGCCTCGACCCGGACGGGGCCTCGCTGCGGGATGCGGGCACCGTCGAGGGCTACGAGCAGTAGGCAGCACCAGGACGCCGCCGGCGCGCCGGTAGGCTGAAGGCTCGGATGGCCCGCCTCGGCACAGCCCTCGAGCGCCGCCGCGAGGCCGATCCCCGACCGGGCGCCCTCGGCGGGCTCGGGCAGCGTCTGGCCGAAGCTCTCGAGCGACGCACCGGCCCCGGTGGCGCCGGCGGCTCGGGGGCCGGAGGCCCGGCCGAGACCGCCGGGAGCGGGCTCGGGCCGCGCCGGGGCAACGCCGGCGACCGTCTCGTCCTCGCCATCGGGCGCGGGCTCACCCGGGCCCTCGAGCGCCGCCTGGGCGGAGCGCCGAGCCGAAGCGCACCCGGCGCCCTCGAGCAGCGCCTGGTCGCCGTCCTCGAGCGGCGGCTCCCGAGCGCGCGGCGGCGGCGGCGGGACGCCGGCAAGGGGGCGGCCGAGGCACTCGGGCGCCTCGTGTCCCGGCGGGCGGCCGGCGCCCTGTCCGCCCGCCGGCCGACCACCCTGCGGGCCCTGGTGATCGGGGTCTTCGCGCGGGGCGTAGTGAGAGCGCTCGCCCTTCTCGTCCGGGTTCTCGCCCGCGGCCTGGTCAGCGCTCCGGCCCGCCGGCTCGCCCACCTCCTCCTCCGGCGCGCCGTCCGGGCGCCGTCCTCGGGGAAGGCCGGCTTCCTCGCCCTGGTGCTCGGTGTCATCGCCGTTCTCCTGCGCCGGCTCGCCGCCGTCAAGCAGGCTCGCCGTGCCGCCCTGCGTCTCGCCCTGCGGCTGCTGGGCAACCTCCTGCCGGCCCTCCGCCGCCTGGCCGGGCGCCTGCTGCGCCTGGCCTTCGCCCTGGCACGCCGGGAGCTGCGACGGGCGGCGGCCGGTCGGCGGCGGGGTCGCTAGACCGGCCAGCCGCCGCTCGCCTGGGGCTGGCTCGCGCCGCGCCGGCGGCGGGGGCGGCCCAGGGTTCGCGTCCTCGCCTCAGCCGGACCCCGGGGTGACCAGGAGCCCCTCGACTCGGAGCTCGGCGATCCACTCGCGCACCTCGCCGGCCACCGCCGGGACCGGCCGGTCGACCTCCTCGGCGACGGCGGCGATCACCGCGCCGAGCGTCCGCTCACCGTCGCACAGCTCCCAGATGAGCGCTCCCCACTCATCGAGGAGGTAGTAGCCGCCGTCGTCGGGGCGCACGAGCACCACCCGCCCGCCCGCGGCGTTGGCCTCGATACCGGGGGCCGGCCGGGGACGGTGGGCGAGGTCGGACGGGGGTGTCCGCGACGGATTCTCGGCGATCGACGGAGCCTAGAGAAAGCGCGACGGCCGGGCCGGGGGACCGGCTACCTTTGGGGAGTGGAGGGCCACCGGGCTCAAGGTCCGGGCCATCTCGGCCGAACTGGTAGGGGACGGAATACCGCAAATCAGCCGAGCGCGGCGAGCGAAGGCCGGGCGCTCGAGCCCAGAAAGCGATCTTGGTGATGACTCACGCCTACGTCCCGCCCGCCTTCTTCACGGCTGCCCCCCTCGTCCTGGCCGGCCTGATCCTCCTCGTGCTCCACTTCGTGATGGCGAGATCGACCGCCAACCGGTGCGTCGCCGCCTTTCTGGCCGGCGCCATCCCCTGCCCGATGATGCTCCTCGTCCATCCCATGGCGGCGCTGGCCATGGGCGCGGTGGGCCTGGCCTTCGCCGTACCCGCCTACATCCTGGCCGAGGATCACGACGACGAGGGCCGCGGAGGCGGCGGCGGCGAGAAGCCTCATCCTGCCGGCCCGGGGCCCGATCCGGATGCGGGCCCCGACCTGTGGAGCGAGTTCGAGCGCGATTTCTGGTCGCACGTCGAGCGCGGGCGCGAGCTCGTCAACGCCTAGCCCCCTCGGCGGCGGCGTCCTCCTGCGGGTGACGGGCCTCCCGGGCGCGGGCAAGTCCACCCTGCTCGCGGCGGCGGGGGCCGAGCTCGAGTTCACGGTGATCAGCCGCGACGTGATCCGGGCCGCCATGTTCCCCGGACCGGCCTGCCACACCGCCGAGGAGACGCGCCTGGCCTTCGAGGCGATGGTCGCCGCCGCCGCCTCGCGCCTGCGCCGAGGGGCCCGGGTGGCCCTCGACGGCTGCTGCTTCGCCCACCGCTGGCAGCGCCGAAATGCCCGTGAGCTCGCCGATGCCACCGGGGCCACGCTGGTCGCCGTGCATCTCGAGCTCCGGGTCGAGGAGGCGGCCCGCCGGATCGCCGCCGGCCAGCCCCACCCGGCCAACGACCGGGACGCCGCCCTGGTCGCACGGGTGGCCGGGCACCTCGCGGCACCCGAGCCCGAGGATCTGGTGATCGACGCCAGCCGGCCGGCGAGCGAGGTGTGGGCGGTGCTGAGAGATCGGCTCGAGGCCACCGCCGCGATCCGTCGGGCAGGGCGGAGCGAGCCGCCGGGGCCACGCTCGACGGCTTCGCCCGAGACGACTGCCGGCCCGCCGCCCGCGGGTACGATCGACACCTGACCGCACCCCTGACATCCCCTCCGTCGGGCGAGGAGCCAGCGACCTTCTACGACGCGGTGGGCGGCGAGGCGACCTTCCGCGGCATCGTCGCCCGCTTCTACGCCGCGGTGAAGGTCGACGAGATCCTGCGGGCGCTCTACCCCGAGGCCGACCTCGGCCCGGCCGAGGAGCGCCTCGGCCTCTTCCTCATCCAGTACTGGGGCGGCCCCCAGACCTACGCCAAGGAGCGCGGCCACCCCCGCCTGCGCATGCGCCACGCCCCGTTCATCATCGGCCCGGACGAGCGCGACGCCTGGCTGCGCGCCATGCGGCTCGCCGTCGAGGACGCCGGCCTGGCCGCCCGCCACCGCGATCAGCTCATGCACTACTTCGAGATGACCGCCGAGCACATGGTCAACCACCCGGCCTGAGCACCGATGCGCAGGTCGGACCCGCCCGGTGCGGCGGGCGTGCTGGAATGCCGGCATGGAGATCGCCGCGGCCCGAGCCCTGTGGGAGCCGTCCGGGGTGTACTGCAACACCGCGAGCTACGGCCTCCCGCCCCGGCCGGCGTGGGACGCCCTCCAGTCGGCCCTCCACGACTGGCACGGCGGGCGCACGAGCTGGGAGCAGTGGGGGCAGAGCACGGAGGGGGCCCGGGCCGCCTTCGCCCGGCTGGTCGGAGTCGACGTCGGGCGGGTCGCCGTGGGGGCCACCGTCTCCGAGCTCGTCGGCTCGGTGGTCACCGCCCTGCCCCGGGGGACCCGGGTCGTCGTCCCCGACGTCGAGTTCACCTCGACGCTGTTTCCCCTCCTCGTCCAGGAGCGCCTCGACGTCCGCACCGTCCCCTCCGAGCGCCTGGTCGAGGCGATCGGCGACGGGGTCGACGCGGTGGCGTTCAGCGCGGTGCAGATGAGCAGCGGCGAGGTCGCCGACCTCGACGGGGTGGCGGCGGCCGCCGCGGCGACCGGGGCGATCACGGTGTGCGACGCCACCCAGGCGGTGGGCTGGCTCCCGGTCGCGGCCGACCGGTTCGACGCGGTGGTATGCGCGGCCTACAAGTGGCTGATGTCCCCCCGGGGAACGGCGTTCCTCGCCATCTCCGACCGCCTCCTCGAGCGGACGGTGGCCCACAGCGCGGGGTGGTATGCCGGCGAGGACGTCCACGCCAGCTACTTCGGCCCGCCCCTGCGACTGGCCTCGGGTGCCCGCCGCCTCGACCTCTCCCCGGCCTGGTTCTCCTGGGTGGGCACCCTTCCCGCCCTCGAGCTGATCGAGGAGATCGGGATCCCGGCCATCCACGCCCACGATGTCGCCCTGGCCGACCGCTTCCGGGCCGGCGTCGGCCTCGAACCCGGCGACAGCGCCATCGTCTGCGCCGACCTCCCGGGCGCGGCCGAGCTCCTCGAGCGGGCCGGGATCATCGCCGCCGTCCGCGGCGGACGGCTGCGCACCTCGTGGCACGTCTACAACGACGAGACCGACGTCGATCGCGTCCTCGCCGCCCTCGGCCGCTGAGCGCCCAGACCGCGGCCCAACCCGACCGTCTGATCGCGCCGGCTCAGACGGTCCCCCCGAGGCAGCCGCTGAGGAACTCGGTCTGGGTGGCGACCGCCCGCTCGAACCACTCGCCCCGGTAGATGTCGAAGTGGCCGATCGGGTAGCTCTGGAGCTCGCCGAGGGGGGCCCGGCCGGCGCCGGCGATGGCGGGGGCGGCCGGGGTGATGGCGTCGTCCTCGCAGACGCAGACCAGGAGCGGACAGCGGACGGCCGCGGCCTGGTCGAACGGCCGGTAGCCGGGCATGCGGAGCACCACCCGCGGGGCGAAGCGGTTCTCCCAACTCGAGTCGGGGGGCACGATGGAGCGCATCTCGCGGTAGGCGCCCGGCGTGTTCAGGGAGGCGAAGGTCCCCGGCTCGGCGGCGACGCGGATGTAGTGGGGCGAGCGGCCGAGGCGGCCGCGGAGCTCGTCGAGGAGGGCGACGGCGACCATCCGGGCGAGGAAGCCGACCCGCGGCGGCCCGGCCCGGCGGCCGAGCCCGGCGAAGGGGACCTGGCTGACCACGGCGGCGATCCCGTGGTCGACGGCGGCGAGGGCGACGACGTGGCCGCCGCTGAACGACGTCCCCCAGAGGGCGATGCGCGAGGAGTCGAGGGCGGCGTGGTCGCGGACGAAGTCGATCGCCGCCCGCCAGTCGGCGAGCTGGCGGGAGATGTCGAGGAGCTGGCGGGGCTGGCCGGCGCTGGCCCCGAAGTGGCGGTAGTCGAAGACGAGGACGGCGAGGCCGGCGGCGGCGAAGCGCTCGGCGTAGGCGTCGAGCCGGGCCTCGCGGACCATGGTGAAGCCGTGGGCGAGGATCACGCAGGGCGACGGGGCCTCGGCGGCATCGGGCAGGTAGAGCCAGGCCGCACACGGCACGCCCTGCGAGTCGAAGAAGAGATCGGCGCGGGACATGCGGCGCTGGAGACTACGGCGGCACCGATCGGGCGGATCACCAGTAACCGGGCGAGCCGGGGGCGGTAGAAGAGCCGATGCTGGGCACCGAGCCACCGCCGCCGGTCATCGCCCGGGCGTCGCCGCCGCCGTGGCGCCTGCTCTCCGTGCCGGTGGTGAGCTGGATCATGTTCGATTTCGCTCACACCATCTTTTCGTACTCGATCTCGGGGCGGTACTTCAACGACTGGATCATCAACCAGCGCCACCACCCGGACTATGTCATCGGGCTGATGGGGCTCGCCGTCTCCGTCGTCCTGCTCATCTCCCTACCGGTGTTCGGCGCCGTGGCCGACGAGACCGGCCGGCGCAAGCCGTTCCTCATCGCCTTCACCGTGCTCAGCGTGGTCATGACCGGGGTCCTCGGCGTGGTCCACGCCGCCCTCGCCCCGACCCTGGCCATCGCCGGCCTGGCCATCTTCGCCTGGGCGGCGGCGGTGGCCCAGTACGACCCGATGCTGGCCCGGGTCGCCCCGCCGGCCCAGCAGCCGAAGGTGTCGGGCCTGGGGGTGGCGGTCGGGTACATCGGGGTCGCGGTGGCCAGCGTGGTCTTCGCCGTGCTCGTCACCAAGGACAATCAGACGGCGTTCGTCCCGACCGCTGCCATGTTCCTCCTCTTCGCCCTGCCCTGCTTCTTCTGGGTGCGGGAGTCCGGCCCGCGACGGAGCGCCCGCCTGCGGACGGCGCTGGCCACGGCGGCCGAGGACCTGCGCACGGGAATCCGCCGGGTCCGCTCGGAGTCCTACGGCCGGTTCATCGTGGCGCGCTTCTTCTACACCGACGCCATCGCCACGATGGCGGTGTTCATGGCGGTGTACGCGAAGCGGACCGCCCACTTCCAGGATCCCGAGATCACCCTGCTGCTCGATTTCTCCATCGTCTTCTCGGTGATCGGGGCGCTCGGCGCCGGGAGCCTGACCCGGCGCCTGGGGCCCAAGCGGGTCCTCAACGCCACCATCCTCCTCGTCATCGCCACCCTCCTGCTCACCGGGATCAGCGGCGTGCCGTGGCTCCTGTGGCTGGCCGGTCCGCTCGTCGGGGTGAGCTTCGGATCGATCCACACCGCCGACCGCGTGTACATGATCCGGTCGGTGCCCGAGGCCCAGCGGGGGGAGGTGTTCGGCCTGTTCACCCTGGTGGGGAGGGTGTCGAGCGGCATCGGGCCGCTGGTCTTCTGGGGCGGGACGATCTTCGCCCTCGACAGCCTCCACGTCCTCGATCCGGCCCACGGCGCCCGGGTGGCGCTGGTCGTGCTGGCCGGGGCGGCGGCCGTCGGGTATCTCCTCATCCGCCCCCTGCCCGAGCTCTACGCCGAGGACGACCCGAGCGCCGACCCGCGCCTCAGGGCCGCCGGGCCACCGGGAGCCGGAGGAGCTCGGCCACGGTGACGAAGCGGTAGCCCCGGGCGCGGAGGCCGTCGATGAGGCGGGGGAGGGCGGCCACGGTGTGGCTGCGATCGCCGCCGCCGTCGTGCATGAGAACGATCGCCCCGGGATGGACGCCGGGATCCGGGTCGGCCGGGTTGCCGTGGAGCACTCGGCGGAGGATGGCGGCGACCGGGGGCATGGTGAAGTCCTGGGGGTCGGTGTCCCACTGGACGGAGATCAGCCCGAGGCTCCGGGCCAGCCCCTCGATGCGCCCGCCGACGGCGCCGTAGGGTGCACGCCAGAGGCAGGTCCGCCAGCCGGTGGCCTGGCGGATGGCCTCGGAGGTGAGGAGGATCTGCCGGCGCTCGACGGCGGCCGGGAGCTGGGTCATGTCGGCGTGGGTCCAGGTGTGGTTGCCGACCATGTCGCCGTCGGCCAGCGCCCGGCGCAGGAGGTCGGGGTGGGCGGCGACCTGCTCGCCGATGACGAAGAAGGTGGCGTGGACCCGCCGGTGCTCGAGGATGCGCAGGATCTGGGGGGTGAAGCCGCTGGGTCCGTCGTCGAAGGTGAGGGCCACCAGCCGGCGGCGGCCGGGGCCGTGCTCGACATAGATGGGGCCGCGCGCGGTGCAGGCGACCGGGCCGCCGCGGGGGGCCGGGGCGGCGGCGATGCCGGCGCCACCGCTCGGGGGAAGCGAGAGGTCGTGGGCGGTGGGGACGGGGTTGCCGTCGGCGGCGACCGAGGCGCTCGACCGGGGCGGGGCGACGGCGGGGCGAGCCGGGGCGTGGGGCGCCGGGCCCGCCGCCGAGCCGCAGCCGGCAAGGGCGATGGCGGCGCCCGCGGCGAGGGCAGCCGGGCCGCCGCGGCGGCTCAGACGTCCTCCTTGGCCCGTCCGCTCGGGGCCCCGGGCTGGGGCACGGGCTTGCCGATGGTGGTGCGGTCGTTCTCCCGGGCCCAGTCACGGATCGGCCGGCTGCCGACGATGATCGTCGTGCCGTCGGTCAGCTTGAGGGCCGGCAGCTTCTCCTGGCCGGTGGCCTCGAGGAGCTCGGGCCGCTTGCCCTTGACCAGGACCCCGCCGGGGCGGCGCTTGTCGGTCATGATCTTCTCGAAGTTGTGCCCGGCGTCGCGGAGCGCCTCGCCGGCGATGCGGCAGGGATGCGACCGGGGGCCCTCCTCGTCGAGCTCGCAGACGTAGAGCGTGAGTCTCGGGGCGGGAGGCATGTCTAGGCCGCGACGGCGTGGGCCTTGGCCCAGGCGACGATCTTCCCACCGCCGTTGACCGTGGTGCCGTCGGTGAGCTCGAGGACGGGGAGCTTCTCCTGGCCGCTCAGGGCCTTGAGCTCGGGACGGGTTCCCGAAGTGAACAGGCCGAACGGCTTGTTCCGCCCGAAGACGACCTTCTCGTGGTCGATGCCGGCGGTGAGGAGCGCCTCGTGGGCGCGGCGGCAGGGGTGGGGCTTGGGGCCGCCGTCGTCGATGTGGCATACGTGAAGGGTCGGCTTGTCCGGCATCGTGGTGATCTCCTTCGGTGGACGTTCCCACCTAGCCTAACCGTTCATTTTCGGGAGCGGTGTCGGGTCCGTGGCGGCGGGCGGGGGCCGACCGACCCGGCTCGGGTCGGCCGGGACGGCTCAGACGGCAGCGGCGAGGCTCGGCCGCTCGGGCTGGCGCCGCTGCGGCCTCCCGGGAACGGACGTCTAGGCCGGCCCGATGGCGAAGGCGCGCTGGCGGTAGGCGACGCCGCCGGCGGCCAGGGTGAGGAGGACCCGGCTCTGGAGGTGGCGTCCGCCGAAGCAGCAGTTCTCCGAGCGGCTCTCGTAACCGGACTCGCCGACCTGCCAGGTGGCCTCGAGGTCGACGAGGCACAGGTTGGCCTCGGCGCCGACGGCGATCACCGGGCTGGCGAGGTCGAACAGGCGGGCCCCGGCCGACATCCGCTCGACCAGGGTGGCCAGGGAGAGCAGGCCGGGGCGCACGAGGACGGTGTAGAGGGCGGCGAACGCCGTCTCCAGGCCGGTGGTGCCCATCGCCGCCTGCTCGAAGGGGACGTCCTTGTCCTCGCGGGCGTGGGGCGCGTGATCGGTGGCCACGCAGTCGATGATCCCGCTGCGCAGGCCGTCGACCACCGCCTCGCGGTCGGCCGCGGTCCGCAGCGGCGGGTTCATCTTCAGCCGGGTGTCGAGCCCCCGGACGTCCTCCTCGGTCAGGGTCAGGTGGTGGGGCGAGGCCTCGGCGCTCACCGCCACCCCGGCCGCCTTGGCCGCGGCCACCGCCTCGACCGACTCGAGGGCCGAGAGATGCTGCATATGGACGCGCCCGCCCTCGTGACCGGCGATCGCCGCGTCGCGGGCGACCATCGTCGACTCCGAGATCGACGGGATGCCGGCGATGCCGAGGAGGGCGCTGACCCCGCCCTCGTGCATGGCCCCGGCCCCCGAGAGCGACGGATCCTCCTCGTGGAGGGCGAGGACCCCGCCGCACAGCCGCTGGTACTGGAGGGCCCGGCGCAGGAGCCCGGCCGAGACCACCGGACGGCCGTCGTCGGTGAAGGCGACCGCCCCGGCCCCCCGCAGCTCCATCATCTCGGTCAGGCGCTCGCCGGCGAGGCCCGGGCTGATGGCCGCGGTGAACCCGACCGGGACGCGGGCCTCGCGCATCGCCGCCTCGCGCAGCGAGCCGAGCACGGCGGTGTTGTCCACCACCGGTCTGGTGTTGGGCATGGCCACCACCGCGCAGTAGCCGCCGGCGGCGGCCGCCCGGGTACCGCTGTGGATGTCCTCCTTGTGCTCCTCCCCCGGGACCCGGAGGTGGACGTGGGGATCGACGAAGGCGGCGAACAGGTGGCGCCCCTCACCGTCGATGACCTCCCCGCCGGCCGGCGCCTCCAGCGACCGGGGAGGGCCGAGGGCGGCGATCGTCCCGGCGCTGACCACCACGTCGGCCGGGCCGTCGAGGCCGCTGCGCGGGTCGAGGAGATGGGCGGCGCGGATGAGCAGGGACGCCGGCTGGGTCGGGGCGCTGAACAGGCGTCTCATGCCAGCTGGGCCTCCGCCGCCGAGCGCCCGGCCGCGTCGGCCGAGTCCGGCGGATCGCCACCGCCGCCCGGTCGCCGGACCCCGGCGAGGAGCTCGTAGAGGACGGCCATGCGCACCACCACCCCCGCCCGCACCTGGTCGCCGATCAGGGCCTGGGGCGAGTCGGCGACGTCGCTCGAGAGCTCGACCCCGCGGTTGACCGGACCCGGGTGCATGACCACCTGGCGCGAGTTCAGCCGCTCGGAGTTGATCTGGTAGCAGGAGGTGTACTCGTGCAGCGAGGGGACGTAGTCCTCGCGCATGCGCTCGTTCTGCATGCGCAGGGCGTAGATCACGTCGGCCTGGCCGATGTCCTCGAGGTCGTAGCGCACCTCGCAGCCCAGCGATTCGATCCCCGCCGGGATCAGGGTCGGCGGCCCGCACACGGTGACCGCGGCGCCCATCTGGGTGAAGGCGAGGATGTCCGAGCGGGCGACCCGGGAGTGGAGGACGTCGCCGACGATCCAGATCCGCCGCCCGTCGAGGGGTCCGATCCGGCGGGTCAGGGTGTAGACGTCGAGCAGGGCCTGGGTCGGGTGCTCGTGGGTCCCGTCACCGGCGTTGATCACCGCCGCCGTCGTCCACGTCGAGACCAGCGCGGCGGCGCCGACGTGGGGCGAGCGGATGACGAGGGCGTCGGGGCCGTAGGAGGCCAGGGTGGCCACCGTGTCCTTGAGCGACTCGCCCTTCTCCACCGAGGATCCCGAGGCGGCGAAGTTGAGCACGTCGGCCGAGAGCCGCTTGGCCGCCAGCTCGAACGAGGAGCGCGTCCGGGTCGAGGCCTCGTAGAACAGGTTGATGACCAGGCGCCCGCGCAGGGCCGGGACCTTCTTGATCTCCCGGTCGGAGACCTCGGCGAACGACGCCGCGCGGTCGAGCAGCCGCTCGATCCGGTCGCGGTCGAGCTGCTCGATGGACAGCAGGTGGTTCATCTAGCTCCTTCCGGGGATGGCGATGGCGATCTGATCGACGCCGTCGAGCTCGACGACGCGTACGTTGACCCGCTCGCTGCGGGCGGTCGGCAGGTTCTTGCCGACGTAGTCGGGGCGGATCGGCAGCTCCCGGTGTCCGCGGTCGACGAGCACCGCCAGCTGGACGCGGGCCGGTCGGCCGTAGTCGAACAGGGCGTCGATCGCCGCCCGGACCGTGCGTCCGGTGAAGAGGACGTCGTCGACGATGACCACCGTCCGCCCGTCGATGCGGAAGTCGAGGTTCGAGGCGTTGACCACCGGCGCCTCGGGACGGGTGGCGACGTCGTCGCGGTAGAAGGAGATGTCGAGGTCGCCGAGCGGCGTCGGCGCCTCCAGCAGGTCGCTGACCAGGCCCCGCAGCCGGGTGGCCAGGGGCGCCCCGCGGCGGTGGATCCCCACCAGGGCCGGCGGCTCGCCCGGGTGGTTCTTCTCGGCGATCTCGTGGGCGATGCGGGTCAGCGCCCGCCGGATGCCGTCGGCGTCGAGGACGACCTTCTCGGTGCTCATGGTTCCTTCCTGGTCTCACCGGACCCGGTTAAAGGACGTCTCGACTGTAGCAGCGGCCTCCGACGGCTCGCCCGCCGGCCGACGGCTCACTCGAACATCCGTCGAGGCGGCTCACCGCCGGCTCAAGCCCGGCCGATGACCTGTCGATGGGGCAGCTTCACCCGCGCGCCCGGCAGATCACCCTCGACGTCCAGATCAGCGATCCGGCCACCGGCGCCGCCCAGCAGCTCCAGGGCCACACCACCGTGGCCTGACGCCGGGCGGCGATCGGCGAGGATGGCCGGGTGCATGGCGTGGACCTGGTCATCTTCGACTGCGACGGCGTCCTCGTCGACAGCGAGCCGATCTCCGCCCGGGTTCTCGCCGCCGCGCTCTGCGCCGAGGGGCTACCCACCACCGAGCACGAGGCCCGCCGCCGCTACCAGGGCCTCCAGCTGCCCGAGATGGTCGAGCGCATCGAGGCCGAGCTCGGCCGCGGCCTCCCCGCCGACTGGCTGACCGCCTTCAGGGAGCGCCGGGCCGAGGTCTTCCGCCGCGCGCTGCGGGCGGTGCCCGGGGCTCGCGGCGCCGTCGAGCGCATCGCCGGGGCCGGCGTCCAGGTCTGCGTGGCCTCGCAGGCCGGCCTCGAGAAGACCCGGCTCTCGCTCGGCCTCACCGGGCTCGCCCCCCTCTTCCCCGACGGCGCCCTGTTCTCGGCGGCGCTGGTCGCGCGGGGGAAGCCCCATCCCGACCTCTTCCTCCACGCCGCCGCCCACCTCGGGGTGGCGCCGGCCCGCTGCGTGGTCGTCGAGGACAGCCCGTCGGGGGTGGCGGCGGCGATCAGCGCCGGCATGCGCGTCTTCGCCTACACCGCCGACCCGGCCGGCCCCCCGCTCCTCGACCCCGCCGCCGAGCCGCTGGGCGCCCTGAGCGAGCTCCCCGGCCGGCTGGGGATCTGAGCGAGAGCCGCAGGCGGCAACCGACTCAGCTCAGAGCATGGCCAGCGGCTCGGCCCCGGCCGGCGGGGGAAACGCCCGGTCGAGCTCGGCGAGGTCCTGGGCCTCGAGGCGCAGGTCGAGCGCCCCCCGGTTCTCGCCCACGTGCTCGCGCGAGCCCGAGCCGGGAATGGCGCACACCCCGGGACCGCGCAGCACCCAGGCCAGCGCGACCTGCGCCGGCGTCGCCCCGTGGCGGGCGGCCACCGCCGCCAGCGCCGGGCGGCCGAGCACCCGCCCCTGGGCGATCGGCGTGTAGGCCATGACCGGCAGGCCGTCCCGGCGGCAGGCGGGCAGGAGGCCCCACTCGATGTCGCGCCGGCTGAGGTTGTAGAGCACCTGGTCGGCGGCCACCGCCCCACCACCCTCGAGCTCGCGCAGCTCATCGAGATCGGCGGTGTCGAAGTTGCTCACCCCCCAGTGGCCGATCCGCCCGTCGGCCACCAGCTCGCCGAAGGCGGCCACCGTCCCCGCCAGCGGCAGCCGCCCGCGCCAGTGGAGCAGGTAGAGGTCGAGGCGGTCGGTCCCCAGACGCCGCAGGCTGGCCTCGCAGGCGGCGATGGTGCCCTCCCGGGTGGCGTGGTGGGGGAGCACCTTGCTGACCAGGAACACCTCGTCGCGCCGGCCGGCGATCGCCGCGCCGACCAGTTCCTCGGCCGCTCCCGCCCCGTACATCTCCGCGGTGTCGATCAAGGTCATGCCCAGGTCGAGGCCGAGGCGCAGGGCGGCGATCTCCTCCCCGGCCGGTCGCCGTCCCTCGCCCATGTGCCACGTGCCCTGGCCGAGCGCCGGCATCGACGCTCCGCCGGACAGCATCACGCCCACCCTGCACCGCTCCCGGGCATCCCCATGCTCATCACCGGGACACACTAGCCCGCCCGGCGAGGGCGCTACGCTGGCCCGCGGATGGCTCACGTCCTCTTGATCTCCGGGAGCCTGCGCTCCGGGTCGACGAACACGGCGCTGCTCGCCACCGCCCGGGCCACCGCCCCCGCCGGGGTGGAGGCCACCGTCTACGGCGATCTCGCCCGCCTGCCCCACTTCAACCCCGACGACGACCTCGAGGGGCAGCCGGTCGACCCGGCGGTCGCCGACCTGCGCGCCGCCATCGCCCGGGTCGACGCCCTCCTCTTCTGCACCCCCGAGTACGCCGGCGCCCTCCCCGGGTCGTTCAAGAACCTCCTCGACTGGACGGTCGGCGGCGGCGAGACCTACGGCAAGCCGGTGGCCTGGGTCAACGTCTCCGGGCCGGCCGCCCCCACCGGCGGCGCCGGGGCCCACGCCGAGCTGCGCACCGTGCTCGGCTACACCGGCGCCCTCATCGTCGAGGACGCCTGCCTGCGCCTCCCCGTCTCCCGCGCCGCCATCGGCCCCGACGGGCTGATCGCCGATCAGCCGATCCGGGCGGCGGTGTCCGCCACCCTGGCCACCCTGGCCGCCGCCGCGGCGAGCGCCGGCTGAGAACAGCTACAGCCCGGCCGGGTGGCGTGCCACGTAGCCGCTCAGGGCGCCGAGCTTCGGCGACCACCGCGACCCCGTCTCCTCGAGGGCGATGGTGTCGAAGCGCCGCCCGTCGACGGTGACCAGGACGTGCTCGGCGTTGGCGTAGACGGTGACCCGGTGGCCCGGCCCCGGCGCCCCGTAGGCGGCGAGGGCGCCCGAGGCCTCCGGCGTGCGCAGCAGCCCGGCGGCGTGGAGCACGTAGGACACCGAGCCCGAGCAGTCGTAGCCGCTGTCGGCGAACGAGCCGTGGCCGCCGCCCCACTTGTAGGGGAGGCGGGCGATGCGGTCGCCGGCCAGGAACATCCGCCGCACGATCGCCGTCCGCCGGGCCGACGCCGCCTCGCTCGGCGACGGGCTCGGCGCCGCCGGCGGGGCCGGCGGTCGGCCCACCACCGGGGCGAGCCACCGCAGCGAGGCGGCGTCCCAGCGGTCGAACGGGTGCAGCCGCGCCGGACGGGCGCCCGCCGGCCCCGGCCCGGCCGGATCGGCGCCGCCCAGGACCAGCACGGGGGCGATCAGCGCGCCCGCCCCCAGGCGGCCGAGCGCTCCGGCCGCGGCCGCCGCCCGCCGCCGCCGCCGGTCCCGGCGGCCGCGCCCCGGCGGCCGGTGGGCCGGCTCGGGCCGTGGCGATCCATGTCTCATCGGCATCGTTCCTCCGGGTCGGTCGGGTCCGCCTACGGGGTGAGCTGACGGGCTCGCGCTCCCAACTGCGCTACGCCGGACATCCGGCGATTCGCCCCTACGGCCGTGACGACCGTGTTGGTTCCCCCGCTCGCCGGGTCCCCTGGCGGGGCTGGGCCCGCCCGGCACCGGCGACTCGGCTGCTGTTTGCGAATCTATAGCAGCGCCATCCGTCTGATCGTCCGGCTGCACCGATTCATCCGCCGGCGCTCCGCCGGCCCCAGGCGGGAGAATGACGGCGATGGACGCCCCCACGCCACCCTTGGAGCCCCGACTCTACGTCGTCCGCCACGGCCAGACCGAGTCCTCGGCCCGCCACGCCTACTCCGGCCACGCCGACGTCCCCCTCACTCCCGTCGGCCGCGACCAGGCCCGGCGCGCCGGGGAGCGGCTCGCCGGCGCCGGGGTCGAGCTCATCGTCTCGAGCCCCCTCTCCCGGGCCCGCGACACCGCGGCGGCGATCGCCGCCGCCACCGGGGCGCCGATGCAGGTCGACGAGCGCCTGACCGAGGTCGACTACGGGCCGTTCGAGGGGCTCGACCGCGACGGCGCCCGCGCCCGCTTCGGCCCGGCCTTCGCCGCCTGGCGGGAGGATCCCTTCGGCGCGCCGGTACCCGGCATGGAGCCCCTCGGCGACGCCCTGGCCCGCGCCCGCCTGGCCACCGCCGACGTCCTGGCCGCCGCCCGGCGACCGGTGGTCGTCGGCCACCAGGGGATCCTCCGCCTCGTGCTCGTCGCCCTCGGCTGGATCGCCCCCGCCGACTACTTCTCCACCCGCCTCCACGAGGCCGACCCGCTCGTCATCGCCCACGCCGCCCTCGCCCCGCCCGACCACGAGTCCAGCTGACCACCAGGAAAACACCGCCAGTCCGACCGGGCGCGCGGCGCTCGGGAGCCGCGATCTCGAGGCCGTCGCCCCCGCGGAACCTGACCGGCGACGTGGTAGGCTGGTGCCACGGGGCCCTTACTGGCAGGTGCCGTCTCGTCATCGCGCCGCCACAGCCAAGGGCCCGCGACCGAGTCCGTCCTCAACAGAGTAGGCCGGAAGCCCGCTGGCCCTTTCGGTCGACGACGCGACGCGCATTTGAGGAAGGACGAAGATGCATCTGTCCAACTGCCGGACGTACCCACCCGGCACGCTCGGCCCGGGCACGCCCCGCCAGCCGCGGACGGGGCGCAGACCGACATGACGGCCGCGTCCCCCGCCCGTCCGGCCGCCGGCCTGCCCAAGGCGCCGACCGGTATCAGCGGGCTCGACGAGGTCACCGGCGGCGGCCTCCCCCGCGGCCGCCCGACGCTCGTCTGCGGGCCGGCCGGATGCGGCAAGACGCTCCTCGCCATGGAGTTCCTCGTTCGCGGCATCACCGACTTCGACGAGCCCGGGGTGTTCATCGCCTTCGAGGAGACCGCCGCCGACCTGACCGCCAACGTCGCCTCGCTCGGCTTCGACCTCGTCCGACTCGAGGCCGAGGGCAAGCTGGTCATCGACCACGTCAGGCTGCCCGCCGGCGAGACCGAGGAAGCCGGGGATTGGGACCTCGACGGGTTGTTCGTGCGGATCGGCGCGGCGCTCGACACCGTCGCCGCCAAGCGCGTGGTCATCGACACCATCGAGAACCTCTTCGGCGCGTTCTCCAACACCGCCATCCTCCGCGCCGAGCTCCGGCGCCTGTTCGGCTGGCTCAAGGAACGCGGGGTGACCGCCGTCATCACCGGCGAGCGAGGCGACGGAACCCTCACCCGGCACGGGATCGAGGAGTACGTGTCCGACTGCGTGATCGTCCTCGACCACCGCGTCACGGCGCAGGCGTCGACCCGGCGCCTCCGGATCCTGAAGTACCGGGGCTCGCTCCACGGTACCGACGAGTACCCATTCGTCATCGGCGGATCGGGCGTCTCCGTCCAGCCCATCGCCTCCATCGGACTACGCCACACCGTGACCACCGAACGCGTCTCGACGGGGGTCGCCCGGCTCGACGCGATGCTCGGTGGCCTCGGCTTCCACAAGGGGAGCGCGGTTCTCGTGAGCGGGACCCCGGGGACGGGGAAGTCGACGCTGGCCGCGCAGTTCTGCGACGCCACGTGCCGGCGCGGCGAGCGAGCCCTGTACTTCGCGTTCGAGGAGTCCGAGGCCCAGATCATCCGGAACATGGCGTCGGTGGGCATCGACCTGCA
>JAXDHJ010000046.1:0-61272 GCA_034664565.1 Solirubrobacteraceae bacterium
ATCCGGACTGCCCGATCTGCTCGATCGACCCCGCGGAGATCGAGGACGACCAGATGGGCGTCTTCCCGGACTACGAGGCGTTCTGCGCGGCGGCGGGGTAGCCTCGACGCTCTATGGCCACGATCAAGATCCCCCCGGTGCTGCGCCCTTCCGTGGGCGGCGAGAAGCAGGTCACGGCGGGCGGCGACAACGTCGGCGCCGTCCTGCAATCGCTCGCCGAGCAGCATCCCGCGACCCAGAGCCAGCTGTTCTCCGGCGACGGTCAGCTGAACCGTTACGTCAACGTCTACCTCAACGACGAGGACGTCCGCGTCCTCGACGGGCTCGACACCGCCGTCGGCCAGGGCGACGTCCTGGTCATCCTCCCGGCCATGGCCGGCGGCTCCCCCTCCTAGAGACCGGGCACTGCCGGTCGGTCGCCGGTCGCCGGTCGTCGGTCCCGTCCGCGCCCGCCGGCCCACGCGGCCCGCGCGGCGGCCGGTGCGCCGCCGGTCAGCGCCGGCGGGGAAGCTCCTCGATCAGCAGGGCCAGGGTCGGACATGCCGCCGCCGCGCGCCGGGCGTGGAGTACGAGCTCCGGCGCCACCGGGGCTCCGTCGATGATCGGGTAGCCCCAGTCGTCGAGCTCGATGCGCTCGGGCAGGAGCTCGGCGCACAGCCCGTGGGCCTCGCAGGTGATGGGATTGACCCGCAGGCGGATGCTCACCGCAGGACCGGCTTTTCCGTCGCGCGGCGCCCGCCGCCCGGAAAGGGGAGGCTCGAGGGCTGGGCGCAGTCCGCGCATCGACCGTGGGCGGCGTGGTCGGCGAACTCCGCGGCGAAAACACCGAGGGCGCTGCGCAGGAAGCGCACGGTGCCGTCCGGGTGGCCGCAGGCGCCACGGCCGGCGACCAGCGCCTGCCAGCGGCTGAGCCGCTCGCCGGTCCCGGGCGGAGCCTCACCGGCGGCGACCTGCTCCATCGCCGTGGCCATCGCCTCCAGCCCGTGCAGGCACGGTCCGCACTGGCCGGCGCTCTCGTCGGCGAGCCAGCGCACGATGCGGGTGCTCTCCGCCACCGGACAGGCGTCGGCGGCCAGGGCGAAGATCACCCCGGCGCCCAGCGTCGCCCCCAGCGGCGCGAGCTGCTCGGCGCTGAGGACGACGTCCGTCTCGCTGGACAGCCAGGTTCCCGAGTAGCCGCCGACCAGGAACGCCCGGATCGGGGAGAGCGCCCCGCCCGCGGCGTCGAGGAGGTCCTCCAGGCGCGAGCCCGGCGCGATCTCGTAGACCCCCGGGCAGGCGACGTCACCCCCGAGGGTGACCAGGGTGGATCCCGGCTGCGCCCGGGTCCCGAGCTCGCGGAACCACCCGGATCCGTGCCGGGCGATCAGGGCGAGGTGGGCCAGGGTCTCGACGTTGGAGACCAGCGTCGGCCGCCGCCCGATGCCCCGCTCGGTGGGGAAGGGCGGAGTCAGAGTGGGGATCGCGGGGCCGCCGCCGAGGTGGTTGACCAGGGCCGACTCCTGGCCGGCCAGGTAGGTGTCGGGGACCAACTCCAGCCGGGTGGCCACCGAGCGGCGGGGGTCCCGGCGACGCTCCCCGATGGCCTGCGTCATCGCGGTGGCCGACGCCTGGGCGCTCCGCGGCAGGCAGACGATCAACTCCCGGGCCCCGATCGCCTCGGCGGCGACCAGGGCGCCGTCGAGCACGAGGTGGGGGGCCCCGGCGGTGAGCGCCCGGTCCTTGAGGCTGGCCGGCTCCCCTTCGGCCCCGTTGGCCACCACGATCGCCCGCCGCCTGGCGCCGCCGGCGGCGGCGGCGGCGCGGAGCTTCAGCGCGGTGGGAAAGCCGGCCCCCCCGCGACCGCGCAGCCCGGCGCGCTCGACGGACTCGATCAGCGCCGCGCCCCCGCGGCCGCGGCCCGGGTCGGGGAGCTCGCCGTGGAGGCCCAGGTGCTCGCCGAGGCCGATCGTCCCCGCCGGCGAGACGCCGAGGAGCAGGCGCGGCAGCATGCGGCCATCGATGCTCATCCGCTCGCTCCGGGAGCGACGGGCGACGCCGTCAGGGTCCCGCTCACCGTTTGGCCGGCCCGGTCGATGGCCAGGGTGAGGTCGAGCCGCAGGCTCCGGCCGTCGCCCCGGGTGATCCGGGCCGCCACCCGGTCGCCGCTCAGCGAGGTGATCTGGCCGGTGTACAGGGCGGGGCTCGCGCGCGTGCCCAGGGTGACTCGGCTGGCGCTCATCGCCACTCCGCCGCCACCCGATGGCCGTCCGTCGATCTCGACGTCGAGCAGCCCGGTCGACCCGCGGTGAAAGCTCGTGGCCAGGCGCACGGCGACGAGGCCACCGGGCCCGGTTCTCTGGGTCGCGCTACCGGCGATCGCCGTGGTGAACGCCCGGTCGAACGCGTTGGCCGAGGCGCTCGATCCGCTGGGGGCGAGGCTCGAGACCGGGGTCGACGCCGTCGCCGCCGCCGCCCGGGTCGGCGCCAGGAGCGAGGCCGGGGTCCCCGAGCGCCGCGCCCAGCCGGCCCCGAGGGGTCCGCCCGGCAGCCAGAGCACGACACCGAGGACGAAGGCGGCGACGGCGGCGAGGGCGGCGCCCCGCGCCGCGCCGTTGCCCGGCCAGCCGGCGAGCGCCCGCCAGCCGGTGGCCGCCGCGACGGCGAGGACGCAGACGCCGGTCAGGGCGAGCATCCACGTGCTCTTGGTGTCGCTGCCCGTCCCCAGGCCGTGGAGCAGGGCCACCGGCCAGGCACCGTAGGAGAGCCAGTGCGCAGCCCGCCATGTCCGGTGGCCGACCCGGGAGCGAAGCACGCTGGTGATGGTGACGGCGAGGAGGAGATCGAGGGAGACGGCGCCCAGCCCGAGCCAGAACGGCCGGTAGGAGCCGACGAAGGGGAGGACCGAGTCGAGCAGGGGGATCGGCGCGAAGCTGTCGATCACCGAGGTGAGGATGTGCAGGGCGAGGAAGACGAGGACGAGCAGGGAGACGTTGCGGTGGAGCGAGTCGATGACGAACCGCGGCCACCGGGGTGAGCTCAGGCGGCGCACGTCGACCACCCCGAGGACGACGCTCGCGCTCAGCAGGAGAAGGGCGACGGCCCCGGTGGACCGGGTCAGGTACCAGGCGGCGCTCGGCCCCGCCGCCGCCAGCGGTGGGGTCAGGGAACCGAGCGAGCCCAACACGGAGATCGGGCCGAGCAGGCCGCCGGTCGGGCTCATCGGGCGAGCGCCGCCGGTCGCGGGGCGGGCCGGGCGGGCTCCTCGGCCGGCCAGGCGCCGACCCGGACCACCCGGCCGTCGACGGCCACGAGCCGGGCCGGGAGGCCGCTGGCCCGCAGCCAGCCGAGCGCCTGGCGGCCGCGGACGAGGGCCGCCGTGCTCGCGATGTTCGCGTCGACGCAGGTCGCCGCCGCCACGCTGGCCGTCGTCCACAGCTCGCGCGCCGGTCGACCGGTGGCCGGGTCGATGATGTGGTGCATGGTGCTTCCGGCGTGCGCCCACCGCCGGGTGAGCGTGCTCGAGGTGGCCAGCCCACCCTGGGTGATCGACACCATCTGGCCCGGGGCGTCGAGCCCGCTGCGATGGTCGTGGGTCACGAAGACCGCCCAGCCCTGGTCGGGGGGCGGGCCGGCGACGGCGATGTCGCCGCCGAGACCGACGAGCACGCCGGCTCCGCTCGCCGCGTGGGCGGCGGCCGCCGCCCGGTCGGCGGCGAGCGCCTTGGCGGTGGCGCCGAGGTCGAGGCTCACGCCGCGCCCGACGCGCACGGTGCAGGCGCGGCGGTCGACGGCCACCGTCCGCCAGCCGGCCACGGTCCGGGCCCGCACGAGGACACCGCCGTCGTCGTCGGGGGCCGGGCGCGAGGATGGCGGTTCGATGTCCTGGTCGAGGAGCTCGAAGTCGCGGTCGTAGCCGGCGAGGACGAGCTCGCGGCCGAGGGCCGGATCGACCGCCCCGCCGGTGAGGAGCGCGGCCCGGAGGGCGACCTCGACGGCCTCGGCGCAGAGCGGGTCGACGCGGACCGCGCGCCCGGCGTGGGCGTTGATCCGCGCCAGGTCCGAGTCAGGGCGGAACCGGCTGCACGCCCGGTCGATGGCCGCCAGCTCGTCCTCGACGGCGGCGTGCGCCGTGGCCAGGGCCGAGGGATGAGTCGCCTGGAGGAGCACCGTGCTGCCGAGCGCCGACCAGGCGAGCGAGGCGACCGGCGGGGTGGATGGCGGGGACACTGCTGTTGCGTCGGTCAGGACCCGCCGGAGACCGCCACCGGGGCTGCGGGTGTCGAGGGCGCCTGCTGGACGGTGGGCGTGGCCTGGACGGTGGGCGCGGCCTGGACGGCCGCCGGGGCCTGGGCCGGGGCCTGGAGGGGCGCTGGGCTGGCGCCCGAGGAGGAACCCGAGCTCGTGCTGGTCGGCACCGAGGCGCTCTGCCGGCTGGACGCCGCCGGGGCGGACTGGGTGGAGGTCGAGGTCTGGACGGTCGACTGGCTCGGGTTGGCCGGCGAGCTCGCTGAGCTCGACTGGCTCGGCGCCGCGGTGGCGCTCGCCGCTGCGGTCGTGGCCGCCTTCGGCCGGCGGCGATGGTGGGCGCGATGGGTCGCGCCGGTGCTCTTGGTGGCGGGCGCCGTCGTCCCGGCAGAGGCGGTGGCGACGGTCTTTCCGGGGAAGGCCTGGCCGGCGACCACGGAGAGGATGCCGGTGAGCCCGACCGCCCCGCCGACGAGGACCCGGTTGGAACGGACCAGACGACGCATGGCGGCGTCGCGGGACTCGGCGGTGTGCCTGGTCATCGGTACCCCGCTCGGTTGCCGCCGGGCGCGGCGTGGGACCGGGCCGGGGCGGGCGGTTGGCGGGGCGGGTTGGCCGTCATGGGAAAAAGGCTGGCGCGTGCGGCGAAACTCCAGCTAAGCGGCGCCTGAGAAAACCCTCATAGCTCGGGGCTCACCGCGCTGCCCCTGCCCGGGGGCACCTCGCTCGGGGAGCGCGAGGTGAAGCCGGGGAGCTCGATCTCGATTCGCGCGCCGCCGAGGGGGGAGGGCGTCGCCCGCACGGCGCCGCCGTGGGCCAGGACGATGGCCCGGACGATGGCCAGGCCGATGCCGCTGCCGCCGTCGGGGCGCGAGCGGGCGAGATCGGTGCGGTGGAAGCGGTCGAAGACCTGGTCGAGCTGGTCGGCGGGGATGCCGGGGCCGTCGTCGTCGACGGCGAAGCGGATCCAGCCGGGTCGGGCGTCGACGGCGCCGGCCGAGAGGCGCACCACGCCGTCGGGCGGGGTGTGGTCGATGGCGTTGCGCAGCACGTTGCGCAGGGCCTGGGCCAGGCGGTCGGGGTCGGCGTGGAGGCGTCCGGCGGCGAGCCGCCCGGGCTGGAGGCGACGCTCCGCCGTGGGGGTGAAGGTGGCCAGGAGATCGCCGGCGTAGGCGGGGAGATCGATCTCCCGGCGGTGGATGAACTGGGGCTCCTCGCTGCGGGCGAGGATGAGGAGGTCATCGACCAGGCGGGTCATCCGCTCGACCTCGGTGCGCACCAGCTGCTCCACCCGCCTCACCTCCTCGGCCGGCGGGTCGGCGTCCTGGACGAGGACCTCGAGCTGTCCGCCGATCACCGTCAACGGCGTGCGGAGCTCGTGCGAGGCGTCGGAGACGAAGGCGCGCTGGCGGCCGAAGGCGTCGGCCAGCCGGTCGAGCATGTGGTTGAGGGCGAGGGCGAGCACCCGCGCCTCGTCCTTGGTGGCTTCGAGATCGATGCGCGGTGAGAGGTCGCCGGCGTCGATCTGGGCCGCGGTGCGGGCCATCCGCCGCAGGGGCAGGGAGTGGCGAGAGGCGATGAGGAAGGTGGCGATGAGGGCGGTGACCAGAGTCAGGCCGCCGGCGAGCGCCAGGGTCCGGGCCACCCCGTCCTGCGCCGCGTCGACCGGGGCCAGGGGCTGGCCGACCCCGACGCTGAAGGTCGGACGCCCGGGTGCGCTCACCTGGCGGACGAGGAGCCGCAGGGGCCCGATGTCGTGGAGGCGCACGGTGGAGAGGCCGGCGGCGGTGGCCAGCAGCCGCTTGGTCTCGGCGTTCTCCGCCGCCTGGAAGGCCGCCGACTCGCCGGCCTCGGGGCGGAGCCCGAGGAACTCGGGCTCGTTGGTCACCGTGGCCGCGCCGGGGATGGTCTCGAACAGCAGGCGGCTGGTGGCCCGGAAGGGCTGCGTGCGAATGAAGGCGGCCGCCGCCGCCGCCAGGGAGCGGGGGTCGTGCTCGCCGTCCGGGCCGGCGGCCCGGACGAAGGCGTCGGCGTCGGCTCGGAGCTGGCGGTCGATCTGCCCGCGCAGGACCGAGCCGGTCCCCCGGTAGACGGCGACCGAGGTGATGGCGAAGGCGCCGATGAGGATGGTCGCCCCCGAGAGGGTCAGCCGCCAGCGCAGCCCGCGGGGGGCCGTCATCGGCGCGGGTCGGTGAGGCGGTAGCCGATCGAGCGGACGGTCTCGATCGGCGCCGGGAGGCCGGGCTGCTCGAGCTTGCGGCGCAGGTAGCGGACGTAGACCTCGACGATGTTGGTCTGCGGGTCGTGCTGGTAGCCCCAGACGGCGGCGAGGATCTCGCGGCGGGAGACGGTGAGCCCGGGGTGGCGCAGGAAGTAGGCCAACAGGTCGAATTCCTTTGCGGTCAGGGCCAGTTCCCGCCCGTTGCGGCGGACCTTGCGGGCGAGGAGGTCCACGTCGATTCCGGCAGCGCTGAGCGTCGTCGTCTCGCTCGGGCGGGCCTCGCGCAGATGAGCCCGGACCCGGGCGGCCAGCTCGGCGAGGGCGAAGGGCTTGGTCAGGTAGTCGGTGGCGCCGGCGTCGAGGCCGGCCACCCGGTCGTCGATCTCGGTCCTGGCGGTGAGTAGGAGCACCGGGAGCTCCGCCTTGTGGCGGCGGATGGCGGCGAGGACGTGGAGGCCGTCACGACCGGGGAGCATGCGGTCGAGGATGACCAGGTCGACACCGGGGCCGAGGGCGCGCCGCTCCCCCTCGATGCCGTCGAAGACCGACTCCACGCGATAGCCGTAGGCCTCGAGCCCACGGGCGACGAAGTCGGCGATCCCGACCTCGTCCTCGATGAGGAGGATCCGGGGTCCGTCCCCCCGGGCCGGACGGGGGGCGGTCACCCGGCCGCCCGCCGGGCGGCTGGCGGGATCACCGGGGGACCGGAGGTGGCCACGCCACGGTTCTATCAGCCGCCGCCGGCGGGGTCCGAGGTCGAGCATGAGAACTCTCTCACCGGGGGGGCTCCGCGGCCCGAGCCGGGGCGACCAAGGCCCGGAGCGAAGGCCGCGGCCGGAGCCGGGGCCGGGAGCGCGGAGATGACAATCCGCTGCGCATTGATCCGGCGGCGGAACCCGAACGCTATATTCGTCGTCATGGGCTCGCCGTTCCTGGAGAACAAGCCTTGCGGTGGTCGCTACGGCGACATCGTGCAGGCCATCGGCCACACGCCCCTGATCGAGCTCAAGCGCCTCTCGCCCAAGCCGGGGGTCCGCATCTGGGCCAAGCTCGAGTCGATGAACCCGACCGGGTCGGTCAAGGACCGGGTGGCCCGCTCGCTGATCGAGGACGCCGAGGAGAAGGGGGCGATCAGCCCGGGTCAGACCATCCTCGAGCCCACCTCCGGTAACACGGGGATCTCCCTGGCCATGATCTGCCGGCGCAAGGGCTATCCGCTGAAGGTCGTCATGCCCGACAATGTGACCCCCGAGCGTACGCAGCTGCTGAAGATGTACGGCGCCGAGATCGTCTACTCGGCCGGCAACCAGGGCTCGAACGGGGCGGTGGAGATGGCGCTCCAGCTGGCCGAGGACAACCCCGACTACTACATGCCCTACCAGTACGGGAACGAGGCCAACCCGCTCGCCCACTACAACGGGACGGCGCTCGAGATCCTCGAGGAGCTCGACGAGGTCTCGGCCTTCGTCGCCGGCCTGGGCACCGGCGGGACGCTGATGGGCAACGGCCGGCGCCTGAAGGAGGAGTTCGGCGACGCGGTCAAGATCGTCGCCGCCGAGCCCAAGCAGGGCGAGCCGGTGCAGGGCCTGCGCTCGCTCGACGACGGCTTCATTCCCCCCATCATCGATCTCACCCTGCTCGACCGGAAGATCTTCGTCACCAACCGGGACGCCATCCTCTGGACGCGCAGGCTGCTCGAGGACGAGGGCATCTTCGCCGGGGTCTCCTCCGGCGCCATCGCCCGGGTGGCGGTGCGCATCGCCGGCGAGCTCGACGAGGGCAACGTGGTCTTCGTGGTCGCCGACGACGGCTGGAAGTACCTCTCGAGCGGGCTCTACACGCTCCCGCTCGACGAGATCGAGAACCTCGAGAGCACGCTCTGGTGGTGAGCCGCGGGTCCGCCCGCGGCGATCTGACTGCGCGGTCCGGTCGAGGTGGCCGGCCCCGCCGGCTCCCGCCCACCCCCGGCCGCTCGCCCGACCGACGGCCCTTCCCGGGCTGAGGCGTCGGGTGGGAGACGGGGAGCGCCCGGGCGAGACCGTGTCCCGCCGCCGCCTGCTGGCCGCCGCCGGCGGGGTGGCCGCCGGACTCGCCGGGCTGGCCGGGCTGGCCGGGTGCGGCTCGTCGGCCTCGCCCACGCCGACCAACCCGGAGTTCAACGGCGCCGACGCCGACGTGCTCGACGGGCTCCTCGGGGTGGGCAACCGCGCGGTGGCCGCCTATGCCCGGGCGGCGGCCGTGCTCGGGGGCGCTCCGCGCGCCCTGGTGCGCCGGATCGGCGTCCAGGAGGCGGCGCACGTCTACGCCCTGACCGGTGCCGTCGACCGCCTGGGGGGGATGCCCACCCCGGCGCCGCGGGCCTACGCCTTCACCGTCCGAGACGCATCCGAGGCGCTGGCGCTCGTCGCCGAGACCGAGGAGATGTCGATCGCCGCTGCCATCGATGCTCTGGCCAAGGTCACCGATCACCAGGCCCGGGGCACGGTGGTCTCCATCGCCAACAACGATGCCCAGCACGCCATGCTCATCGCCCAGGCGCGCGGGCTCCCGCCCCTGGGCGCGGCGATCGTCCGGGGGCGGGCGTGAGGTCGCGGCTGAGCCGGCGTGAGCTGGTGGGCGGCGCCGCGCTGACCGCGGCCGGAGGTCTGCTGCTGGGGCTCCCGGGGGCGGCCGCGGCCCAGGGCACGGCCGACATGACGGCCATGCTCGGGGCGGTGCGCCTCGAGCAGGCGCTGGGCGTGGCCTATGCCGGGATGGCGGCGCGGGCGCGCCTGGGCCGCGACCTCCAGGACCTCCTCCTCCACCTCGCCGACCACGAGCGCCAGCATGCCGCCGCCCTGCTCACCCTGGCTGAGTACATCGGCGTCCTGCCCCCGAAGGTGCCGACCCTGGCCCAGGTCGAGGCCATGCTTCCGGGCGTGCGCGCCGCCGTCGACCGGGGCACCGCGCTGGCCGTGCTGGACGAGCTCGAGCGGGCGGAGCTGCTCGGGTTCTACACCGACGAGCAGGTCCTCACCGACACCAAGCTCATCGAGGTGGTGGGGGCGGTGATGTGCAGTGACGCCCAGCACCTCGCGGTGGTGCGCCAGATGTCCGGCTTGGACCCGATCCCCACCGCCTTGGAGACGGGGAACGTGCGTTGATAGCCTCGGCCGATGCGCATACCTCGGGCCATGCTCGCTGACATCATCGCCCACGCAGAGGCCGACGCGCCGAACGAGTGCTGCGGCATGATCGCCGCGGCCGACGGCCGGGCCACCCGGGTCTACCGGGCGGCCAACACGGCGGCGAGTCCCCTGCGCTACGAGATCGACGGCCTCGAGCAGTTCCGGATCCAGACCGAGATCGAGGATGCCGGGTGGGAGCTCGGGGCCATCTACCACTCCCACACCCGCAGCCCGCCGCTCCCGTCCCAGACCGACATCAACCTCGCCTTCTATCCCGATGCCCTCTACGTCATCGTCGGCGTCGCCGGCGAGCAGCCCGAGGTGCGGGCCTTTCGCATCGTCGAGTCCCAGGTCGAGGAAGTCGAGCTCGCAGTGGTCTGATGGCCGCCGCTCCGCTCGCCTGCCCCCGCTGCCACGCGGGCCATCCGGCCGACGAGCGCTTCTGCCGGGCCTGCGGGATGCCGCTGGTCCATGCCGGCGCCGCCGAGGACGAGGCCCCGGTCAGCGAGCTCCAGGCCCGGGCCCGGAAGATCAAGCCGCAGTACACCGAGGGCGAGCTGGTGCGGGTGGCCGGTGCCAGCAACCAGGCCGAGGCCGAGTTCATTCAGGGCATGCTCCTCGAGGAGGGCGTGCCCAGCCTGCTGCGCCGCCGGCCCGGCTTCGACGTGCCCGACTTCATGGCCGGCGGGCCGCGCGACGTGCTCGTCGCCGCCTCGGGCGCCCCGACCGCCCGCGAGGTGCTGGTGGAGGCGGAGATCGTCAGCGGCGATCCGCCGGCGTCGTCGACCACCAGCGCGATCAGGCTCCTCGCCGGGCTGCTGATCGCCGTGGCCATCGTCGGGGTCGTCCTCTTCATGGCCCTGCGCGTCGGGGTCTGACCGGCGCGGGGGGGGCCTTTGCGACCTCGGGTGGGACCGGGTCAGCGCTGCTCGGAGATGCGGGCGAGATGGGCGCGCCAGGCCCCGCCGGTGTGGACGACGGCGCGACCGTCGAAGGCCTCGACCAGCGCCTCGCCCGGGCGGCCGTGCAGGGGGGCGTAGGCGAGGCGCACGGCCGCGTCGACGCCCTGCTCGCGGGCCAGCAGGTCGAACACCGATCCTCCCAGGAGCGCGGCGTCGCGAAGGCCGGGGGGGAAGGACGGCTCGCGGCCCTCGCGCAGGCGCCGGGCGATGGCCGGGCGGGCGAAGGCGGTCTGGCCGGAGAAGTACTGAGCGCCGCCGGCGGTCAGCCAGGCCCAGCGGACGTAGCGGCCGAGGCCGCTCGCCCGGAACGGCGGCGGGAGGGTGCGGTTGTTGGCGGCGAGGACGAGCTGGGTGTAGAGCGTGGCCGGTCCGAGCATCGACATCTCCCGGGACCCGGGTACCGCTGAGGCGCGTCGCTCGAGCAGCCGGGGCGCGAGCACGTGGACCTCGCCGCGGGCGCACCATCCGGCCAGGTAGCGGCGGCCGGCCGGCGAGGTGGCGAGCCGCAGCAGGGGCAGGTAGGGCTGGGCGAGGGAGAGCTCGAACTGCGAGGAGTGGAGCACCACGGCGACGTCCTCCGGCACCCGGGTGAAGATGGCGGCGAGCCGCTCACGGGTGCCTTCGACCAGCTCGAGCACGGCAACGGCGTCATCGACGTCGACATGCTCGTGCCGGGCGGTGAAGTTGGGGGAGCTCGTCTCGACCCAGGGCACCCGTGGAGTGTCCCCTGCCGAGGCCGCGGGCCGAAATGCTGCAAGCCGGCCTGCCGGGTGCCGGCACCTCCCGCCGGCGCGCGCCGAGCGGCGCGACTGCCGCCGGGCGGCGCGCCGGTGGCGGCGGGGGTCGGCCCCGGTCCGCAGGCCCGCGCCCGGCCCTTAGGCCAGGGCGGGTACGCGGCCCGTGGCGATCGCCTCGATCTCCTCGGCGGCGCGACCGAACTCCTCGTCGGAGAGCACGGGCGTGCCCTCGAAGGGGAGGTCGCGCTGGAGCTCGAGGAACGACCGGCAGCCGCCGTACTCGTCCTTGACCTTGACCGTCACCGGGCGGGGAATGCGGTAGGTGCGCAGCAGCAGCACGTGCAGGGGATGGCGGCGCTTCCACTCGAGGCGCTTCTCGGCGTAGTCGGGCGTCCACACGTAGAACGGCGAGAGGGCGTCGACGGTGCGCGAGTCGGTGACGGTGTACTGCGCGGCGATCTCGGCCCAGGCACGAATGCGCACGCGATCGGGCGGCTGGACGCTCGGGCCGTGGTGGAGCTGGTGCACGCTCGGTTCGCCGTCGGCCCAGACGCCCTCCTCGAGGGCGCGGCGGAGCTCGGGCTGGTGGGACTCGCGGACCAGGTCACAGCGCTGGTGATCGAAGGTCGGGTAGAGGAAGAAGCGCTCGTGCTCGACGCGGAAGTGCTTTCCGGGTTCGCGGACGCCTCCCTTGCGCAGAGTGAGAAGCTGCTCGCCCTCGGCGAGCGCACGGACGGTGACCGCCCATTCTTTGAAGGCAATTGGCATAGGGGAACCGGGGGACGGGGGGGACAGGAGACGGGGCAGACGACAAGCGATTCCGCGGAGCCGGGGGCTGCTTGGCCCAGCAGTAATACGTCAAGAATACGAAAAACCCGGCGAAAAGCCAAGTTTTCCTGCAAACGCCGAACTTCGCACGCCGTCGATCGATGGAGTTTCGGCTAGGATCGCGGCCGGCGCCGACGAAAGATCGATATCGCGCCGTGAGCCACCGGTGCGGGGTCTACCGGTGGGGGGAGGCTTCCATCCCGCAGCCGCGGATCCGACGCCGGAGCTCGGCGGCGCCAACATCCGACCAGCGGTCGCTCTGCTCGAGGGCGTCGATGAGAGCGAGGGCGCGGTCGAGCGCGGCGGCGGCGCCGGCTTCGTCGAAGAGCAGCTCGTCGGCGGCCTCGAGCAGGAGGTCGCGCTCGTCGCGGCGGAGCTTGGTCGCCCCGCGGGAGTCCATGGCCGCCAGCAGACCTGTGTAGTGGGCGCCGCGGGTGATCATCTTTTCGGTGACGGTCATCGAAGGTCTCCGGTCGGGTTTGGCTGCTCTGACCCTATCGGCAGCTTGGGGCTCTGACTCCAGCTTGCCCGAATCCCGCTACGGCCAATCGCCGTTGGCGCCGTCGGCGCGCTGCGGCCGGATGGCTCCCCCGCCCGGGGCGACCGTCGCCGGGCGCCGGACCTAGAGGCGCCGCCCGACCTGCCCCTCGACGGCACTGAGCATGGCGGCGAAGTCCTCGTCGCCGTGCCCGTCCCGGGCCGCCGCCTCGAGGGCCTGCTCGGCGGCGGCGGCCGCCTCGAAGGGAACGCCGGTGGTCTCGAGGCAGAGCCGGACGTCCTTGAGCATGTGGTCGAGCTTGAACAGTGGCGTGTAGTCATGGGCTCGCATCGCCGCCTGCTTGAGGCTGAGCATGGTCGAGCCGCCCGACCCGGCTTCCATCACCGCTACCAGGGCGTCGAGGTCGACCCCGGCGTCGCGCCCGACCACCAGGGCCTGGGCCACGGTCAGGGCGTTGACGGCGGCCACCGAGTTGTTGATGAGCTTGATCGTCTGCCCGTGGCCGAGCGGCCCGACGTGGAGGACGAGGCGGCCCATCGACTCGAGCAGCGGGCGGGCGCGCTCGAAGTCGGCGGCGGCGCCCCCGGCCATGATGGTCAGGGTGGCGTCCTCGGCGCGGGGGGCCGAGCCGGTCACCGGGGCGTCGACCAGGGCGATGCCGCGCTCGGCCAGGCGATGGCCGACCCGGGCGGTGTCCTCTGGCCCGATGGTCGAGCAGTCGATGCACAGGAGGCCGGAGGCTGCCCCGTCGGCCACCCCGTCGGGACCGAGGAGGACGGCTTCGACCTGAGCCCCGTCGACCACCATGGTGATCACCGTGTCGCAGCCGGCGGCCAGGGCGGCCGGCGAGTCGGCGACGGCGACGCCGTGGGTCTGGGCAAAGCGCTCGGCGGTGGCGCGGGTGCGGTTCCACACCGTGAGGCGAAACCCGGCGCGGGCGAGGTTGGCGGCCATGCGGGAGCCCATGATGCCCAGGCCGGCGAAGCCGATCCGGGACCGATCGGGGGCCGGCGGACCGTTCATCGCCGCCGGCCTTCCGGCGGGTCCTCGCGGCGGCGCAATACGGCCTCGGTGGTGGCTTCGTCGCTTCGGCTCCTCACCCGCCCCAGCCTATCCCCGGGGGCCCTTCCCGCGACGGGCGACCGGCGCCCGGCGCCCGGAAGGGGGACGGCGGGGCGCGGCGGCGGCCACTGGGTGCTCCGGGTCAGGCTGCGGCCAGCTCGGCTTCGGCGTCCTCGGTCTCGGCGAGGTGCTGATGGGAGGGGCAGTAGCCGTTGTGGGGCAGGGGCATGCGCTGGCAGGCGGAGCCCTTGCGGGTCATCGCCCGGCACTGGAGGGGCTTGCCGTTGGCGTCACAGCCGTTGCGCGGCAGCTGGGCGAGGAACCCGTCGGCGAGGTGGAGGTAGTGATCGACCACCCGGTAGACGTGGGCCTGGGCGCTGACCGGAAACTGGCAGCGGATGTCGTTGAACAGGGTGCGGGCGGGCCGGGCGAAGTAATGGCGATCGTTGGCCAGGCGGTCGACCGCCGCCTCGCAGGCGCACAGCACCCGCTTGTGGGCGCTCAGGTCACCGGCCCCGCGGTGTTCTACGAGCGGGGCTAGCTCCCGATAGATGGCTCGGCTGAACTGGTACATCGTATGAAATCCGTTTCTCTCGGCCTCAACGTTCGAGACACGATCCCTTCGCAGCCGCTCCAGCTCCCGGCGCGAGTATGGCCGCCGAGGATGAAGCTGGGACCGTGCAGAGTGTTAACCGACGCTTAAGCCCAAGGTTGCGGAATGCAGCTCAATCCCACCGGTCCATCCGCGTCCGTCCGTCGGCGTCGACGATCGTGTGGCGGGCGTCGAGATCGGGGTCGACATCCGGGTACTCGCGGCGGACGTGGGCGCCACGGGTCTCGCGCCGGGCGAGCGCGCACGCGGCCACCAGCCGGGCCAGGGGGTGGGGGTCGCCGGCGAGGATCTCGAGGCCGCTCCGCTCGCGGGTGAGGCCGGCGTGGCGCCAGAGGGCGGTGCGCGTGTCCTCGGCGACCGGTGGGATTGAACTCAGGGCGTCCTGCGCGCCGGCGTCGCGGGCCGACGGCGGCGGGGCCGGTGGCTCCTCGAGCGCGGCGCGGGCGGCCCGGGCGCCGAAGACGAAGCACTCGCTCAGGGAGTTGGAGGCCAGGCGGTTGGCCCCGTGCAGGCCGGTGCAGGCGGCCTCGCCGACGGCATAGAGGCCGGGGAGGGTCGAGCGGCCGTCGAGGTCGCTGACGATGCCCCCCATCACGTAGTGGGCGGCCGGGGCAACCGGAACCGGCTCGCGGCTGGGGTCGAGTCCGGCCTCGGCCAGGGCGCCGACGACGTTGGGAAACAGGGCGGCGTCGATCGCCCGCATGTCGAGGAAGACCGACCGGGCGCCGGTCGCCTCCAGGCGCTGGTGGATGGCGCGGGCGACCTCGTCGCGGGGGGCGAGCTCGTCGACGAAGCGCTGGCCGTCGGCGTCGAGCAGGACGGCCCCCTCCCCCCGCACCGCCTCGGTGACGCAGAAGCCCTCGCGGCCGGGCACGCCGATCACCGCGGTCGGGTGGAACTGCACGAACTCGAGATCGGCGAGCTCGGCGCCGGCGCGATGGGCGAGGAACAGGCCGATGCCGAGCGCCCCCGGGGGGTTGGTCGTCCGGGCCCAGAGGGCGGCGGCGCCGCCGGTGCAGAGGACCAGCGCGGGGGCGCCGATCAGCCGGCCGTCCTCGCAGCCGACGCCGACGCAACGGCCGTCGCGGACGAGGAGGGTGCTGGCCCGGGCGTGCTCGATCACCTCGATGGCGGCCTCCTCGGCCACCAGCGCCGAGAGCTGTCGCATCACCCGGCGCCCGGTGGCGCTGCCCCCGGCGTGGACCACCCGGCGCATCGAGTGGCCGCCCTCCAGCCCGAGGGCGAGCCGTCCGAGGCGGTCGGCGTCGAAGCGCACGCCGAGCTCCTCGAGCTCTCGGACCTGCGTCGGGGCCTCGCGGCAGAGGACGCGGGCGGCCGAGGGGCGCACCAGGCCGCGGCCGGCATGCTCGGTGTCGGCCAGGTGGAGGCTCGGGCTGTCCTCGGCGGCGAGCGCCGCGGCCAGGCCGCCCTGGGCCCAGTAGCTCGCCGTGTGGGCGAGCGAGGTGGCGGAGACCAGCGCCACCCGGGCCCCGGCGTGGGCGGCGCACAGGGCGACATGGAGTCCGGCGGCACCGGCGCCGACCACCGCGAGGTCCGCCTCGATGCGGGACCCGCCGGGGGCGGGGCGGGCGCGGTCTGCCATGCCGGCGTACGGTACCGGCATGTCTGGCGCCGTCTATCTGAGCCACCCGTCCTCGCTGGCCCACGACACCGGGCCCCATCCGGAGCGGGCGGCCCGGATCGAGGCCATCGAGCAGGAGCTGACCGCGCGTGACTGGCTGGGCTTCGAGCGCCGGGAGTCGCCGGCGGTGGATCGCGAGCTCCTCGAGCTCGTGCACAGCCCGGCGCTGGTGGCGGCCGTCGAGCGGCGGGCGGCGGCCGGGGGCGGAGCGCTCGACCTCGACACGGTGGTCAGCCCCGGATCCTGGGAGGCCGCCCTCCACGCCGGCGGTGGTGCGGTGGCGTTGGTCGACGCCCTGCTCGGTGGCGAGGCGCGAACCGGGGTCAGCGCCCACCGCCCGCCGGGTCACCACGCGACCTACGACCGGGCCATGGGGTTCTGCCTGTTCAACAACGTCGCCCTGGCCGCCCGCCACGCCCTCGAGCGCCGCGGCGCGCAACGGGTGCTGATCCTCGATTGGGACGTCCATCACGGCAACGGGACCAACGACCTCTTCCACGACACCGACGCCGTGCTCTACGTCTCGATCCACGAGTCGCCGCTCTACCCGGGCAGCGGCCCGGCCTCGGATCGAGGCCGGGGGGCGGGGGAGGGCTACACGGTCAACCTGCCGGTGGGGCCGGGCTCGGGCGACGAGGTGTTCTGCTCACTGGTCGACCACGTCGTCGCCCCCCTCGCCGCCGGCTACCGGCCGGGGCTGGTGCTGATCTCGGCCGGCTACGACGCCCACGCGGCAGACCCGCTGGCCGACTGCGAGGTGAGCGAGGACGGGTACGCGGCGATGACGGCGACCATGCGGCGCACGTGCGACGGTCTCGGCGTCCCGGTCGGCGTGGTCCTCGAGGGCGGCTACGCACTCGACGCGCTGGCCCGGTCCCTGGCCGCCACCATGGCGGTGCTCGCCGCCGAAGCGCTGCCCCCGGCGCCCGAGTCGGCGGTCCACCCGGTGGCCCAGGCCGCCCGCCGGCGCCTCGGGATCCTCTGAGTCCGCGGGGAGGGGGCGCTGCGGGCCGAGGGCGGGCGCGTGGTGCGCGCGAGCCCGCCTCCTCCAGCCTGTTTAAGTGTCACCGTGACACTTACCGTGGACATTTTTGACCCCCGTAACCTGAGCGGCGTATCCTTGAGCCGTCTGGGGGTTCCCATGCCCGCATCGATCGACATCCCGCACCGCCGGACCCCGGCCAGCACACGGCCGTGGGCGTGTGGGCTCGGGGCCGAACCGGCCACCGCGGACCGGGGGCGGGGCGTGGGGCGGGGCACCGACCGTTCGCGGGCGCCGCGGCGCGAGAGGCGGGGGACGGGGTGACGCAGGTCGAGACCGTGGTGATCATGGTCACCGACCTCGTCGGGTCCACCGCCCTGGGGTCGCGCCTGGGCGCGACGGACTTCGAGCAGTTCCGCCAGGAGCACGACTCGATCCTCAGGGATTCGGGAGAGGACTTCGGCGGACGGGTGGTCAAGAACACCGGGGACGGGCTGCTCGTGGCCTTCGGGAGCGTGGCCCGGGCGCTCGAGAGCGCGGTCGCCATCCAGCAGCGGCTGGAGCGGCGCAACCGGCGCGCCGGGGTGGCCATGGTCGTGCGGATCGGGATCAGCGTCGGCGACGCGTCGGTGGAGGACGGCGACTACTTCGGCCTTCCGCCGATCGAGGCCTCGCGCCTGTGCGCCCAGGCGGGGGGAAGCGAGATCCTCATCGCCGATTCGGTGCGGGCGGTCCTGCGCGGACCGGGCGGGCATGAGCTCGAGTCGGCCGGTGCCCTGACCCTCAAGGGGCTGCCCGACGCGGTGGTGGCCTGGCGGGTGCTGTGGAAGCCGCTCCCCGATTCGGCCGGTCCGCCGCTTCCGCCGCGGCTTCGAAGCGCCCCGGCCACCGCCTTCGTGGGACGGGAGGCCGAGCGTCGCCTCCTGCTCGAGACCTGGGGGCGGGCGGTCGCCGGGGAGCGGCAGGTGGTGGTCATATCGGGCGAGGCGGGCATCGGCAAGACGCGGCTGGTGACCAAGCTCGCCCAGACCGCGCTTCCCGACCACGCCGTGGTCCTCTACGGACGCTGCGACGAGGACCAGGGGATGCCGTACTACCCGTGGCTCGAGATCCTCCGCGACTACGTCGAGATCGCCCCGCGGCGGCGGCTGCGCCCCTACGCGAGCGAGCTCTCGCGGCTGGTCCCGGGGCTGAGCCGCCGCCTGGCCATCGAGGCCACGCCGACCCTGGCCGATCCGGAGACCGAGCGCTACCTGCTGTTCAACGCGGTCCAGTCGCTGTTCGCGGCGGCGGCCGAGCTGGCGCCGGTGCTGGTGATCGTCGACGACCTGCACTGGGCCGACCGGCCGACCCTGCTCCTGCTCAAGCACCTGGTCACCTCCTCGAGCGGCGGCCGACTGATGCTGCTCGGCACCTTCCGCGACTCCGATGTCGGGCCCGAGCATCCCCTGCCCGGCCTGCTGGCCGACCTCTATCGCGAGCCGGGGGTGGCCCGGATCGCCCTGACCGGGCTGGCGGACGAGGAGATCGTCGACCTCATCGAGGAGCTGGCGGGACATTCCATCGACGCGGTCGGGCGGGCGCTGGCCGGCGAGGTGCACCGGGAGACGGCGGGCAATCCGTTCTTCGTGGGCGAGCTGGTGCGCCATCTGAGCGAGACCGGGGTGATCCTGCAACGGCCGGACGGCGGCTGGTCGTTCGGGAGCTGGCTGGCCGGGCACGGTCTCCCGGCCAGCGTGCGCGAGGTGATCGAGCAGCGGGTGGCGCGCCTCAGCCCACAGGCGAGGCGGGTGCTGGCGGTGGCGGCGGTGATCGGCGGCGACTTCGATCTGGAGCTGGTGGCCAGGGCGGCGGGCCTGCCGGTTGCCGAGGTGCTCGACGGACTCGACGAGGCGATGGCGGCGTCGCTGTTGACCAAGACGGCGATCACCCGGACGTCGTTCGTCGGGCCGCGGCTGACCGAGGTCTACGCGTTCAGCCACGGCCTGGTTCAGGCGACGCTCTACGGCGGGCTCCCGAGTGGCCGGCGGGCGGTGGTCCACCAGGCGGTGGGGGAGGCGATCGAGCAGGTCTTCTCTGAGGACATCGAGGCCCACCTGCCCGACCTTGCCCACCACTTCCTGGCCGGCGTGGCCGTCGGGGAGAGTCGGCGCGCCGTGGACTACGCCGCCCGGGCCGGCGAGCAGGCCATGGGGCAGTTCGCCTACGACCAGGCGGCGACGCTCTTCGCCCGGGCGCTGGCCGTCTCCGGCGGGGACGCGGGGGCGCCGCGGATCGCGCTGCTCCAGTCGCTGGGGGACGCCCAGATGCGGGCCGGCGACTCGGACGCGGCGCGGAGGACCTTGTTCGAGGCGGCCGCGGCCGCGCAGCGCCACGACGAACCGGAGGCTCTGGCCCGGGCGGTCCGCGCCTGCGGGATCTGGGGGCTCAACCCCGGCGTCGACGAGGAGCTCGTGGCCCTGGCCGAGGAGGCCATCGACCGCCTGGAGGGGTGGGGGTGCCCGCGGCTGATCGCCGAGATCAAGGGGCTGCTGGCGGGCGCCCTGTACTACGCCCCGGCGAGCGAGACCGAACGACGTGAGCGCCTGGCCGCCGAGGCGCTGGCCGCGGCGCGGGCCGAGCACGCCGTGGCCGGGGACCGGGCGTCGATGCAGACCCTCGCCTACGTCATCGGCCGCTACCTGCTGGCCCGGACCGGACCGGACTCGGCCACCGGGGACGCGGACCTGACCGATGAGCTGCTCGAGCTGTGCCGGGAGCTCGGCGATGCCGAGCTCGAGCTCCTCGCCCGGCAAGGCCGCACCACCGCTCTGCTCGAGCTCGGCGAATTCGGCGCCCTCGACCAGGAGGTGGTCCGGATGGAGCACATGGCCACCGAGCTGCGCCAACCGAGGGCGATGGCCTTCCTGCCCCTGCACCGGGGGGTGCTGGCCATGGCCGGCGGCCGGTTCGGCGAAGCCGAGCGACTCAACGCGGAGTCGATCGAAATGGGCAGCCGGATCGCCGGATCGATCAGCGTGGTGGCCGCCTACTCCCAGCTCATGCTGCTGCGACTACTCCAGGGCCGCCTGCCCGAGTTCGAGGAGTTGCTACGGGGGATGGCCGAGGCCTACCCGGGGATGCTCGGGTACCGCTGCGGCCTGGTCGTGCTCCTGCTCCAGGCGGAAAGGAAGGACGAGGCGCGCGCCGAGTTCGAGCGGGTGATCGGGCCGGGGGTGGAGGGGCTGCCCCGCGACAACACCCACATCCTCATGCTCGCCCTCCTGGCTGAGGCCGCCGTCGAGCTCGAGGACGAGCCGCGGGCCCGGGACCTCTATGCGGCGCTCGCCCCCTACCGGCGCAGGTGGGTGGTCCTGGCCAGCACCTGCCTGCTGTGGCCGGTGGACCGCTCGCTCGGGCGGCTGGCCACGGCGATCGGGGCCGAGGAGCAGGCGGTGGCTGATCTCGACGCCGCCCGGAGCAGGGCGCGGGCGGCCGACGCGCTGCCGAGCGTGGCTCTCGTCGCTCTGGACGAGGCCCGACTGCTGGTGCGCCGGGGCGCACCCGGGGACGCCGATCGGGCACTGCGGCGGGCCGGCGAGGCCCGACTGCTGGCGCAGAGCATGGGAATGCGTGGACTCGCCCGGGACGCCGGTCGCCTCGAAGGCGCCCTGGTCGCCCCGGTGGCGGCCTCGGGGGCCGCTCCCCGGCCCGGTGCGGTGCGCATGCTCGCCCCCGAATAGCACCCGTCGCGCCGGGAAGCGCCCGTCCGGCGAGGACAGGGCCGGCCGCGCCTCCGGGCGCTCGGGCGCTCGGGTCGGGGAACCTGCGCCCCTCGCGGCTCTCCCGGGCGCTGACCGGGGGGAGACCGCCGCTCTCGGGTCTCCCCCGGCCCGGCCGGGGGTCAGGCGGCGGAGTCCGCGCCGACCCGCGCCGGGTGGTAGCCCTTGCCCTGCTTGGTGATCCGGCCTTCCTTCTCGAGAGCGGGGAGGACGCGGTAGAGATAGTTGCGCTTTATCCCCATCGCCTTGGCCAGCTCGAGAGCGGTGACCCCGGGCTGGGCTCCGATGTACTCGAGCGCCTGGGCGGCGCGGTTGCCGCCGGCGCGGGTGCGCCCGCGGGTCGCCGGGGTGGAGGTCGAGCGGGAGGCGCGGGCGGCGGGAGCCCGCTTGGCCGGAGTAGACGCCGCGACCGACCCGTTGGTGTTCTCGAGCATTGCCGCGACGCGCTTGAGCTGCTCGAACTCGGCACTGAGGTGCTCGATCTGCTCTTCGAGTTCACCCAGACGGTCTTGCACCTGTTCTTGGATCGTCTTCACGTCGGGCATCTGGGTCTCCTTCGTAACGGTTTATTCGCCCCCTGCACGACCCAGCATATATGCGTGAACACGAGCACCACGGTGGTGGATTGGGTTTATTGCACAAGGTTTCTTGAGTAGTCACCACATGTGATCCGGTGTGACCCAGGGGTGGGCTGGACGCATGTGCCTTGGCACCGAAGGACCGGGCCGGCGCCGGAGTCCTCATCCGGTTGGAGCACCCACCGCGGCTGGAGCCCGCGAGCTCGAATGTGCCACGCCGGAGGGCCGCGGGCGTCTGCCCGGTGGCGGCGGCGCTGTCCCGGGCACGAGCGGATGCGCTCGCCCCGGGGGGTGCGCCTGTTTCATCCCGAGATGATCTGCATGTTCAGCTCACCCCCCTCTGCTGTGCGTCGCCGGCGGGCGAAGTACACGACCTTGATGTGCTCGTTCTCGTCGACGTGATCCTCGAGGAGGCAGCCGGGCCGCTGGCCGGCCACGGCGGCACATTCGAGGCCGGCGTCGGCCAGGGCGTCGTGGATGGCGCCCGGCGGGTGGTGGCACTGGACGTGCCGGCTTGAGACGCGCCGCCAGACGGCGTCCTCGACCTCGATGAACGCCTCGATGGTGGCGCTGGCCGCGTCCCCCGGCTCGACGGCGGTGGCCTCGCCGTGCCAGCAGAAGAGGCCGCCGGGGTCCTCGCGGAGGATGGTCTGGGTGAAGGTGGTGCGGTAGGTCTTCAGCGAGTTGACGTCGAAGGCGAAGATTCCGTCGGGGGCGAGGACCTGGGCCACGCCGGTGAAGGTCGCCACCAGCTCGTCCTGGCTGAGGAGGTAGTTGACGGCGTCGTCGATGCAGGTGACGAGATCGAACTCGCCGACCGGCGGCAGCTCGCGCATGTCGGCCACGAAGAGATCCTCGACCTGACCGGCGAACTTGCGCCGGGCCTCGTCGAGCATCTCGCTCGAGAGGTCGCAGGCGCTGACCTGATAGCCGCGGGTGAGCAGGGGAGCGAAGCTCTTCCCGGTGCCGCAGGCAATATCGAAGGCGCGTCGTCCGCCCAGCCCGAGGGCGAGCGCCCGGGCCTCGATCTGCTCGAGCCAGCTGTCGTAGACGTAGTCGGCGGTGAAGCGGTCGTAGTACGGGGCCAGCGACGCATAGGCGCAGCGGGCCGGGTCGGTCATCTCGAGGTAGCTCATACAGGGGATGACCGCACGGAGTGGCAAACCGTTTCAATAGTTCGAGAAGACTTCGGCGGCAAGGTTCAGACGGGAAGCCTTGAACGACACGTGGGCGTGGGACTGGGAGGCGATACGTCGAGGCTGTGCGGTCGAGGCCCGCAGGATTCTGCGAGATCCGGTGGACGCGGATGACGTGGTGCAGGAGGCGATGGCCCGGGCTTGGAGCGGACGCCGATCCTGCCGCTCGCCCCACGCCCCGATGCCGTGGTGCCTGCAGATCACCAGGCACGAAGCGTTCCGGCGGCTCGGCCGCAGCCGCGCGACGGTCAGCCCCGAGGCGATCGCCGAACTCGCCGACCGGTCGGCCTCCGAGGAGCCCGACCGGGTGATCGACCGGGTCGACCTCGGGCGGGCCGTGGCCCGCCTGGACCGGGAAGAGCAGATCCTCGTGGCTCTGCGTTATGCTCACGACTACTCTCAGCCTGAGATCGCACGGACGCTGGACATTCCTGAGGGGACGGCAAAGATACGTCTGCACAGGGTGCGCAAGCGGCTGGGAACCCTGATCGAGCAGCCGGCTTGAAACCGTACTCCGACATAACCGATCCCCGTGTCGTGAAGGCACTCGCCCACCCCGTCCGGGCCCAGATCCTCGGGGCGCTCGAGGAGCGGGTGGCGAGCCCGAACGAGCTCTCCCGCGAGCTCGGCGTGCCGCTCGGGTCGGTCAGCTACCACGTCCGCCGACTCGTCGGCCTCGGCTTCCTCAAGCTCGTCAAGAAGACCCCGCGGCGGGGGGCGGTCGAGCACTACTACACCGCCATCGCCCGACCGCGGATCACCGACGCGGCCTGGGGCGACGTGCCGCCGATCGTCAAGCGGGCGATGGTGAGCGCGACGCTCGAGAACGTCGCGCGCTACGTCAACACCGCGGCCGGGGCGGGCGGCTTCGACATCCCCGACGCCCACCTCACGCGCAGCCCGATCACCGTCGACGCGGAGGGGTGGCGGGCACTGGCCGTCGAGCTCGAGGCGCTGACCGGGCGCGTCCAGCAGATCGCCGCCGACAGTGCCGCCCGCCTGGCCGCCGACGACCACCGGGGCGAGCTCGAGGCCTCGGTCGTCCTCATGCTCTTCCGGTCCTCGCTCGTGGACGCCGCCCCCCCCGCCGTCGCCGAGAGTCACCGCCCGAGGCGGCGGGAGGCCATCCGGTAGGGACCGATCAGGGCCCCGTGCGGCGCGGGCCGGGCCGGGGTCTTCGGGCTAGGGTCGACTGGGACCGATCGTCCTGGGCGGTGGTGTGGTGAGCACTCGCGGCGCGGTGACCACCGGTGGGGTGACCACCGGTGGGACGGTGGTGGCTGGCGGCGGCGCGATCGCCGCCGCCGGCGGTGGCGCGGTGGTCGGCGTGGTGGTGGTCAGCGGGGCGGGGGCGGCGGCGGAGTGGTTACGCAGGAGCTTGGTCACGGCGACGGCGATCGCCGCCACGGCGAGGATCGAGGCGACGGCGAGGAGGGCGGCGAGGAGCCGCCAGCGGCGGGGCGTCGGGACGATCCGGGTGCGGGCGGCCGCCCCGCACTCGAGGCACCAGGCCTGGGCGGCGGCGAGCGGCGCCGAGCAGACCGGGCAGCTCGGCTGGAGCGGGGGCGAGGGGTAGGCTGCCGTCACCGGGACGGGCCGGGATCGGCCGGCAGGTTCAGCGTCGTCTGATCGGGGGAAGCCGGCGCGGCGGCGGCCCCCGGCGGCAGCGGCGGCCGCGGTCCGAGGGGGAGGCCGGCACCGGCCCGCGGTAGCCCGCAACCCGAGCAGAAGTTGGCGTCGCTGCCGTGGATGGCGCCGCAGCGCGGGCAGACGGTGATGCCGGGCTCGTGGAGGAGCATGAGCTCCTGACGGTCGTCGAGGGCGGTCTCCAGGGCTCGCAGCTCGCGGTCCATGCTCGCGAGTCCCTTGAGCTTGGCCTCGATGATGTCCTGGCGGGGACGGTTGAACCGCCGGGCGTCGAACACGAAGCCGCCGAGGTCGCGGAAGGCGAGCTCGCGGGTGCGGCGCAGGTACTGCAGGCGCCGGCGCAGGCGGGCCCGGTCGCGGAAGCTCGTCGCCCCGGCGACTCCGGGACCGACCCCGGCCTCGCCCCCGACCCCAGACCCGGCACCGACCGCCGCCGCGGTAGCGACTCCGGGCCCGGCTCCGGTACTGACGGCTGAGGTGGCCCCCGACGGAGCCCCGGCGTCGGCGCCCCCGGCCGTGGCCCCTCCCCGGTGCCGGCCCCGGGCGGGGCGTGCGTCCTGCGTCGGGGCGCCGTCCTCGCCTGGGGGCGGGGGCGCCACCGGCCACCCGAGCGCGGGACCGCGGAGCTTGCGGAAGCGTCCCATCGGGCCCATGCTAACTCGGCTGCGCCGGCGGCGACCCGGCGCCGGGGGGGCCGTCGACCAGCTCGCGCCAGACCACGGCCACCCGGGCGGCCATGCGGTCGGCGGAGAAGAGCTCGGCGCGGCCGCGCCCGTCGACGCGGGGGTCGGCGACGGCGAGGTGCGGGGCGAGGGCCGCCCGCCAGCGGGTGAGGTCGAACTCGGCGCAGAGGGTGCCGGGGAGGCCGCCGAGGGCGAGGGGGTGGGCGCCGACGGGGGTGGCGAGGACGGGGACGCCGCAGGCCAGGGCCTCGAGCACGGCGAGCCCGAAGCCCTCGAAGTCGGAGGGGACGATCACCGCGTTGGACGCGTTGATGGCCAGGGCGACGTGGGCCGGCTCGGTCGCCCCGAGGGTGATGAGCTGGGTGTCGCCGGCGAGGGCGAGGGCGCGGTCGAAGCGCTTGACCTGCCGGCTGGGGTCGAACGGGAAGAGCAGGCACGGGCGGTCGGGCTCGAGGCCGAGGGCGAGGCGGGCGTGCTCGCGGGGGATGGGGTTGAACCGATCGAGCTCGACGCCGCAGGGGAGCACCGCCGTGCGCCAGGGCCCGGCGGGAAGCTCCCGGGCGAGGGCGGCCGAGGCGGTGGCCACGAGGTCCATACGGCGGGCGACGGCCAGGGTGAGCCGGCGGGTACGCGGGTGGTAGAGGTCGTTGCCGTGGAGGGTGACGAGGTGGGGGACGCCGCGGATGGCGAGGGTGGGCCAGGCGGTGAGGCCGAAGTGGGCGTGGACGATGTCATAGCGCCCGCTGCGCCGGCGGAGCTCGAGCGTGGCGGCGGGGAAGGCGGCGGGGCCGGGGGGGAACTGGAAGAGGTCGACCTCGAGGCCGTCGATGCGCCGCAGGGCGGCCACCTGCTCGCGGACGTAGATGCCGCGCCCGGGATTGTCGGGGGCCGGGCGCATGTTGGAGACGACGAGGGCACGCATCGGTCTGGGATCATGGCGGGCGATGCCCGCCAGCGAGCGCAGCTACGGACGGGCGGCCGACGAGCTGCGTCCGACGACGATCGAGGCCGACTTCGTCGCGCCGGCCACCGGGTCGGCCCTGATCTCGGTCGGGGCGACCAAGGTGATCTGCACGGCGTCGATCGAGGCGGGCGTGCCCCGCTGGCTGGCCGGAAAGGGCCGGGGGTGGGTGACCGCCGAGTACGGGATGCTGCCGGCGTCGACCGGTCAGCGCAAGCAGCGCGACGCGACGAGGGGCCGTCTCGACGGACGGACGGTCGAGATCCAGCGGCTGATCGGTCGCTCACTGCGCGGGGTGGTCGACTTCACGGCCCTCGGGGAGCGGACGATCTACCTGGACTGCGACGTCCTCCAGGCCGACGGGGGGACGCGCTGCGCGTCGATCACCGGGGCCTATGTCGCCCTCGGGCTGGGGCTGCGCAAGCTGGAGGCGGCGGGCGACCTCGAGCGGAGCCCGCTGACCGGGTCGGTGGCGGCGGTCTCCTGCGGGATGGTTGACGGGGTGCCGCTGCTCGACCTCGACTACCGGGAAGACTCGGCGGCCGAGGTCGACGCCAACGTGGTGATGACCGGGGAGGGCGGGCTGATCGAGGTTCAGGCGACGGCGGAGCGGACCCCGCTCTCCCGGGCCCACCTCGACGATCTCCTCGCCCTGGCGGCCCAGGGGATCGAGGGTCTGCGCACGACCCAGGAGCAGGCGCTCGGCGGCGAACGGTGAGACTCCTTCTCGCCAGCGCCAACGAGCACAAGCTGGCGGAGTTCGCCGACCTGCTGGCCCCGCACGCCGTCGAGCGCCTGCCGCCGGGGATGGATCTGGGGCCGGAGGTCGGGGAGACGTTCGCGGCCAACGCCCTGGGGAAGGCGCGGACCGCCGCCGGGAGCACGGGGCGCCCGGCGGTGGCCGATGACTCGGGGATCGAGGCGGAGGCCCTGGGGGGCCGGCCGGGGGTCTACTCCCGGCGCTACGCCGGGGAGAACGCGAGCGACGAGGAGAACCTGGCCAAGCTGCTGGCGCAGGCCCCGGCGGGGAGCGCCCTGGCCTACGTGTGCGCCATCGCCTACGTCGACCCGGAGACCGGGGAGGAGCGGCTCTTCGAGGGACGGTGCACCGGTCGCCTGGCGGCGGAGCCGCGGGGGACGGGCGGCTTCGGCTACGACCCGGCCTTCCTCCCCGACGACGGCCCGCCGGGGCTGACCATGGCCGAGCTCTCGGCCGCCGCCAAGCACGCCATCAGCCACCGGGGCCGGGCCGCCAGGGCCCTGCTCGACTGGCTCGACGGGGAGGGTTCGGGGGCTAGAGGAGGTTGATCGCGGCGGCGACGCCGACGGCGAGAAAGACGCCGGCGTAGCCGTTGTAGCCGGAGAGCAGGCACATGAGGGAGACGACGAGGGCGACGAGGACGGTGAGGAGCCAGGCGATTCGGGAGACGGGCATCGGGCGTATTCTCGCTGGTGATCACCGTGCCGTCGAGAACTCTCCGCCCCGAGCACGCCCTCGCCTACCTCGGCGAGCTCCAGCCGAGGGCGCGCGAGGTGGCGCTGGTCGGGCCGGGCGGGGTGCTCCTGGCCGGTGAGGAGGGGGCGCCGGCGCGAGCGGCGCGGGCCCTCCAGGCCGGCGGGGCGCAGCGTGGAGGCGAGGACGGGATCGTGGCGGTCAGGGTGGATGAGCACGCGATCGCCGCCGTCCTGCCCGCCGCCGCGGGGGCGCTGGCCGAGTTCGATCTGGGCTGCGTGGCATCCGCGATCGGTGTTAGGTTCGACGGGTGACCAAGGCCGATCTGATCGAGCTGGTCGCGCAGCGCAGCCGGCTCTCCCGCCGCGACGCGGGCCGGGCGCTGGACACGACCATCGAGCTGATCGAGGAGACGCTCGCCGCCGGCGGCGAGGTCAGCCTCTCCGGCTTCGGCAAGTTCCACGTCTCGAGCCGGGGGGCGCGGGCCGGCGTCCACCCGCGCACGGGCGCGCCGATCTGGGTCGAGGCGACGCGAGTACCGCGCTTCACCGCCGGGTCGGCGCTGAAGAAGGCCGTCCGCGGGTAGTCGCCGGGTGCCGGCCGACCCGCCCGCCCCGACCGGGGGACCCGGCTTCGGAGAGGAGCTCGCCCGGCGGGTGGCCGGGCGCGAGTCGCAGATCGTGCTCGGGCTCGACCCTGATCCGGCGCGGCTGTGGCCAGTGGCGGCGGCGGCCGGGGGCGACGCGGGCGAGCGGGTCCTCGCCCACTGCCGGGCGGTGATCGACGCGGCCGGGGAGGAGTGCGTGGCGGTCAAGCCCCAGCTCGCCTGCTTCGAGCGGCTCGGGGCGGCCGGCTGGCGGGCGCTGGCCGGGGTGGTGGAGCACGCGCGGGGGGCGGGCCTCCTGGTCATCGCCGACGGCAAGCGGGGGGACGTGCCGGTGACCGCCGCCGTCTACGCCGAGGCCCTGGTGGGCGGCCTGGGGGCCGACGCCTTCACCGCCAACCCGCTGCTGGGGATCGACGCTCTGGCGCCGCTGGTGGACGCCGGGGCCGGGGTGTTGGTGCTGGTGCGCACCTCGAACCCGGGGGCGCGCGACGTGCAGGACCTCGAGCTCGCCGACGGGGGGCCGCTGTGGGAGCGCCTGGCCCGGATCGTCGCCGACCTCGGCGGCGGGGGGGAGGGCCTGGCCGACGTGGGCGCGGTGATGGGAGCCACCGAGCCGTGGCACCTGGCGCGGGCGCGAGAGCTGATGCCCCGCGCGGTGTTCCTTCTGCCCGGTGTCGGGGCCCAGGGGGGGCGCGTCGAGGACCTGGCCCCGGCGTTCGGGCCCGGACGGGCGGGGGGGCTGGTGAGCGCGTCCCGGTCGATCGTCGGACCCCACGCGGAAGCCGATCCGGTGACCGGCGCCCGGCGGGCGGCACACCGGCTGCGCGAGCTGGCCTGGTCGCTGGGATGAGGGGGGGCCGGGCGCGGGCGCTGATCGGGGCCGCCGTGGTCCTCGCCCTGGCCGGGTGGGCCGAGTCCGCGGCGGCGGCCCCGTCCTTCCGGGCGCCGGCGGCGGTCGTCCTCGAGCGCGACCTGGGGGTGAGGATCCTCAGCCGGCGTGCCGACGCCGAGGTGCCGGTGGCGAGCACCACCAAGCTGATGACCGCCTACGTCGCCCTGCGCCGGGCGCGCCTGGATCGGGTGATCACCGTGGCCCCGTACACGGCGACCGGCGCCGAGACGGTGGCCGGCCTGCACGCCGGCGAGCGGTTGAGCGTGGGCGACGTCCTCAAGGCGATGCTCCTGCCCAGCGGCGGCGACGCGGCGCACACGCTGGCCGTCGACCTCGCCGGCTCGACCGGGCGCTTCGTGGGCGCGATGAACGCGGCGGCGGCCCGCCTGCACCTCGATGGCACCCATTTCACCACCGAGGTCGGTCTCGACACCCCGGGCAACCACTCGACGGCGAGCGACCTGGCCCGGCTCACCGCCATCCTCCTCGGTGACCCGTTCTTCGCGCGGACGGTGGCCCGCCCCCGGGCGCAGCTGGCCAACGGGCTGGTGGTGGTCAACCGCAACCGTCTGGTCGGCACCCTCTCGTTCGTGGTCGGGGTCAAGACCGGCCACACCAGGGCGGCCGGCTACTGCCTGGTCGGCGCCGCCCGGCGGGACGGGGCCACGGTGATCAGCGTGGTGCTCGGCGACCCGAGCGAGGCGACCCGGGACGCCGACACCCTGACCCTCCTGCGCTACGGCCTCTCCCTGTTCCACGGGGTCACGGCCGTCCGCCGGGGCCACGTCTACGCCCGGGTGGCGGTGGACGGGCGCCCGGGCGAGCGCGTGGCCCTGGTCGCCGCGCGGAGCCTGGCCGTCGTCGTGCGCCGCGGCGCCCCGTTCTCGGTCTACCCGACCAACGTGGCCGAGTTGGCTCGGGGACCGCTCCCCAGCGGCAGCAGACTCGGCGAGCTCGCGGTCAAGCGTGACGGACGGGTGGTGGCCCGGGTCGACCTGGTCACCCGCAGCCCGCTCGCCGCCCCGGCCACGGCGGCGTCGGCGGGCCGGCGGATCGTCCTCGCCGGCGGCCTGGTCGGTGGTGTCCTGGTGTTGGTTGGGTGTAGCCTCTCCCTCATGCGCAAGCGCCGGGCTGGCCGGGGCGAGCGGTGATCATCACCGTCACGCTGAACGCGGCGATCGACAAGTCGCTGTCGGTACCGAACTTCCGCCTCGCCCGCCGCCACCGGTCGGTCGAGCGGCGGACGCTGGCCGGAGGCAAGGGGGTCAACGTCGCCCGTACCCTGAAGACGCTCGGCCAGCCGGTGATCGCCACCGGGCTCCAGGGCGGCCCGACCGGGTCGCAGATCATCGAGCAGCTGACCGGCGAGTCGATCCTCAACGACTTCCTGCGCATCGAGGAGGAGTCGCGGACGAACACGGCGGTGATCGATCCGACCACCGGTGACCAGACCGAGATCAACGAGCAGGGGCCGTCGGTGACGGCGGAGGAGATCGAGCAGTTCTGCCACAAGCTGCTCTACCTGGCCCGGGGGGCGGCGATCGTCGTCTTCGCCGGGTCGCTGCCCCGCAACGTGGCCCCCGAGCTCTACGCCACCCTGACCCGCGAGCTCCACAAGCTGGGGGTGACCTCGGTGGTCGACACCGACGGCGATCCCCTGCGCCACGCGGTCCGGGCCGAGCCCGAGGTGGTCTCCCCCAACGTGATCGAGTCCGAGGAGCTGGTCGGGCACGAGTTCAACGACGACGAGGACCGGCTGATCGCCGTTCGGGAGATGGTTGCCCTCGGCGCCCGCCAGGCGATCATGACCACCGCCGACGGGTGCTTCGCCCAGGTGCTGGTCGACGGCTCGCCCCGGCTCCTGCGGGCGAGCATCGAGCCGCGCGAACCGGTGGCCGCCGTCGGCTCGGGCGACGCCTTCCTCGCCGGCTACGTCGCCGCCCGCTACCAGGGGAGCTCGCCCGAGGAGTGCCTGCGCTTCGGGGTGGCCTGCGGGGCCGAGTCGACCCGCCGCCTCGGGGCCGGGCTCGTCGACCCGCGCGAGGTCGACCGGCTCCTCAGCGAGGTGACGGTCACACCGATGGAGCTTCCGGCCGGCGTCGGCTGACCCGCCGCCGCCGGAGTTCTCGGGAACTGCGGCTTCTGCCGTGCTCGGGCGGGCGGTCGGCGAGAGGGCCGTTGCTATGCTCGAAGCGGTGGTTGCCGCCCCCGTCTCTCCTGTCGGCTGGTGCCCCGATCCGTCCGCCGCGAGACCTAGGATTTGACGAATGGAAGTAGAGATCGGCCGGGGAAAGAAGGCCCGTAGGGCATACGGGCTCGATGACATCGCCATCGTGCCCTCGCGGCGAACGCGGGACCCCGATGACGTCGACATCGCCTGGAAGCTCGGCGACTACCGCTTCGAGCTGCCCCTCCTGGCCAGCGCCATGGACGGCGTGGTCTCGCCGGCGACGGCCGGCATCATCGGGCGGCTGGGCGGCCTGGCGGTGCTCAACCTGGAGGGGATCTTCACCCGTTACGAGGACGCCGAGGAGCAGCTCGAGCGGATCGCCGGGCTGCCCCGGGAGTTCGCCACCCGGGAGATGCAGGAGATCTACCGCGAACCGGTCAAGGAGGAGCTGATCGCCCAGCGGATCAGCGAGATCAAGGCGGAGGGTGTGGTCTGCGCGGCGGCGCTCACCCCCCAGCGGGTCAGCCGATACTACGAGCTCGCCCTCGAAGCCGGTCTCGACATCCTCGTCATCCAGGGCACGGTGGTATCCGGGGAGCACGTGTCGGAGCACACCGAGCCGCTGAACCTCAAGGAGTTCATCCCCGAGCTCGACGTCCCGGTGGTGGTAGGAGGCTGTGCCTCCTACCACACCGGCCTGCACCTGATGCGCACCGGCGCGGCCGGAGTCCTGGTCGGCGTCGGTCCGGGGGCGGCCTGCACCACCCGCGGCGTGCTCGGCATCGGGGTGCCCCAGGCCACGGCGATCGCCGACGTGGCGGCGGCGCGCTCGACCCACATGCTGGAGACCGGCGACTACGTCCAGGTCATCGCCGACGGCGGGATGCGCAACGGCGGGGACGTGGCCAAGGCGATCGCCTGCGGCGCCGACGCGGTGATGATCGGCTCGCCCCTGGCGCGCTCCTACGAGGCACCGGGCCGGGGCTTCCACTGGGGAATGGCCACCTTCCATCCCACCCTTCCCCGGGGCACCCGGGTGGCGACCACCCAGAACGCGACCATCGAGGAGATCCTCGTCGGCCCGGCCCGGGAGAACGACGGGTCGCTGAACCTGATGGGCGGGCTGCGGACGTCGATGGCGACCTGCGGCTACAAGGACATCGCTGAGTTCAACCGGGCCGAGCTGATGGTGGCGCCGGCGCTCCAGACCGAGGGCAAGCACCTCCAGCGGGAGCAGGGCGTCGGCATGGGCGCGATCGGGAAGGCCGCCGTTCTCGTCAATGACTAGGCCGGCGCGCCTCGGCGCGCCGGGCGCGGCGGCCTACGGCTCCGGGGAGGCGGGCGGCGACCTCGCGGACGAGCTCGACCCGGGGCCGGCGCCGCCGCCGCCACTGGCCCCGCCCGACGCGGCCCGGCCGCTGGCCGGACTGCTCGAGCCCGAGGCCGAGGAGGCGGCCGGGGCCCCGGCGGTGGGGGCGAACGCCCTGGCCGAGGTGGTGGTGCTCGACTACGGGGGCCAGTACTCGCAGCTCATCGCCCGCCGTGTCCGGGAGTGCGGGGTGTTCTCCGAGCTCCTCCCCCACCACGTCGGAGCCGCCGAGGTCGCCCGCCGCCAGCCGCGGGGGCTGATCCTCTCCGGGGGGCCGGCCTCGGTCTATGCCCCGGGGGCGCCGCGGCTGGATCGCGAACTGCTCGAGCTCGGGATTCCGGTGCTCGGCATCTGCTACGGGATGCAGCTCCTCGTCCACGACCTCGGCGGCCGGGTCGAGCAGGCCGAGATCGGGGAGTTCGGCCGCTCGGACCTCCACGTCCGCGACCCGGGCCGGCTCCTGGCCGGGCTCCCGGCCGAGCAGACGTGCTGGATGTCCCACCGCGACTCGGTGTTCGAGGCGCCGGCCGGGTTCACCGCCCTGGCCTCGTCGAGCGCGTCGCCGGTGGCCGCGGTCGAGGACGGCGAGCGGGGGATCTACGGAATCCAGTTCCACCCCGAGGTCGTCCACACGCCCTACGGGCAGGAGATCCTCACCACCTTCCTCACCGACGTCTGCGGCTGTCCCCGTGACTGGTCGGCGGCCTCGATCGTCGAGGACCAGGTTGCCCGGATCCGGGCCCAGGTCGGCGACGCCGCGGTGATCTGCGGCCTGTCGGGCGGCGTCGACTCCTCGGTCGCCGCCCTCCTCGTCCACCGGGCGGTGGGCGACCAGCTGACCTGCGTGTTCGTCGACCACGGGCTCATGCGCAAGGGCGAGGGCGAGCAGGTGATCGCCGCCTTCCGCGACCACTTCAAGGTCCCGCTGGTCGCCGTCGACGCCGAGGAGCGCTTCCTCGCCAAGCTGGCCGGGGTCAGCGACCCGGAGACCAAGCGGAAGCTGATCGGCCGGGAGTTCATCCGCGTCTTCGAGGAGGAGGCCGAGAAGATCTCCTCCCGCCTGCCGGCCAGGTTCCTCGTCCAGGGGACGCTCTACTCCGACGTCATCGAGTCGGGTGGGGGGACGGGGTCGGCGACGATCAAGTCCCACCACAACGTCGGCGGCCTGCCCGAGGACCTCCAGTTCGAGCTCGTCGAGCCGCTGCGGGCCCTGTTCAAGGACGAGGTCCGGGCGGTGGGGGCCGAGCTCGGTCTGCCCGAGCGCCTGGTCTGGCGCCAGCCGTTCCCGGGCCCGGGGCTGGCCATCCGCATCGTCGGGGGCGAGGCGACCAAGGCGCGCCTCGACCTCCTGCGCGACGCCGACTACGTCCTCCAGGACGAGATCCGCCGGGCCGGCCTCTACCGCGAGCTGTGGCAGAGCTTCTGCGTTCTGCCCGACATCCGCACCGTCGGCGTCCAGGGCGACGAGCGGACCTACGGCAACGTGATCGTCATCCGGGCGGTGACCAGCGACGACGCCATGACCGCCGACTGGGCCCGCCTGCCCTACGACCTGCTCGAGCAGATCGCCTCGCGGATGATCAACGAGCTGCGGGAGGTCAACCGGGTCGCCCTCGACATCACGAGCAAGCCGCCGGGGACGATCGAGTGGGAGTGAGCGCCGCCGCCCGTTGACGGCGGACGCTCGGCCCCGACGGCCTGCGGCTCGGGGACGGCGTCAGCGTCCGAGGGTACGCAGCAGCTCGCGCGCCCGGGCCGGTAGGTCGTCGAGCCGGCTGCGGACGTCGGCCAGCTCGGCCCGGAGAGCGGGGTCGCCGACCTCGATGGGGAGCATCGAGTCCTGGAGCTCGGCGATGAGCTGGGCGGCCTGGCCGGCGGCGGCCACCGCGCGCTGGATGAACGCCTTGGCGCCCTGCGACGGGGCCCCGGGGGCGGCGGGCTCGAAGGTCCGGGGCGGGGCGCCGTGGCGGGCGGCGAACTCGGCGTAGGTGCGCTGGAGGCGGCCGTAGGCGAGCGCAACCGAGCGAAAGAGCTCCTCCTCGAGCCGGTCGGCGCTGTTCTCGTCGAGCTGCTCATAGGCCTCGCCGAGGCAGGCGAGGGCGAGGGCGAGGGCGTCGGCGGCCTGGGCCACCTCGTCGAGGAGCCGCTCTCTGGCCTCGAGCATGGTGTACGCCATCGGGTCAGACTAGCCGCCGACCCGGTGGCTGTGCACCGGGGGGGCGAGTCCCCTATCATCCGGTCGGTGCCGCGCGCCCTCCGCGTGGCCTTTTTGGTGCCATGAAGACCTACGTAGCCAAACCAAGCGACCGCGAACGCAACTGGTACGTCGTCGATGCCAACGGCCGGACGCTCGGCCGGCTGTCCACCCAGATCGCCGACACATTGCGCGGCAAGCGCAAGCCGGTCTACACGCCGCACATCGACACCGGCGACTTCGTCGTGGTCATCAACGCCGAGAAGATCGCCGTGACCGGCAACAAGCGGGCCGACAAGCTCTACCACCGCCACTCCGGCTATCCCGGCGGCCTGCGGACCCGCACCTTCCAGCAGATGATCGACCGCCGGCCCGAGGAGATCATCCGCCTGGCGGTCAAGGGGATGATGCCGCGCAACCGGCTCGCCCGCAAGCAGCTGACCAAGCTCAAGGTCTACGCCGGTCCCGAGCACCCCCACGTCGCCCAGAAGCCGCAACCCCTGGAGATCAGAACTTAGTGTCCGACGAGCAGACCCCCGCCGCCCCTCCGCCCGAGCAGCCGGCGGACGCCGAGCAGCCCACCCCCGCCGCGGCTCCCGAGCCGCCCGCCGCCGCCGCCCCGGCTCCCGAGCCGCCCGCCGCGTCGGCTCCCGAGCCGCCCACCGCTGCCGCCGATCCGGCTCCTCTGCCGGCTGGCGCCGGCGCCGACCCAGGCTCGTCGTCGCCGTCCGCCGCCGAGCCCCCGGCCCCAGCTGCGCCCCGACGCCAGCCGGCGGCCGAGTCCGACGCCGAGGCCGACGGGCCGCGGGTCAAGCCGGCGGTGCCGGGTGCCGACCTCGAGGTCGACATCGTGCCCGAGGGCACCGACCCCCTGGCCCGCCAGAACACCGATCCCTACGCGGAGGACGAGGACGTCGAGCCGGCGGTCGAGGACTCCGACGACCAGGTCGTCGCCCATCAGCCGATCGAGCAGGTCGCCATCGACCTCGGGGCCGGAGCCCGCTATCGGGCAACCGGGAAGCGCAAGACGGCGATCGCCCGCGTCACCCTGCGGCCGGGGACCGGGGCCTACACGGTCAACGGCAAGACCCTCGAGGACTACTTCCCCCGTCCGACCCTCCAGCGCAACATCCGCCAGCCGTTGGAGACGGTCGGCTACGAGGCGCGCATGGACGTGATCGCCAACCTCCACGGCGGCGGCATCTCCGCCCAGGGCGGGGCTCTGCGGCACGGGATCTCCCGCGCTCTGCTCGAGGCCGATCCCAACCTCCGCGGCGAGCTCAAGCGCCGTGGGTTCCTGACCCGAGACGCCCGGGCCAAGGAGCGCAAGAAGGCCGGGCTCAAGAAGGCCCGCAAGCGGCCGCAGTTCTCCAAGCGTTAGGCGGTCCTCCGCCCAGCGGGACCGAGTGGTGACCGTGGTCGCGCGCAGGCTGTTCGGCACCGACGGGGTGCGGGGGGTGGCCGGCGTCGAGGTGACGGCCGAGCTGGCGCTCTCCCTCGGGCGCGTGGCGACCAAGCTCTCGCCGGCCGAGCGGCCGCGGATCCTCGTCATCCGCGACACCCGGGAGTCGGGTGAGATGCTCGAGGCGGCGCTGGCCGCCGGGGCGGCCGAAGCCGGCGCCGAGGTGCTCCTCGGCGGGGTGCTGCCGACGCCGGCGGCTCCGCTCCTCCTGCGCCGCTACGGCTTCGATCTCGCCGCTGTCCTCTCCGCCTCGCACAACGCCTACGGCGACAACGGGATCAAGTTCTTCGGGCCCGACGCCTTCAAGCTCTCAGACCGGGCGGAGCTCGAGATCGAGCGCCGCCTCGCCGACCCCCTCGCGGTGACGGCGGCCCCGGCCGGGGGAATCGGCCGGATCCGGCAGATGCACGGATGCGGCGAGGACTACCTGCGAGAGCTCCACCTCCGCTTCGCCGAGCTGTCGCTCGCCGGGGTCGACGTCCTCCTCGACTGTGCCCACGGTGCCACCTACCAGGTGGCGCCGGAGATCTTCCGGCGCCTCGGGGCCCGGGTGACGACCATGGCCGACGAGCCCGACGGCCGCAACATCAACGACGGCTGTGGCTCGACCCACGTCGAGGTCCTGGCCGGCCGCATGCGCTCCGGGAACCACGACGTCGGCTTCGCCTTCGACGGCGACGGCGACCGGCTGCTCGCGGTCGATCGGGACGGGGCGGTGGTCGACGGCGACGAGCTCCTGGCCCTGAGCGCCGTCCACCTGCGCCGGGCTGGTCGACTCCCGGGCGGGGGGGTGGCGGTGACGGTGATGACCAACTTCGGCTTCCATACGGCGATGGCCGAGGCCGGGATCGAGGTGGCGAGCACCGGCGTCGGCGACCGCTACGTCCTCGAGGCGCTGCGCGAGCGCGGATGGGCGCTGGGAGGCGAGCAGTCGGGACACATCATCGACCTGGGCTTCGCCCCGTCAGGGGACGGCATCGCCGCCGCCCTCCTCGCCCTCGAGGCTCTCGACGGCGGAGATCTCGCCGACCGGGCGGCGATGAAGAAGCTGCCCCAGGAGCTGGTGAACGTCCGGGTCCGCGACCGCGAGGCCCTCGCCGCGTCGGCGGCGGTCGGGGCGGCGGTGGACCGGGAGGCGGAAGGCCTCGAAGGTCGCGGCCGGGTGCTGGTGCGCCCGTCGGGGACCGAGCCGCTGGTCCGGGTGATGGTCGAGGCTCCGACGGTGGAGGAGACCCGCGAGGTGTGCCGGCGGCTGGCCGGGCTGATCGAGATCGAGCTCGGCTAGCTGGTGGTCGGTCTCGAGTTGCCCTGGCGCCCGGTGGCCGGGTCGGGCGGGCTGCGATGATCGTGGAACAACTTCACGACAAGAGGAGTGACCAGATGGCTCAGCAGACCAAGGCTGATCGACAGGCGGCGGCGAAGAAGGGTGTTGCCACCAAGCAGAGAAACGCGGCGAAGGAGAGCGGTGCCGCGGCAAAGAGCTCGGCGAAGAGCTCGAGCCACACGGCGCTCTCGGGGGCGAAGTCGTTCGCCGAGTCGGTCAAGCAGGCCGGCAAGGCGGTATCGAGTCGGCTCGAGGCGGCGCGCAAGGGGCGCTGAGCACCAACGCTCGGGCGCCCGCCAGTGCCCGGTGGTCCTCCCGATCTGGGCCCGGGCGGGGGGGCCGGCGGAGGTGATGGCGTCCGCTACCCCCCGCCCTCGGCACCCCGGCCCGCCCTGGGTCGGGCCGCCGCCCGGGCGCCACCCCGGCGCCCTGGGCCGGGCCGCCGCCCGGCGCCCGTGCTCGAGGACGACCAGGGCGAGACGCCTTCCGCTAGGCCTGGCTCGCCTGGGTGGCGAGGTCCCGGTTGGCCGCGACGAACTGGCTCGCGGTGAACGTCGCACCCTGCGGATCGGTGATGACGGTCATCCGCACCCAGGGGGCGTCGAACGGCGGGACTGCTACCCGGCCGCCGAGCTCCGAGGCCCGTTCGGCGGTGGCGTCGGCGTCCTCGACCCCGAACGTCACGCTCCAGTGGGCGGGGACGTCCGGTTGGTCGTCGGCGATCGGATTCAGCGTCGCCACGACGTCCTCGAAGGCCGCCGGGGCCGCGTTTTTTGCACCATCCGGTGGAGTCGCTCACCGGGCCCGGGGGGCGCTACCGGCTGCGCGCCGGCAGCGCGATGCCGCCGCTGCTGCTCGATGACGACGAGGCGATCGCCATCGCCGTCGGTCTTCGTGCCGCGGCCGGCGCCTCGGTGACCGGGATCGAGGAAACCGCCCTGCGGGCCCTGGTCAAGCTCGAGCAGGTCCTGCCGACGCACCTGCGCCGCCGGGTGGCGGCGCTGAGCACGGCGACGGTGACCCTGCCGGTCGGCGGGCCGACGGTTGACCCGCAGCACCTGAGCGTGATCGCCGCGGCCTGCCGCGACTCCGAGTGCCTGCGCTTCGCCTACCGAAGCCGCGCGGCGACCGACAGCCGCCGCGAGGTCGAGCCCACTCGCTGGTCAATCACGGCCGCCGCTGGTATCTCGTCGCCTGGGACCGTCGCCGCGAGAACTGGCGCACCTTCCGCGTCGACCGCCTGAGCGCCCCGGCGCCGACCGGCGTCCGCTTCGTCCCGCGCAGCCTGCCGGCCGAAGATGCCGGCGCCTACGTCAAGCAGAGCATCACCGCGGCCCCGAACCGCTACGAGGCACTGGTCACCCTTTACGCCTCCGCCGAGGAGATCACCAGCCGGGTGCCGCCGTACTGGGGCTCGATCGAGCCGATAGACGCCCACACCTGCGCCTACCGGGCCGGCGGCGACGACCTCGCCTGGCTCGCCCTGCGCATCGCCATGCTCGGCGTCGACTTCGACGTGCACGAGCCCCCCGAGCTGATCGCCCACCTGCGAACCCTGTCCTCCCGACTGGCCCGCGCCGTCCGCTGAGCCGCAGGCCAGGGGAGGCCGGGCCGCCATCCTGAGACACTGCGCTCAGAGGATCAGCTTGCGCTCCATGAAGCGGATGGCGAGACGCCACATGACCAGGGCGAAGACGATGAGGAAGACCAGATGCCCGAGATCGGCCACGCCCTGGAAGCCGAAGACGGCGTGGCGGACGAGCTGGACACAGTGGAACAGCGGGTTGAGGTTCCCGGCCACCTGGGCCCATTCCGGGAGTCGGGTGAGCGGGAAGAAGGTGCCGGCGACGAGGAACATCGGCGTGAGCAATCCGCTCTGCCAGTAGGAGAAGCTCTCGATCCGGCTCGCCCGGGCGGCGATGAAGATGCCGGTCGCCGCCCAGCCGAAGCCGGCCAGCCCCGCGATCAGGGGCACGAGCAGCATGCCGAAGCTCGGCTGGAGCCCGAAGACCATGGCGACGAGGAGGGGGACGCAGCCGTACATACCGGTGCGGGCGCCGACCCAGAGGGCCTCGGCGCTGACCAGCTCCTCGGTGTCGACCGGGGCGGCGAGGATCGCATCGTAGGTGTGCTGGAAGGAGTACTTGATGAACGTCCCGTACATCGCCGGGAACGCGCCCGAGAAGAGGACCGTCGTCGCCACCACCCCGGTCCCCACGAAGTCGATGTAGTCGTAGCCGGCGACCCGGCTGACCAGCGACCCGAAGCCGAAGCCGAAGGCGAGCAGGTAGATCGTCGGGTCGACAGTCGAGGAGAAGGTCGACGAGCGCCAGAACGACGAGAAGTTGATGACCTCGCGAACCATCACCCCGCGCACGGCGACCAGTTCCAGGCGGTGCAGGCGCCGGGGAGCGCGGGCCGCGGCCATCAGGCGATCTCCTCACCGGTGAGCAGGACGAAGACATCCTCGAGGTTGGTCACCCGGCGCTCGCCGTCGAGGGCGGCCCCATTGGCATGGAGGACGGCGACCGAGGTGCCGGTACGTCGGGTACGCCAGCCCTCGGCCGCGGCGATCCCCTCCATCTCGAGCAGGCGTGCCGGCGGGCCGTAGACCTCGATCGCCTCGGGTCCGGCGTGGAGGCGGATCAGCTCGCCCGGCGACCCGGCGGCGACGGCCCTGCCGTGGGACATGATGGTGACCTGGTCGCAGAGCCGCTCGGCCTCCTCGATGTAGTGCGTGCTCATGAGGATGGAGACGCCCTCCGAGCGGAGGAGGTCGATCAGCGCCCAGAGCTCCTGGCGGACCTGGGGGTCCAGGCCGACCGTCGGCTCGTCGAGGAGGAGGAGCCGCGGCCGGTGGAGGAGGGCCCGGGCGATCAGCAGCCGCCGCCGCATGCCGCCACTCAGCTGGTCGACCTTGGACGCCCGGCGATCACCGAGGTTGGCGATCCCGAGTGCGCGGTCGATCGCCGCCTTCCGGTCCGCCTTGGGCACGCGGTAGAGGTGGGCGAACACGACCAGGTTCTGCTCGACGGTCAGGGCAACGTCGAGGTTGTCGAGCTGGGGCACGACGCCCATCTCGGCTCGTGCCTGCTTGGAGTCGGCGGGCAGCCGGAAGCCCAGTACCTCGAGCTCGCCCTCGTCGGCGATGACCTGGGCGGTGAGGGCCCTCATCGTCGTCGACTTCCCGGCTCCGTTGGGGCCGAGCAGGCCGACGCAGGTCCCGTAGGCGACGTCGAGGTCGAGCCCGGCGACGGCGGTCAGCGCTCCGAAGCGCTTGACCACCCCGCGAAGCCTGATTGCCTGCGTCGTCTCAGATGTCGGCTCTGGCATGCGGTCGGTCCATTCTCCGGGTTCGCGACCCAGACCGCCCGTCCCGGCGAAACTCATCGCTCGCCGCGCGGGGTCAGGGGTGGAGGTGGAGCAGCCGGGCAACCTCCGCCAACCGGGCGCCTCCGGGCAGACGCCGACTTTCGGGCAGGTGTGAAGCACACACCCTTGGGGCCGTTCCCGTCGGCCCGAGGGCGAGTTAGCGTAGCTCCGATCCCTGGCGGCATTCTCCGCACATCATCAATCGAGGAGGCATCATGCACGGATCGGCAAAGATCATGGTTGGTGTGGCAGCAGTGGCCACCATCGCCATGGTCGGCATCCCGGGGGCGTCCGCGGCGCGCACGACGAAGGCATCGGCGAGTGCCAGGACACGACCGCTCGGCACGAGCTACTTCGCACCGACCATGGCGGGAGGCGGCGTGACGATCTTCGTCTCCCGCGACCGGCGACAGGTGCGGCGCACGACCTTCGCATACCAGCAGACGTGCACCGACGGCACCACGGACTACAACTGGGACGGCAACCAGGCGATCCCGCTCTCGGCCGCCGGCAAGTTCAACACCAGCTACGACAGCGGACCGCGCACCGACCCGAAATTCCCGGGCGAGACGACACAGCTGGTGACCGCGATGAGCGGCGCCGTCAACAAGGCGGGCACGAGGATCGTGGGGACGACGCAGGTCACGTTCACGGACACGACCCCCGCCGGCACGGTCAAATGCGACACCGGCCTGGTGCATTTCACCGCGGTCGACTGAGTCCTGCGGTCCGGCGCGGCGGGGCTTCGTGGCCTCGTCGCGCCCTGCCGTCGCAGCCGGCGGTCTGGCCCAGCCCCAGCGCGGCACCGCACACGCTTCCCCCCCGACCTCGGCCGCCGCCCACTCCTACATCAGTGTTCCCAGGGCGAGCGGCACCACCCGCTCGGCCCCGGCCCGGCGCAGCTGTCCCCCGACCATGGCCAGCGTCCAGCCCGAGTGGCGGCGGTCGTCGAGCAGGACGCCGGTCCCCGGCGGTGGCCTGGCCGTGACCGCGAAGGCCCCGCGGACGTTGGCCGCCTGCTGCACCGCGTTGGCCATGTCCCGCTGCGGCGGGCGCTCCTCCCGGCGGGTCACCAGGTCGACGGCGGCCACTCCGAGCTCCGCCGCCACCCGCGCGGCCAGGCGCGCCGTGACGCCGCCCAGGCGGGCGGACGGAACGCTGGTCACCCAGGCCACGGGCACCTCGGCTCCCCGTAGGATCTCGGCCAGCCCCACCACGACCTCCTCGTCGAACTCCCCGGTGGCCAGGCCCCGCTCCACCGCCGGCCACCAGCCACCGTCCCCGAAGCGGGCCAGCGCCCAGCCCGGCTCGGTGCGGGCGTCATCCGGGATCCTGCGCATCGTCCCGGCGGCGTCCGGCGCCATCTTCCTGACCTCGAGATCGAGCGGCCGCGAGCGCAGGTGGCGCCACGCCAGCTCGACCAGCCCCGGATCCGGCGGCTGCCCGAAGCGCGGGGCGGTGCACACCGAGCAGCGACCGCAGTCCTCGGCCGCCGGATCGTCGAGCTCCTCCTGGAGGACGCGCATCAGGCAGCGGCCGTCGACGCCGAAGGCGGCCATCGCCTCCTGCTCGGCCCGGCGCAGGGCGGTCACCTGGCGGTAGCGCTCGGCGTCGTAGGTCCAGTCGGCGTCGGCCACCGCCCGCCAGCGGCTCCCGATCCGGCGCACCGCCCCCTCGACGTCGAGGATCTTCAGCATCGCCTCGATCCGGCCCATCCCCAGGTTCACCACCGCCATCAGCTCGCGGGTGGTCCGGCCCGTCTCGCCGGCCGCCCGCAGCTCGACGAGCACGGCGTCGACCCGCTCCCGCGCCGGAAAGGCCTGCTCGATGAAGAAGTCCTGGATCTGGCGATCCTCGCCGCCCCGCAGCAGGACGATGTCGGCGTGCTCGACCCCCCTCCCGGCCCGCCCCACCTGCTGGTAGTAGGAGACCACCGAGCCCGGCGCCTGGTAGTGGACCACGAAGGTCAGGTCGGCCTTGTCGTACCCCATCCCCAGGGCGCTGGTGGCGACCACCGCCTTGATCTCGTTGCGCAGGAGCCGCTCCTCGGTGGCGATCCGCTCCGCCGTCTCCTGCTCTCCGCTGTAGGCCAGGGCCGGCACGCCGTTTGCGCTCAGGAACCTCGCCACCTGCTCGGCGTCGCGCTTGGTCAGGGTGTAGACGATCCCCGAGCCCTCGAGGTCCGGCAGGTGCTCGACGAGCCAGGCGAGCCGCTGCGCCGCCCGCGGCAGCTCGAGGACCTCCAGGCGCAGGCTGCCGCGGGCCAGCGGGCCCCGGTAGGAGCGCAGCGGCTCGCCGTCCGGGAGGGCGAGCTGCTCGAGGACGTCGCCGACCACCCGGTCGTTGGCCGTCGCCGTCGTCCCCAGGACCGCGACCTCCGCCGGCAGGGCGTCGAGCATGTCCTTCACCCGCCGGTAGTCCGGGCGGAAGTCGTGCCCCCAGTCGGAGATGCAGTGCGCCTCGTCGATGACCAGCAGCCCGACCGACGCCGCGAACCGGGGCAGCATGTCCTCCCCGAAGCGCGGGTTGTTCAGCCGCTCCGGGCTGATCAGAAGCAGGTCGATGGTGTCCGCCGCCAAACGGTCGCGGACCTCGTCCCACTCCTCCCGGTTGGTGCTGTTGACGGTGTGCGCCCGCAGCCCCAGCCGGCCGGCCGCCGCGATCTGGTTGCGCATCAGGGCGAGCAGCGGGCTGACGATCAACGTCGGGCCCGCCCCGGCCTCGCGCAGCAGCGCCGTGGCCACGAAGTACACCGCCGACTTCCCCCACCCCGTCCGCTGCACGCAGAGCACCCGCGCCCGATCGGCGACGACGTCCTCGATCGCCTCGAGCTGTCCCGGGCGGAACTCGCACGCCGGGTCGCCGGTCAGCGTCCGCAGGCGCTCGAGCGCGGTCGCCGCGAATGTGCTCGGGACGGCGGTGGTCATCCGTCCATGGTGGCAGGCGCCCCGGCCACTTCCCGGCGACGGGCCGCCCCGGACTGGCCGCCCGCGGCCGCTGATAGCCTCGACGGTTCATGTGCGGAATCGTCGGATACGTCGGAGATCGCCCGGTCCAGGAGATTCTCCTCGCCGGTCTGCGCAAGCTCGAGTACCGCGGCTACGACAGCGCCGGCATCTCCCTGATCTCCCCCGACGGGCCCGGCGGGGCCGCCGAGATCCACTCGGTGCGGGCGGTCGGCAACCTCGACAAGCTCCACGAGGCCGTCGAGGCCCTGGTCGTACCCCGCGGCGCCGTCGCCCTCGCCACGCGGCCCGCCACCACCGGGATCGGCCACACCCGGTGGGCCACCCACGGCCGGGTCAGCCACGAGAACGCCCACCCCCACTTCGACACCACCAACCGGGTCCACGTCGTGGTAAACGGCATCGTCGAGAACTACCTGACGCTCAAGGAGAGCCTCCAGGCCGCCGGCTGCCAGTTCACCTCGGAGACCGACGCCGAGGTCATCGCCCATCTCGTCGCCCACCACCACGACGGCGATCTGGCCACCGCCGTGCGCCGGGCCTACAACGAGCTGACCGGCCACTACGCCTTCGTCGTCATGTCCCTGGCCGAACCCGACCTCCTGGTCGGCGCCCGCAAGGAGTGCCCGCTGATCGTCGGCTGCGGCGAGGGCGAGTACTACATCGCCTCCGCCGTCCCCGCCTTCCTGCGTCACACCCGCCGGGTCCTCTACGTCGAGAACGGCGAGATCGTCACGCTGCGCCCGTCGGGCGTCGAGCTCACCACCGCCCAGGGCGAGCCGGTGCAGAGGGCGGTCGAGGAGCTCGACTGGGACGAGGAGACGGCCGAGAAGGGCGGCTTCGAGACCTTCATGCTCAAGGAGATCCACGAGCAGGCCGACGCCGTGGCCGAGACCATCTTCGACCGCACCGCCCTCGGCGGCGGCGTCGACCTCGACGACGAGGGTGCCCTCGACGAGGCGATCCTCGGCGAGGCCAAGCGCATCGTCATCGTCGCCTGCGGGACCTCCTACCACGCCGGCCTGATCGGCCGTTACGCCATCGAGGAGTGGGCCCGCCTGCCCGTCGAGATGGACATCGCCTCCGAGTACCGCTACCGCAACCCGGTGGTCGGCCCCGGCGATCTGCTCATCGGGATCTCCCAGTCCGGCGAGACCGCCGACACCCTGGCCGCCATGCGCCTGGCCCGGGAGCGCGGAGCCAAGGTCCTGGCCATCACCAACGCCATGGGCTCCCAGGCCACCCGCGACTCCGACGGCGTGCTCTTCACCCGGGCGGGCCTCGAGATCGGCGTCGCCGCCACCAAGACCTTCGTCTGCCAGGTGGCCGTCATGTACCTCCTCGCCCTGCGCCTGGCCGAGCTCCGCGGCACCCTCCCGCCCGACCGGGTGGCCGAGCTGGTGGCCGAGCTCAAGCACCTGCCCCATTCCATCGACGAGCTCATCGGCCGGGTCGAGCCGTGCATCGAGGAGATCGCCGACAGCTGCTGGGAGGCCGAGTTCTTCCTCTACCTCGGACGCCACGTCGGCCTCCCGGTGGCCCTCGAGGGTGCCCTCAAGCTCAAGGAGATCTCCTACATCTCGACCGACGCCTACGCCGCCGGCGAGATGAAGCACGGGCCCATCGCCCTCCTCGGCCAGGCCACCCCGGTGATCTGCGTGGCCACCCGCTCGCCCGTCCTCGAGAAGGTCATCTCCAACATCCAGGAGGTCCGGGCCCGCGGGGCCCGGGTGATCGCCATCACCACCGACGGCGACGACCGGGTGGCCCCCCACGCCGATGCCGCCATCCCCATCCCCGCCACCGACCCCATGCTCCAGCCCGTCCTCGCCGTGATCCCCCTCCAGCTCCTGGCCTACGCCATCGCCCGCCGCCGGGGCCTGAACGTCGACCAGCCCCGCAACCTCGCCAAGACGGTCACCGTCGAGTAGCCCGGCCGGGCCCGGTTTGACTCGCGCGCGCCGACGGGTATCAGGGAGCCATGGCCGAATCCCCGCCCCGCCCCGTCCGCCCCGCCCGCCCATGACCCGCCTGCGCCGCTCCGACTGCTCGGGCACGGGGCTGAGCCGGCGTCGCTGCGGGCGCGGGTTCGTCTATCTCGCCGCGGATGGCCGCCGCGTCGAGGATCCCGTGGTCCTCGAGCGCATCCGCGAGCTCGTCATCCCCCCGGCCTGGCGGGACGTGTGGATCTGCTCCGACGAGCGGGGCCACCTCCAGGCCACCGGCCATGACGAGGCCGGGCGCAAGCAGTACCTCTACCACCCCGACTGGCGCACCCGCCGCGACCGGGAGAAGTTCACCACCATGCTTGAGTTCGCCGCCCGCCTGCCCCGCCTGCGCCGCCGGGTCGAGCGGGAGCTGCGCTCCGGCGAGCTCGACCGCCGGCGGATGCTCGCGTGTGCCGTGCGCCTGCTCGACGTCGGCTGCTTCCGCGTCGGCAGCGAGGACTACGCCCGGGAGAACGGGAGCCACGGGCTGACCACCATCCACCGCGAGCACGTCCGCCGCCGGGGCGCCGAGCTCGTCTTCGACTATCCCGGCAAGAGCGGTCAGCGCCTGGTCACCGTGGTCGACGATCCCGCCGCCGTGGCCGCCCTCGACGCCCTGCTCCGCCGCCGGCGCAGCCGCCCCGAGGAGCAGCTCCTCGCCTACCGCGACGGCCGCGCCTGGCGTCCGGTCCGCGCCGAGGACATCAACACCCACCTCAAGGAGTGCCTCGACGGCGACTTCACCGCCAAGGACTTCCGCACCTGGAACGCCACCGTCCTCGCCGCGGCCTCCCTCGCCCGGGCCGCCCCGGCGGCACAGACCAAGACCGCCCGCCGGCGGGCGATCACCGCCGCCGTCGGCGTGGCCAGCGAGTGCCTGGGCAACACCCCGGCGGTCTGCCGCGCCTCCTACATCGACCCCCGCCTCTTCGACCGCTTCGACTCCGGCTGGACCCTCAGCGACGTCGGCCCCGGCCCCACCGACCGGCGCCTCCTGGCCCAGCCGCGGCGCCGCGCCCGGATCGAGGCCGGCGTCCTCGACCTCCTCACCGAGCGGGCCACCGACGAGGTGATCCGGCTCGCCGCCTGAGCCTGGAGTCGCGCGAGCTGATTCCGAGACCGACCGCTCAGCGGCCGTTGCCCAGGACCACGGCCGGCGCCGGCGGGTTCTCGAGGAGCTGGGCCAAGAGGTAGGCGATCCCCGCCGCCTCGAGCAGGTCCCCGACCACCGCCCGGTCGGCGAGGACCGGCTGGGCGTCGAGGGCGAGGCGACCGGCGGCCAGCCGCGCCCACAGGGCCTCGGTCAGACCGGCCGCCCGCGCCGCCGGGTCGGCGCCGGTCAGGCCGCCCCCGAGGGCGAGGATCCGCTCGGCCAGGAGCTCGCGCTGGACGGCGGGAGCGGTGAGGTCCGCGTCGCCGGCCTGCGCGGCGGCGAAGCGGGCGGCCACCAGGGTGGCGGTGGCCGACTTCAGCACCCGGTAGGCGAGGTTGACCACCGCCGGCCCGACCGAGATGTAGTGGACGATGGCGGCGCGCTGGAGCGGGGCCAGGGCCACCCCGTCGAGGAGGGCCAGCGCCGCGGCGGCGTCGCCCGGGGGCTTCAGGGCGCGGGCGTGGCGGGTGAGGCAGTCGAAGGCCTCGTCGGCGTCGTCGCGGGTCATCGGCCGGCCAGCCTACCCGACCCGCCGCGCCCTCCCCCCCGGCGCCGTCCGCCGACGCCGCCGCCGCCCGCGGGCGGGGCCGGAGCGGCGCAGCTAGCATCGCCACGACGATGATCGGTATCGACCTGTTGGAGATCGACCGCCTCGAGCGCGCCCTCGAGCGGCGCCCGCGGCTGGCCCAGCGGCTGTTCACCCCCGGGGAGCGCGACTACGCGGCCACCCGGGCCCGCCCCGCCCAGCACCTGGCGGCCCGCTTCTGCGCCAAGGAGGCGGTATTCAAGGCGCTGCGCCTCGACGTCCTGCGCCCGCTCGAGATCGAGGTGACCGGTGGGGCCGGCGAGGCCCACGTCGTCCTCCACGGCGCCGCCCGCGACCGGGCCCGGGAGCTCGGGGTCAGCGTCGAGGTCTCCCTCACCCACTCGCGCCTGACCGCGGCGGCGGTGGCCGTCCTGCGCTGATGCTGCCCGCCTTCCTCGAGCCCCTCCCCGACGCCCCGCAGATGCGGGCCATCGACGCCTGGGCCACCGGCCGGGGCGGGGTGGCCTCGCTCGAGCTCATGGAGCGCGCCGGCTCCCGCCTCGCCCGCCTGGCCGACGAGCTCGCCCCCGCCGGGCGGATCGTCGTCTGGGCCGGCAAGGGGAACAACGGCGGCGACGGGCTGGTCGCCGCCCGCCTCCTCCGCGACACCGGACGCACGGTCGACGTCATCTTCGCCGCCGACCCGACCCTCGTCACCGGCGATGCCCGGATCAACCTCGACCGGCTGCCCGGCGAGCCGCCCCGCCGCGGGCCCGGCCCCCCGGCGGCCGGCGGCGACGGCAGCGGCGACGGCGATGGCGAGGCGAGCCTCATCGTCGACGCCCTCCTCGGCACCGGCTTCGCCGGTGAGCCGCGGGGCGAGGTCGGGGAGGCCATCGCCGCCATCAACGCCAGCGGTCTACCCGTGCTCGCCGCCGACGTCCCGAGCGGGGTCGACGCCTCGAGCGGGGAGGTGGCCGGTCTCGCCGTCCGGGCCGCCGCCACCGGCACCTTCCACGCGGCCAAGCCCGGCCTGTGGATCGCCCCGGGCAAGGAGCACGCCGGGGAGGTGCGGGTACTCGACATCGGGATCCCGGCCGGCGCCCCGGTCGAGGCCGGGGCCGGGCTGATCCACCCGACGGTGCTCGGCCTCATCCCCCGCCGCCGGGCGGCGTCGACCAAGTTCGAGAGCGGCCACGTGGTCGTCGCCGGGGGCAGCGCCGGCCTGACCGGAGCGCCGTGCCTGGCCGCCGAGGCGGCCATGCGGGCCGGTGCGGGCTACGTCACTGTCGCCGTCCCGGCCTCGCTCTCCCTCGTCTTCGAGACCCGCCTCCTCGAGGTGATGACGCGGGCCCTCCCCGACGCCGAGGGGACCCTCGAGGCCGCCGGGGTGGAGACCGTCCTCGAGCTCGGGCGTCGGGGCGGCGCCCTCGTCCTCGGACCCGGCCTCGGCCGCGGCGGCGCCGAGTTCGCCCGCGAGCTCGCCCGGCGGGCCGCCGTCCCGGTGGTGCTCGACGCCGACGGCCTGAACGCCCACGCCGGGCGCCTGGAGGAGTTGGCCGACCGCGCCGACCCCACCGTGCTCACCCCCCACGACGGCGAGCTCGCCCGCCTGCTCGGGGTCGAGCGCACCGCCGTCGCCGCCGCCCGCCTCGAGCACGTCCGCCGGGCGGCGGCCCTGGCCGGGGCCATCGTCGTGCTCAAGGGCGACGACACCCTGATAGCCGCCCCCGACGGGACGGTGGCCGTCAGTCCCGGGGGCACCCCGGCGCTGGCCACCGCCGGCACCGGCGACGTCCTCTCCGGCGTGCTCGGGGCGATGCTCGCCAAGGGGATCGAGCCGTTCGCGGCGGCCTGCGCCGCGGTCATGCTCCACCTCCTGGCCGGGCGGCGGGCGGCCGAGACCCACGGGGCCGAGGGCGTGATCGCCTCCGACGTGATCGCCGCCCTCCCCCGCAGCCTGGTCTGACTGATGGTCAGGGCCCTGGCCGCGGTCAACCTGGCGGCGATCGAGCGCAACTGCACCCGCCTGGCCGCCGAGGGCCCGGCGCTGTGCGCGGTGGTCAAGGCCGATGCCTACGGGCACGGAGCGGTGCCGTGCGCCCGGGCCGCCCTGGCCGGCGGGGCGAGCTGGCTGGCGGTGGCCACCGCGGCCGAGGCGGTCGAGCTGCGGGCGGCGGGGATCGCCGGGACGCCGATCCTCGTCATGGGGGCGCTGACCCGGGCCGAGGCGGCGGCCGCACGCGGGGCCGGGGCCGACGTGGTGGCCTGGACCGAGGACCTCATCGACTGGATGGCCGGGCTCGGCGGCGGGCGGATCCACGTCAAGCTCGACAGCGGCATGGGTCGCCTCGGGACCCGCGACCCCGCCCAGGCCGACCTCCTGGCCGCCGCCGTGCGGGCCGCCCCGGGGTGCGAGCTGGTGGGGGCGATGACCCACTTCGCCACCGCCGACGACCGCGAGGACCCGTTCTTCGGCGAGCAGCTCGAGCGGTTCGCGGCCTGGGCCGCCGGCTACGGCGACCTCGTCGTCCACGCCGCCAACAGCGCCGCCCTCCTGCGCGACCGGCGCGCCCACTTCGACCTCGCCCGGTGCGGGGTGGCCATCTACGGCCTCGATCCCTTCGGCCGGGACCCGGCCGCCCGGGGCCTCGAGCCGGCGCTCGAGCTGACCTCGTGGGTGGCGGCGATCAAGCCGTGCGCGCCCGGGGAGAGCGCCGGCTACGGGCGGCGCTTCATCGCCGAGTCGCCGACCCGGCTCGGGGTCCTGCCCATCGGCTACGGCGACGGCTGGCGGCGGGCCCTGACCAACAACGCCGACGTCCTCGTCGACGGCCGCCGGCGCCGGCTGGTGGGGACGGTGAGCATGGACAACGTGACCGTCGACCTCGGCCCCGACACCACGGTGCGCCCGGGGGCACCGGCCACCCTGATCGGCGGGGAGATCACCGCCGAGGAGGTGGCGCGGCGCCTGGGGACCATCAACTACGAGGTCACCTGCGGCCTGCTCGCCCGCGTCCCCCGCCACTATCACCGCGACGGGGTCCCCGCGGCGCCGTGACCAGCCCGCTCGAGCTGGTGCGCGACGCGCTGGCCGGGACCCCGGCCTGGCTGGTCGGCGGCGCCGTGCGCGACGGTCTGCGCCGGGCCGGTCCGGTCACCGACGTCGACGTGGTGATCGACGGCGACGTGCGCCGCGCCGCCCAGGCCCTGGCCCGGTCGGCCGCCGCCGTGGCCTTCGAGCTCTCCGACGAGTTCGGCGCCTGGCGCGTGGTGGCCCGCGACCGCTCCTGGCAGGCCGACCTCAACCCGCTGCGGGGCGGGTCCCTGGCCGCCGACCTGGCCCTGCGCGACTTCACCGTCAACGCCATCGCCCGGCCCCTGGACGGCGGCGAGCTGGTCGATCCGCTGGGCGGAGCCGGCGACCTGGCCGCCGGGCGGCTGCGCCTGGCCGGAGCCGACGCTCTCCGCGCCGACCCGCTGCGCACCCTGCGCCTGGTGCGCCTGGTCTGCGAGCTCGGGCTCGAACCCGATCCCGAGGCCGCCGGTGCCGCCCGGGCCGCGGCGCCGGCCCTGGCCGGGGTGGCCGCCGAGCGGGTGTTCGGTGAGCTCAAGCGGATCATCTCGAGCCCCCGGGCGGTGGCCGGCCTCGGGCTGGCCGGCGAGCTCGGCCTGACCGCGGTGATCCTCCCCGAGCTCGACGCCATGGCCGGGGTGGAGCAGAACCGCTACCACCACCGCGATGTCGCCGGCCACACCCTCGAGGTCCTCGAGCGGGCGATCGCCCTCGAGGCCGACCCGGGCGCCGTCCTCGGCGAGGAGCACGCCGCCGCCGTCCGGGACCTCCTCGCCCTCCCGCTGGCCGACGAGCTGACCCGCGGACAGGCCCTGCGGCTCGGCGCCGTGCTCCACGACGTGGCCAAGCCGCCGACCCGGGCGGTCGACGAGGACGGGCGGGTCCGCTTCCTCGGCCACGACGAGCTCGGGGCGGGGATGGCGCGCGAGATCCTCGGCCGCCTACGCGCCAGCGACCGGCTCCAGGGGCATGTTTCGGAGCTGGTTCGCCACCATCTGCGCCTCGGATTCCTCGTGCACCAAGCGCCGCTCGGCCGGCGGTCGATCTACCGCTACCTCGACGCCTGCGACCCGGTGGCCGCCGATGTCACCCTCCTCTCGGTGGCCGACCGCCTGGCCACCCGCGGGGCCAGGAGCGAGGTGGCGATCGAGCGCCACCTGGGGCTGGCGCGGTCGCTGCTGGGCGTCGTGCTCGACTGGCAGCGCCACGGTCGCCCGGCGCCGCTGGTGCGGGGGGACCGCCTGGCGCGCGAGCTCGGAATGAAGCCCGGACCCCGGCTCGGGGAGCTCCTGGCCGAGCTGGCCGAGGCCCAGTTCGCCGGCGTTGCCGCCACCCCCGAGGAAGCGGTGGCCCTGGCGCGTATGCTGGTCTGAGGTGGGCCGGCGCGCGGGGCGCGGGCCCGACGCGGCGCGGGAGGAAGCGATGCTGGTGCAGCGAGCCGGGGGCCGGCGGTGAGCCTCGAACGGGTGGCGATCATCACCGGAGCCTCGCGGGGCCTCGGGCTCGAGCTGGCCCGGGCGCTGGCCGACCGGGGCTGGGGCCTGGTCATCGACGCCCGGGGTGCCGGCGCCCTGGCCGAGGCCGAGCGCGACCTGGCCGGGCGCACCACGGTGGCCGCCCTGGCTGGCGACGTCGCCGACCCCGAGCACCGGGCGGCGCTCGTGGCCGCCGCCCGGGGGATGGGCCGCCTGGACGCCCTGGTCAACAACGCCAGCCTGCTCGGCCCGAGCCCCCAGCCCGCCCTCGCCGACTACCCGCCCGAGGTCCTGCGCCAGGTCTACGAGGTCAACGTCCACGCCCCGCTCGCCCTCATCCGCCTCGCCCTCGACATGCTCGGGGCGACCGGCGGACGGGTGGTGAACGTGACCTCGGACGCCGCCGTCGAGCCCTATCCCGGCTGGGGCGGCTACGGCTCCTCCAAGGCCGCCCTCGAGCAGCTGACCGCGGTGCTCGGGGCCGAGCATCCCGAGCTGCGGATCTACTCGGTCGACCCCGGGGACATGCGCACCGAGATGCACCAGGAGGCCTTCCCCGGGGAGGACATCTCTGACCGCCCGCATCCGGCCGAGCGGGTGCCGGCACTGGTCGAGCTGATCGTCGGCGACCAGGCGAGCGGTCGCCACACCGCCGGGGACCTGCTGGCCGCGGCGGGGCAGGCTGCCGCCGCCGGGGGGGCCGGCGCCGCCGATCCGGAATGCATCTTCTGCCGGATCGTCGCCGGGACCCTGCCGGCGCGGGTGATCGACGGCGACGACCGGACGCTGGCCTTCATGGACATCGCGCCCGCCACCCGGGGTCACGCCCTGGTCATACCGCGGGCCCACGCCCGGGACCTGCGAGAGATCGGCGGCGAGGACCTGGCCGCCTGCGCCGCCATGGCTCAGCGGGTGGCCGGGCGGGCGCTCGAGCGCCTCGGCGCCGACGGGGTCAACCTCCTGAACTCGTGCGGGGCCCCGGCCTGGCAGACCGTCTTCCACTTCCACCTCCACGTCATCCCCCGCTACGCCGACGACCCGCTCCGCCTCCCCTGGACCCCGGCCCCCGGCGAGGACGAGGAGATCGCCGCGGCGGCGGCCCTGCTCGCCGACTCCTCCTAGACCCCGGTCCGGCGCAGGCCGCGCACGGCGAGGGCACCGAGGACGAGGAGCATGGCGCCCAGGGCGAGGAGCGCCGGGCCGGTGTCGGCCCAGGTGACCGAGCCGATGAAGCCCTGGCGCACCCCGGTGAGGACGTCGGTCACCGGGTTGAGGTCGGAGACCGTGCGCAGCCACGGGGTGAGCAGGGCGCGGGGGGCGTAGGCGCTGGTGAAGAGGACGGCGATGAACCCACCCATCTGCATCAGCGGCGCCGCCTGCTGGGTGCGGAAGCGCAGGGCGAGGATGACGGCGTAGAAGGCGATGGCCATGGCCAGGCCCATGACCAGCAGGGCGGCGACGACGATGCCCAGGAAACCGGGGAAGCGGACGCCGAGGAGGGTGGCGACGAGGAGGAGGAAGGAGCTCGGGAGCAGGGCGCGCAGCGAGGCCGAGCTGACGATCCCGGCGAGGAGGACGACGCGGGGGGTGGGGGAGAGGAGCAGGCGGTCGAACCAGCCCTGCTCGATGTCGCGGGCGAGGTTGACCCCGGTGGCGGCGCCGGTGAAGCCCGCCGCCTGGAGCAGGCCGACGGGGACGATGTAGGTGCGGAAGTCGCTGACCCCGAAGTGGGGGATGTGGACGGCGTTGCCGAACACGCTGGACAGGCCGAGCATGAAGATGGTGGGGGCGAGGATGCCGGGGATGGCGGCCCCCGGGACCCGGAAGATCTCGTTCAGGGCGCGCCGGGCCAGGGCGGCCACCGTCCGGGCGGCGCCGGTCATGCGTCGCGCAGTCGCCCGCGCAGGGCGAGCACCGAGAGGGCGCCGGCGACCACGGCGATCCCGGCGGCGGCGGCGAAGCCGTCGAGGACCGCCGCCAGCTGGAGGGGGTGGATGATGGGCTCGCGCATCCCGTCGGCCAGGTAGCTGAGGGGGTTGAAGCGGGCGATCTCCCGGGCCGGGCTCTCCAGGAGGTTGCGGGGGAAGAAGGCGGTGGAGACGAAGAGGACGACGAAGACGAGGGGGAAGATCCCCTGGACGGTGGAGGCGCTCCGGGCCCGCAGGGCGATCATCACCCCGAGGGCGCCGAAGCCGGTCCCGGCCAGCGCGCCGATCCCCGCCACGAGCAGCGCCCCCGGCACCCCGCTGCGGATATGGGCGCCGAGGATGAGCCCGAGGGCGAGGAAGTAGGCCACCTGGGCCACGGCGATCACCGTCGTCGCCACCAGACGCCCGAGGACGATGGCCAGCCGGGGGATGGGGGCGGCGACCAGGCGGTCGAAGAAGCCACCCTCGATCTCCAGGGCCACGGCGATGCCGGCGCTCACCCCGCCGAGCAGGAGCGACTGGGTGATGGCGGCGGCGAGCTGGAAGTCGAGGAAGCCGTGGACCCCGGGGGTGAAGCCGGGGAGCGTGGTCGTGCGCGAGAGCCCGCCGACGTTGACGGCGAGCATCAGGGTGGGGAAGACGACAAGGGGGGCGATGAACTGGGGGCGGCGCAGGAGGTTGCGCAATGCCCGGCGGGCGAGCGCCCAGACGGTCCGGGTCACGCCGCCTCGTCGTCGCGGAGGCGCTCGCCGGTCTTGGCCAGGAAGACATCGTCGAGCGTCGGCTCGACGAGCTCGAGCGAGGCGATCCGCACCCCGGCCTCGTCGAGCGCCCGCACCACCGGGGCGATCTCGGCCGCGCCCGCGGACACCGCCACCGAGACCCGGCCGTCGGGGCCCGGCGGCTTCAGCCGGCCGAAGCCGGCGAGCACCTCGCGGGCGCGCTCGGCGCCCTGGTCCCCGGCCAGGGTGACATCGAGGTGGGGGCTGCCGACCTCGGCCTTCAGCGCGGTCGGGGTGCCCTCGGCGACCAGCACCCCGGCGTTGATGATGCCCAGTCGATCGGCCAGGCGGTCGGCCTCCTCGAGGTACTGGGTGGTGAGGAAGACGGTGGTGCCCTCGTCCCTGAGCCGGCGAACCTCCTCCCACAGGGTGACCCGGGAGACGGGATCGAGGCCGGTGGTCGGCTCGTCGAGGAAGAGGACCTCGGGGTCGTGGATGAGCGCCATGGCCAGGTCGAGGCGGCGGCGCATGCCTCCCGAGTAGGTGCCGACCCGGCGGTCCTGGGCGTCGAGGAGCCCGACCCGCTCGATGAGCTCCCGGCCCCGGGCCCGCACGGTCCGCGGCGCGATGCCGTGGAGGGTGGCCTGGAGCTCGATCAGCTCGCGTCCGGTCATCAGCGCGTCGAGCGCCGCATCCTGGAGGGCGACGCCGATGTGGCGGCGGACCTCGCCCGGCTGGCGGGCCACGTCGTAGCCGGCCACCCGGGCAAAGCCGCCGGTGGGGCGCAGGAGGGTGACGAGCATGCGCACCGTCGTCGTCTTGCCGGCGCCGTTCGGTCCGAGGAAGCCGTAGACCTCGCCGGCGGCGACCTCGATATCGATCCCGGCCACCGCCTTCAGCCTTCCCTTGAACTCGCGCTCGAGCCCCACCGCCTGTATCGCCGCCGCCATCGACGGCGGATGTTAGTGGCGGGCGGCAGCCGCAATTTTCCTGGCGTCTGCGCTACAAGGCGCCCGGTGTGGTGTTGAATGGGGCACCATGAGACTCCTTGCCCTCGCAGCCATGACCAGCGTGGCGGTGGCCCTGGCCGTCCCCGGGGTGGCGCTGGGAACCCTGAACGAGCTCGGTCTGACCGCCACCCAGCTCGCCCAGACCAAGCCGACCCAGCCGACGCCGAGCTGTCCCGCCAATCCCTGCCTCGCCGTCAGCCGGACCACCGGGGTGCAGGTGAAGGTCGGCCCCGAGAAGTCGGTGGTCACCGTGCCGCGCGACGGCACCATCGTCGCCTGGTCGATCACCCTGGGCAACCCGGGCAAGAAGCAGATCGCCTTCTTCGACGCCAACGAGGGCGGTCCGTCCTCGGCCGGCCTGGCCATCCTCCGCGGCGGCAACAAGCTTCAGTACCGCCTGCTCGCCCAGAGCCCGATCGTCGCCCTCCAGCCCTTCTTCGGCATGACCGCCCAGTTCGCCCTGGCCCAGACCATTCCGGTCAAGAAGGGCAATGTCGTCGCCCTCACCGTGCCCACCTGGGCCCCGGCCCTCGCCCTCGGCTTCGGCAACGACGTTTCCTGGCGGGCGAGCCGGCCGAAGGGCAAGTGCAGCGACACCACCACGCAGACCACCCACACCAACGTGGGCAGCGTCGTCCAGTACATCTGCCTCTACCGCACCGCCCGCCTCACCTACAGCGCCACCCTGGTCTCCACGCCCTGATCGCCGGGCCGGGCGGGAGTCCCGTCTAGCAGGCGCCGGGGTTCTGGGCGCAGAAGCTCTGGAACTGCTTGGCCGAGCCGCCGGCCCCGCCGGTGTTGGCCGAACCCGAGGTCGAGGTGCCGGTGCGGGGGGTGGTGGTGCCCGAGGACGGGGAGACGCCCCCGGTCGGGGATGAGCTCGACCCGCCGGTTGCCCCGGTGCTCGAGCCGCTGCCGGTGGTGGTCGCGGTGCTCGGCGCCCCGGTGGTGCTGGCGCCGGTGGTGGCGGTGCTCCCGCCCGAGGACGTGCTCGAGCCGGTGGTGTCGGTGGACGTCCCGCCCGAGCCCGTGCTCGATCCGCTCGAGGACGAGGTGGTGTCGGTCGACGAGGTCGAGGTGGTGTCGGTCGAGGTGCTCGACGTGGTGTCGGTCGAGGTGCCCGGCGCCCCCGCCGCCAGCGCGGCCGAGGCGTTCGGGGTGGTGATGTCCGGAACGGTGCGGGGGACCGCGTCCGCCACCTGGGTGCCACCGCAGGCGCTCAGGGCGACCCCCCCGGTCAAGAGGACGCAGGCCAGGGCCGCCGACCGTGTCAGGCCCGGGCGCAACCTAGGTCTCGAGCGGATCCATGCGTCGTGCGCACGTCGGGCAGTCGTTGAGATCCTTCTGGGCGAGCTGCTCGCACCAGGTGCAGAAGCGGAGGTTCTCCACCGCCCAGGGAAGGTTCGACGGCGAGGGGGCGAGGGGCAGGAGCTTTCCCAGCACCTCGAGCGGCTCGCCCGTCTCCCGGTCGACATAGGTCCGCTCGCCGTCGGCCTCGATGATGAGCTCGCGGCCGGTCGACGGCGTGCGCAGACGGTAGCGCTGGCTGATGCTCATGCCCGAATCCTACCGGGCCCCGCCGACGCCGGGCGCGGCGACCGCTCCCGCCCGACAGCGCCTAGGCTGGCCTGAGTGCGCGTCCTCATCTTCCACGGCTACCTCCTCGGCGGCACCGGCTCGAACGTCTACAACGCCTGCCTGGCCGACGCCCTCGCCGGTCTCGGTCACGAGGTCCACCTCCTCAGCCAGGATCGCGCTCCCGAGCAGCACCCGTTCGTCGACGCGGTGGGTGATTGGGTGGACGGCGGGCTCCGGGTCCGGGTGATCCGCGAGCCGGTGCGGGTCACCGTCTACCGACCGGGGATCGGATCCCTCCTGCCGGTCTACGTGCGCGACCGCTACGACGGCTTCGAGGTGCGGACCTTCGGCGAGTGCTCGGCCGCCGAGATCGAGGACTACATCGCCCTCAACGCCGCCGCCGTCCGCCAGGTCGCCGGGCGGGCAGACATCGAGGTTGCCCTGGCCAACCACCTGATCATGGGTCCGGTGATCCTCGCCCGGGCCCTCGAGGACATCCCCTACGCGGTCAAGGTTCACGGCAGCGCGCTCGAGTACTCGGTCAAGCCCGCCCTGGACCGCTTCCTGCCCTACGCCCGCGAGGGCCTGGCCCGGGCCGGCGGCGTGCTCGTCGGGTCGCGCCACACCGCCGAGAGCCTGTGGGCGGCCATGGGCGACGACCGGCTGGCCGCGAGAACGCGGCTCGGGCCGCCCGGGGTCGACGTCCGCCGTTTCACCCGGCGCGATCCGGCGGCCGCCGCCGACGGGCTCCGCGCTCTCGCTCGCCGCCTGGCCGGCGCCCCGGAGGCCGGGGCGGCGCCGGGCGACGGGTTCGCGGTCGACGGCGCCGCCGCCGGCCGGGCCCTGGCCGGCCTCGACCCCCTCCGGGAGCCGATCGTCGTCTTCACCGGGAAGCTGATCGTCAACAAGGGGGTCGACCTCCTCCTCGCCGCCTGGCCGCTCGTGCGCCAGCGGGTCCCGGCCGCCCGGCTGGTGGTGGTCGGCTTCGGGGCCTACCGATCCGGCCTCGAGGAGATGCTCGACACCTTGGTCGCCGGCGACCTCCCCGGGCTGCGGCGACTGGCCGAGCGCGGTCGCGAGCTCGAGTCCGGGTCGGCGCCGGCGGGCGGGGCGAGCGTCCGCCTGCGCATGCTCCTCGCCTTCCTCGACGGCCTCGACCCCGAGCGCTCGCGGCGCTACCTGGCGGCGGCGGCCCGGGCCGCCGGGAGCGTCACCTTCACCGGGCGCCTCGAGCATGCCGACCTCGCCGAGCTCCTCCCCGCCTGCCAGGCCCAGGTGGTGCCGAGCACCTTCCCCGAGGCGTTCGGGATGGTGGCCGCCGAGGCCGCGGCCTGCGGCGTCCTTCCCATCAGCGCCGACCACTCCGGCCTGGCCGAGGTCTCCCGCCGCCTGGCGGCGGCGGTCCCGCCACCCGCCGCCCCCTGGCTGTCCTTCCGGCTCGGGCCCGGCGCCGTCGAGCAGCTCGCCGGCAACCTCGTCGCCTGGCTCGAGGCGCCGGCCGCCCTGCGCGAGCGCACCCGGGCCGCCGTGGCCGCCACCGCCCGCTCGAGCTACTCGTGGGAGGGCGTGGCCGAGGGGGTCCTCGCCGCCGCCCAGGGGCGCCTCGACCGCCTCGCCGCGCCCTGACCCCGCCCGCCCCGCTGGGCGAGGCATCGGTCGGGCCGCCCGGATAGAGTGCCGCCCGCCGATGGCGAACGATCGTGCTTACCCCGCGCGGGGCAGAGGAATGGCAGCCGGGAGGCTGGGGGTGGTGGCCGCGGGCAGTGCCCTCGTACTCGGCCTCGGCGGCTGCTCGGTCAAGAAGGGCGAGTCGGTCAACCTGGTCGACGGCAAGAAGGCCTTCGTCGGCAAGTGCGGCTCCTGCCACGTGCTGGCCCGAGCCGGGACCAAGGGGATCGTCGGGCCCAACCTCGACGCGGCCTTCCGCAACAGCCTGTCGGTGGGCATCGAGCGCAACACCGTGCGCGGCGTGGTCACCCAGCAGATCCTCTATCCCGAGATCGGCGGGGTGATGCCGGCCGACCTGGTCAGCCCCAAGCAGGCCAAGAACGTCGCCGCCTATGTCGCCTACGCCGCCGACCGCACCGGCCAGGACAGCGGGCTCCTGGCCAGCGCCGTGCCCTCGGCCGGTGCCGGCAAGCCGGCCGTCGCCGCCGGCGGGGTGCTCGAGGTCGACGCCGACCCGACCGGCCAGCTCGCCTACGTGACCAACAAGGCGACGTCCAAGCCGGGGTCGGTCACCGTGAAGATGGCCAATCAGTCCGGCGTCCCCCACAACATCGCCATCCAGCAGGGCACCGGCCCCAGCGGCCCCATCCTCGGGGCCAGCCCGATCCTCCCCAAGGGTGTGGCCATGGTCAAGGTCACGCTGAAGCCCGGCAGCTACACCTACTTCTGCCAGGTTGCCGGCCACCGGGCGGCGGGGATGATGGGGACCCTGACCGTCAAGTAGCTCCGCCGCGCCCGCTGGGGACCCGGACGATGAGTTTCCGGCCCGGAGGCGGTCATGGAAGGCGAGGGTCCACGCCCCAACGCCAGGAGGAACCAGATGAGCCTGCCCGAGGTCGTATCCCAAGAGGTCTGGCTCGCCGCCCGCCAGGAGCTGCTCGTCGGGGAGAAGGAGCTCACCCGCCGGCGGGACGCGCTCAACGCCCAGCGCCGGCGCCTGCCCATGGTCGAGATCGAGAAGCCCTACCTGTTCACCGGACCCGACGGCCCGGCCACCCTGCTCGACCTCTTCGAAGGCCGCCGCCAGCTCATCCTCGTCCACTTCATGTTCGATCCGGCCTGGGACGAGGGCTGCTCGAGCTGCTCGGCCGGCGCCGCCGAGATCTCCCCCGGCCTGCGGGCGCACCTGGCCGCCCGCGATACCACCCTGGCCTACGTCTCGCGGGCGCCGATCGAGACGCTCGAGCGCTACCGGGCGGCTCGGGGTTGGGAATTCCCGTGGTACTCGGCCCAGGCCAGCGACTTCAACTACGACTTCCACGTCACCCTCGACGAGTCGGTGGCACCGGTCGAGTACAACTACCGCACCGCGGCCGAGCACGAGCAGGCCGGCACCGCTTACTACGTCTCCGCCGAGCAGCCGATCGAGGCGCCGGGGACGAGCTGCTTCCTGCGCGACGGGAACCGCGTGTTCCACACCTACTCGACCTTCGCCCGCGGCGCCGAGATGACCGGGGGCTCCTACTACTGGCTCGACCTGACCGCCCTCGGCCGCCAGGAGGACTGGGAGGAGCCGAAGGGCCGGGCCGCGGAGCCCCACGGGGCACAGCCCGACTTCGCCACCTCGAGCTGAATCCGAGCCCCGGTCTTCGCAACCTTGCCCGGCCGCGCGCGTTGACGGGGGTGTAGCCCAAGGAAACCCGTGGAAGCCGCCGCCCTCCCCAGCACGGCCAGAATCGCGAGCAGAAGCATCTCGCTGCCCGCGGCGCTCCTGCGGCTCCGCTCCGACGAGCAGCTGGTGGCGCTGTTTCGCGGTGGATCCGACGAGGCGTTCAGCATCATCCATGACCGCTACCGGGCGCGCCTCTTCGCCTACGCCCGCCAGATGCTCGGCGGCTCGCACGCCGACGCCGAGGATGTCCTCCAGGACGTCTTCGTCCGCGCCTACGCCGCCCTGCGGTCCAACGACGCCCCGATCGCCCTGCGCGCCTGGCTCTACCGGATCGCCCACAACCGCTGCATCGACCAGCTCCGCCGGCCGTCGCCGATCCCGAGCGAGATCACGCCCGGCGCGCAGCCCGCCCTCTCCCGCGGCCCGCGCCACGACCCGCCGGTCGAAGCCGAGCGCAGCGAGGACCTCCGGCGGCTCGTCTCCGACGTCAGCGCCCTGCCCGAGCAGCAGCGGTCGGCCCTGCTCATGCGCGAGCTCCAGGGGCTGAGCTACGAGGAGCTCGCGGTCGCGTTGGGCATCTCGGTCGCCGCCGTCAAGTCGGTCCTCCTGCGCGCCCGCGGCGGCGTGCTCGACGCGGCGGAGGCGCGCAACGCCCCGTGCGCCGAGATCCGCCTCGAGCTCGTCACCGCCCACGACCGCGGCGTCCGGGCCAGCGGGCGCGCCCGCCGGCACCTGCGCGAGTGCGACCACTGCTGCTCCTACCGCGGCGAGCTGCGGGCGGTCCGGCGGCAGGTCGCCGCCCTCGCCCCGGTCGGTCCGCTCGGCCACCTCGGCCTGATCTTCGGCCTCGGCGGCGGCGGCGCCGGAGCCGGGGCGGGCGGCGGCCTCGCCGCCGGCGGCT
>JAXDHJ010000047.1:0-13758 GCA_034664565.1 Solirubrobacteraceae bacterium
ACCCCCCCACCCCAACCCCAAGCGCCACCCGACGCCCCACCAAACGAACCGAACCAGCAACCCGCACCACCCGACCCCCCACCGACGGACCCACAACCACCCCACCCGACGCCGCCACAAACGGACCGCCCGACGCCAACTGAGTCTGCGTCAACCTCAGAACCGGCGGCGGCAGCCGGTGGCTGGTGGAGACGATCGCATGATCGCTCGGATGCGCCGGGCCGGGCCCCGGGCCGTCGCGCGTGGGTCGCCCGAGGGAGGCGTTCGACCCGGGCGCGAGGATCGCCGGCTGAGCCTGGATCTCGTCCCCGACCGGGGGTGCCAACGGCGGGGACGCCGAGGAGTTCGAGCTCCGATCGACCGGCGGGGCCGGGTCGCCGGCCGGAGCCGAGGACGGAGGCTGGGTGGCGCCGGCGGTCGAATCGGCGGATGTGGCCGGAGGGCCCGACGCGGGCGCCGGAGCCGGGGCGGCGTCAGTGCCGGCGGCCGAGGCGCTGGCCGGCGGCGCCGACCCGGTCGCCTCGCCGGTCGCCGTCGGCGCGGCGGCGCCGCTGTCCTGCGGCGGAGCGGCGGTGGCCGCCGCGGCGGGACCGGCGGTGCAGACGCCGAGAACGAGAACGACGAGCGCCACGAGCGCCACGAGCGTGTGGGCCGGGGCGAGGCGGGAGGGAGTCTGGGGGATCGGAGTCAAGGAGAGGGCGGAGGTGAGGTCTTCGGGGGAACGCTGGCGGGGAGGCTTCCGCTCGAGACACTGAACCCTGCCTTCAGACTTTCACTGAACCCAGCCTTGAGACCTCCTCGGGGTCCGAAGCCTAACCACGGCTGCGGATGAGTCGGTCCCGTGCCATCCCTTCCAGTTCCCAGCCGGCATCTTCCCGATCTCGGTGAGCGGTGTCAACTCGGGGACGGCGGTGTTCCTCGAAACGCAACAAACCCTCGGGCGCGAGGGGGGGTCGCGGCCGGGCGACGGGTATGGTTCGCGCCGTGCGCGGGCTCAAGTCGTCGACTCTCATCCTCGCGGCCCTGGTTCTCGTCGGCTGCGGATCGAGTGGCAGCACCAACTCGACCTCGTCGACCCGGTCGACCGGCACGGGGCCGGCCGCCAGCGATCGGGCGAGCTACATCGCCAGGGCCGACGCGCTGTGCAAGAGCTCGAATGCCCGCCAGGAGGCCCTGCGCAAGAAGGCGAAGGGCCTGGTGGTGCGAAAGCTGCCTCCGATCCTGCGCCAGCAGGCGCAGATCGCCGACGGACTCTCGAGCGGCCTCGGCAGGCTGAGCCCGCCACCCGGCGACCGGGCGACGGTGGGACGATTCGTGCGATCCGTGCGTCAGCTCGCCGTCTATTCCCGGGCCGTGGCCAACTCGATCGCCGCCAACCACGCCTTCGCCGCCCGCGCCCTGGCCACCAAGTTGAGCCTGGCCCGCCAGCAGGAGACGCTGCTCGGCCAGGGCTACGGCTACAAGGTCTGCTCGAGCGGCAAGTCGTACTGACCGGGGCGACTCGGGGGGGAGGGCGATCGGCGGATCCGCCGCGGCGCGGTCCCGCCAGCACGCGGGAGCGGCGCGGGAGACCGGTCGCCGCCCGGCGCCGAGACCTCGCCTCGGCCTACGCACCCAGGCCCACGACCCACCCTCCATCGCCACCACCCCGACCCACCCTCCATCGCCACCATCCAGGAGAGGGCGGCCGAGGCGGTGGTTCAGCCCGAGGGGACGTCGATGATCGGCGTCGGCCCTCCCGGACTTCCCTGAACCCGGGTCTGGGGCGCGGTCACCGGCGGCGCCGTCACCGGCGCCGGCTTGACGGCGGCCGGTCGGCGGGCGGCGGGGGGAGCCGGGGCACGGACGATCGGACGGGCGGGCGGCCGGGGAGCGACGCGCGGCCGGGACGGGGCGACGGCCACGGGCCGGCGGACCACCGGGCGGGAGACGGGCCCCGGGGTGGTCGCCGAGCGGGGCGCCCGGGCCCGACCGGCGGCCGGCGCCCGGCGCGCCGGGGCGCGACGGGCCGCCCGGTGAGCCGGCGCCGGTGCGTGCGCTCGGGTGGGAGCCGGCGGCGCCAGGGCGCCGGCGTCGCCGAGGAGGACGTTGGCCGGGGCGACCTGGGGCGGGGGGCTCGGGGCGAGATCCGCGGGGACATCCTCGCCGAGGAGAGCGCCGGCGGCGAGGCCGGCGGAGAGCAGCGGAGCCGGGGCGAGCGGGCCGAGGGCCGAGAGGGCGAGTCCGGCCGGGGCGGCGGCGGTCAGGCGGGCGAAGACGACGATGCGCTGGGCGGCGCTGTAGAGCGGATTGCACGCGGTGAGGACGATCTGGTCGTACGGGGCCTGCTGGAGGACGCTGACGTCGCCGGGCGAGACGATCCGATGGCCAAGGACGGTGTAGCTGAAGAGTCCGTAGGTCATCTCGAGGGTGATGCGATCGCCGGGGGCGAGCTCGTTGATCCGCCGGAACGGGGCCAGGTAGGTGGTGCGGTGACCGGCGATGCCGACCGTTCCCCGCAGCCCGGGCACGGCCGTCCCGGAGTAGATGCCGGGACCCTTCTTGAGCGAGGACTCGTCGGTCCCGGCGACGACCACGAAGTTGGCGCCGATCCGCGGGATCCGGATCCGTCCGACCGCCTGCCCGGCCCGGGCGGTCTGCTGGAGCTGGCGGGCGAAGAAGGCCATCCGCTCGCTGTCGGTCGACAGGCCGGCCAGGGCCCGTACGTCGGCCGGGGTGGCCCGGGCGCCCTCGAGCCGCTTGAGGCTCTGGGCCAGCCGCGTCTGGTCGAAGCGGGCGAGCAGCCCGGAGATCGGCTCCTGCCAGACGAGGGTGGTCACCCCGTCGGCGAGGGCGAGCACCCCGGCGACGGCAAGGAGGACGGCGACCGCCTTGAGCACGAGGACCCGCGGCGACGAACGCTTCCCGCCGGGGGCCCGGCCGGGCCGGGCCCGGCTCGGCGGGCGGACCGGGGGCCCCGGCAGGCCCGGCGCCCGCGCCGGATCGGCATCGGCCCGTTCGGGGCGCGGTGGAGCCAGCTTCACCGGCCAAAGCTACCACTGGACGGCCTCGGCGTCCCCGCTGCGCTGGGCGCCCGACCGACCCCACCGCCGCTTCCGCCGCCCGCCAGAGCGCAGGCCCGGCTGGGTCACCCCGGGCCCGCCTGGCTCCGGTCACCGGTCCAAAATGGCATCTCTAACCCTCGACTGGAGGTTTAGGCGCCGCCGCACGGTCTGGTCGATATCAGGCTCGACCTCAGCCTCATGGGTTCGGAGCGGAGGGGGAGGGATTCGAACCCTCGTCAGAGGCTTAACCCCTGAAACGGTTTTCGAGACCGCCGCATTCAACCGCTCTGCCACCCCTCCGGGGGCCGGTCCTCCAGGCTAGAGGATCGGTGGCCGGGGCGGCGGCTCAGCGGCGGGAGCCGAAGAAGGCCCGCAGGAGCGCGGCGCAGTCCTCGGCCAGGAGGCCGCCGGCGACCTCGGGCCGGTGGTTGAGGCGGGGGTCGGCGAGGACGTCGAGCACGCTGCCGGCGGCGCCGGCCTTCGGATCGGCGGTCCCGTAGATGACCCGGGGGACCCGGGCGAGGACGATCGCCCCGGCGCACATGGCGCAGGGCTCGAGGGTGACGTAGAGGACGCAGTCGATCAGGCGCCAGGCGCCGAGGTGGCGGGCGGCCTCGCGGAGGGCGAGCATCTCGGCGTGGGCGGTCGGGTCCTGGCGGTGCTCACGCTCGTTGGCCCCGGCGCCGATCACCTCGCCCGCGTGGACGACGACGGCGCCGACCGGAACGTCGTCGTGCTCGAGCGCCCGGGCGGCCTCGCGGAGGGCGAGGCGCATGAAGTGCTCGTCGAGGGGGAAGAAGCGCTCGCTCATCGTCGCCGGGCGGGGAACCGGCCCGGCCGGACGCCACCGGGGTGCATCATTATGGTGTTGAGACCTCGCCGCTCGGAGCGCCGGGTCAGAGACACCCGACCATGGCGCCAGATCCTCTCGACGACCCGACCCCTTCGCGGCGACTGCGCGCCGCCGTCCTCGCCGTCGCCGTCTGCCTGGTCGCACCGTGCGCCGCGGCCACGGCCACGGCCACGGCCGCCCGGTACCGGGCCAACGTGGTGGTGGTCGGCCTCGCCGCCGCCGGATCCTCGGACCCGGCGCGGGCGGCCGTCCTGCGGGCGAGCCGGACGGCGTCCGGGGGCGCCGGGCCCCTGACCCGGACGGTGAGGCTGGCCCCGGGGACGGACGTGCGCCGGGCGGCGGCGGCTCTGGCCCGGCGACCGGGCGTGGCCTGGGCGGTGCCCGACTACATCGCCCACATCGCCCAGGCGCCGACCCCGCCGGCGCCCCTCATCCCCAACGACCCGGGCCGGGCCGGAGTCCCGGGAGGCTGGCAGCAGCTCCAGTGGAACTTCGCCGGTCCGTTCGGAGTCAACGCCCCGGCGGCCTGGGCCAACCTGGCCGCGGCAGGGCGCCCGGGCGGTTCCGGGGTGACGGTCGCGGTGCTCGACACCGGGGTGGCCTACGCCGACCACGGCCGCTTTCGGCGCTCGCCGGACTTCGGCGCCCACCAGTTCGTCCGGGGCTACGACTTCGTCGACCGGACCGCCCGGCCAGACGACCACAACGGGCACGGGACCCACATCGCCGGGACGATCGCCGAGCGGACGGACAACGGGATCGGGCTGACCGGCCTGGCCTACGGGGCGCGGATCATGCCGGTCCGGGTGCTCGACTCCCACGGCGACGGCGACGCCTCGGCCATCGCCGCCGGGGTGTTCTTCGCCGTGCGCCACCACGCCGACGTGATCAACATGAGCTTCGAGTTCAGCAGCGACGTGACCGCGGCCTCGATCCCCGAGCTGACCACGGCGATCGCCTATGCCCACGACCGCGGGGTCCTGGTGGTCGGGGCCGCCGGCAACGAGGGGGCCGCCCAGGTCGCCTACCCGGCCCGGGCCCGGTACGTCCTGGCGGTGGGGGCGACCACCGAGCACGGCTGCCTGTCGGACTTCTCCAACGACGGCCGCCTGCTGGGGATCGTCGCCCCCGGGGGCGGGGCGGACGCCGCCACCCTGCCCGACGATCCGAACTGCCGGCCCCAGGAGCCGCCGGGGAGCAACATCTACCAGGAGACGTTCCTCGGCAGCTCGACCCGGGTCTTCGGCCTGCCGTCCGGCTATGAGGGCACCTCGATGGCCACGCCCCACGTCGCGGCGGCGGCGGCGCTGGTCATCGCCAGCGGCGTTCTCGGCCCGCATCCGTCGCCCGACCAGGTCATCGCCCGCCTGAGGGCCACGGCCCGCGCCCTCGGTGCGCCCGGCGACGTCGGCCACTACGGGGCCGGGCTGCTCGACGCGGCGGCGGCCACCCGCCCCGGCGGTCCGTCGGCGCCGCCGGCGGTGGCGCCGACCCAGGGCTAGGTGGTGCGGATGATCATCACCGAGCACGGCGCGTAGTGGGAGACCTTGTTCGGGACCGAGCCGAGGAGGAACCGCTTGGCCCCGGTCAGGCCCTTGTTGCCGATGATCACCAGGTCGGCCCCGCGCTCCTCGGCGACATCGAGGATGGCATCGGCGGCGTCGCCCTGGCGGGCGTAGACGGCGACGGTGACGCCGGCTCGGCGGGCGACGGCGGCCGCCTCCTCGAGGGTGGCCTCGACCTCGCCGCGCTGATGGATCACCCACTCGGCGTCGGCGGTGACGGTGCCCGGCGGCTCGTCGGGGAGCCGCAGACCGGAGACGGGCTCGTAGGCCGAGACGAGGTGGACGGCGGCGCCGAGCCGGCCGGCCAGCTCGACGGCCTGGGAGACCGCTTCGCGGGCGGTGTCTGATCCGTCGGTACCAACGACGATCGAGCTGAACATTGCCCCTTCCCGCTCCGCGGACTGACGGTCGCCTGGACCGGGGGCATCATAGCCGCGGGTCGGGCGGGGTCGGCCAGCCGTAGGCTGAAGCCGGTGATCGACCTCCACTGCCACATCCTCCCGGGCATCGACGACGGCCCGGCGACGATCGAGGAGACTTTGGAGCTCGCCCGGGCGGCAGTGGCCGGCGGCACGCGGACGATCGTGGCCACCTCGCATGTCAGCCCCCGCTACCCGAACGACCCGGCGACGATCGCCCTCGGAGTCGGCCAGGTGAACGCCCGCCTGGCCGAGGAGAAGATCCCCCTCGAGGTGCGGGCCGGGGCCGAGGTGGCGATCTCGATGATCGACGAGCTCGGCGCCGAGGACCTGCGTGCGCTCCGCCTGGGCGGGGGTCCGTGGCTCCTGATCGAGAGCCCGTTCACCCTGGTGGTCGACAGCCTCCCGGCGGTGGTCGGGTACTTCCAGTCGGCCGGGCACGAGATCGTCCTCGCCCATCCCGAGCGATGCCCCGGCTTTCACCGGCGGCCGGAGCTCCTGAAGGTCCTGGTGCGCGAGCAGAAGGTGCTGACCTCGGTCACCGCCGGCTCGCTGGTCGGCCAGTTCGGCCGCGACGTCGAGCGCTTCGCCCTCGGCATGGCCCGGGCCGGGCTGATCCACAACGTGGCCTCTGACGCCCACGACACCGAGCGGCGCCCGCCGGTGATCGCCGACCGGCTCGAGCAGGCCGGCCTCGGGGCCTACGCCGAGCTCCTGGTCAAGACGATGCCGCGGGCGATCCTCGACGGGACCGATCTTCCCCTCCACCCGGGGGCCATGCTCGACCCGCCGCGCCGGCGGTGGTGGCGCCGACGGGAACCTGATATCTGGACGTCTGGTTGAGGGTTAGGCAGGGAGTCGGCGCCTCGTGCCGAGGTCGAGCCGGCAGGGAGCCGAGGTCAGGAGAGCTTGACCACGGCGATGATCATTCCGACGACGACGAGGATGACCACGGCGGCCTGCATCCAGAGCCAGTTCGACATCGGTCGATGGTAGCCGTCCGACGCCTAGCGGCGGCCGCCGCCTCTAGCGGGGCGCCGGATCGTGCGGTGTCCCGGCCGGGGCGGCGGCGAGGGCGGCGCTGAGCTCCGCCCGGTTGCGGACGCCGAGCTTGGCGTAGGCACTGGTGAGTTGGCTCTCGACCGTCTTCTGGGTGACGAACAGCGATCCGGCGATCTCACGGTTCGTCATCTGCTGGGCCGCCATCTCGCTGACGCGGCGCTCCGCCGCGGTGAGTGAGTCGATCCCGCGGAACGTTCGGCGGCGCGGCCGGGCCCCGGCCAGCCGGAGCTCGGCGACCGCCCGATCGGCCAGCGCCCCGGCTCCGCAGCCGGCGGCTAGGTCGGCCCCGCGCTGGAGGAGCTCGCGGGCCGCCACCCGCCGGCTGAGCTGGCGCAGGGCCACGCCGAGCTCGACCAGCGACTTGGCGAGCTCGAGTCGGGCGTTCGAGCCGGTGAGGCAGTCGACGGCCTCGCTGAGCAGCTCGGCCCGGGCGGCCGGGGCCTCGACCCGGGCCCGGGCCCGGAGGGCGATCCCCAGCTCCCGGGGCAGCCCCCATCGCCGGGCGATGGCGTATTGCTCGTCGGCGAGCTTCCGGGCCGGCTCACGCTCGCCGAGCTGGGCGTGGGCCTCGGCGGCGAGGGCCCGCCACGGCGTTCCGGGCTCGATCCAGCCCGAAGCGGCCTCGACGGCCCGCTTGTGGGCGAGGTGATCGATTGCCCGGCCCGGCTCACCTCTCGCGAGATGGAGGAGCGCCCGGGTGAAGGCGATGTTCACCGTCTGCACATCGCGCGGCGTGTCCTCGTCGAGTCCGTAGCGGGCGAGCAGCGCACCGGCGGCGTCGACCGCTCCCCGCTCGAGGAGCACCTCGACCGTCCACTGGACGGCGGCGTTGCGCACGATCAGCCGCATCGGAGTCGCCTCGAGATCGGCGAAGGCGGCGATGACCGTCCGGCCCTCCTCCTCGGCCTCGTCGAGGCGACCGTCGCGCAGCCTGGACAGGCACATGCCCGAGGCGGCGATGGCATAGCCGTCGATCCAGCCGATCCGCCGGCAGTGGGCGCGGGCGGTCGCCACCAGCGACTCCAATTCGCCGACGGCGTCGGAGCTGGCGAGCGCGCTCATGGCGTAGGCCCAGTACATGGCGTCGGTGGCACCCTCGTGGACCAGCTTCCCGCCGGCGTAGGCCCGGCCGGCGGCATGGCTCACCGCGGCCGCCGGGAAGGTTCCCTCGTACTGGTGGCGCACGGCGAGCACGGCGAGGACACGGCGCTCGGCTGGGGTCTCCCCACGAAGGTCGGCGAAGCCGTCGAGGCGCCGCCAGAGTCGCCGCGAGCTCCTGACGTCGTAGACGGCCATCGCGGCGAGCTCCGCCTCGAGGTCGAGCCGGAGCTCACGCTCGGCATCGGCGAGCTCGCCGACCGCGCCCTCGAGAAGGCCGGTTGCCGCCTGGGGTCCGGCGCTGGCCAGGAGGGCCCGCGCCAGGGAAACCACACGGCCGGCGCGCTCGGTCGGGTCGCCGGCGAGCTCCCACGCCTCGCGGAGGTGCCGGGCGGCGGTGGCGGCCTGATCGGCGAGGAGCGCGCTCATCCCGAGGTCGGCGACGAGCGCCGCCCGCTGGGTCGGCGCCGGCGGCTCGCGCAGCGCCCGCTCGAGTAGGCTCTGGGCGGCGTTGTTGGCACCGCGGGCGAGGGAAGTCCGGGCCGCCGCGCGGAGGAGGTCGACATTCCGGGGGTTGGCGGCCGGGTCGCTCTCCATCAGGTGAGCCGCGATCCGCTCCACGGTGGCGTCGCGGCGCACGAGGATGTCGGCGGCGCGGGCGTGCCAGAGGGCCAGCTCACCGGGATGGAGGGCGAGGAGGATGGCCGAGCGGACGAGCGGGTGGGTGAACGCCATGCCTCGACTGGCGTCGAGGATGTCGGCCCGCATCAGCGCGCTGGCCGCCGCCGCCGCTCGCTCGGGCTCGAGCGCCGCGAGCTCCGCCGCCTCGATGAGGGCGGCGCCGTCGCCGAGGACGGCCGCGGCCCGGGCGAGGGCCTCCGCCCCCGGGGGCAGGCGCCGCAGGCGCAGGAGGATGGCGTCCGAGAGGACGCGGGGAGTGCACCTCGCGACCAGGTCGACGTTCTCGGTGCTCGGGGCGACATCATCGGCACGGAGGATGAGCATGAGCTCGTGCAGCAGCCAGGGATTCCCGCGGGTCTGGAGGTGGCAGGCGGCGACGAAGGCGGAATCGGGCTGGGTGCCGAGCTCGAGCTCGAGCAGGCGAGCGGCGGCCGACGGGCTGAGGGGCCGGGGACGCACGAGGGTGGCGCCGGCGTCGGTCCGGAGCTCGGCCAGCATGTCGGCCTCGGGTCCGGTGGCCGTCTCGCCGGTGCGCAGGGCGAGGAGGACGACGATGGGAAGCTCGCCGAGCCGGCGGGCGAGATGGAGGAGGAAGCGCAGGGAGGCACCGTCGGACCACTGCACGTCATCGACGGCGAGGACCACCGGCTGGCGGGCCGCCAGGTTGGCGAGGAGCCAGTAGAGGCCGTGCATCACCCCGAAGGAGGCCTCTGCCGGCTGCTCGTGCTCGACACCGCCGAGGACCGAGCCGGCCAGGCGGGCCGGGCCGGCGAGCAGCGCGCGCCGCTCGGTCTCGTCGGCGCCGGCGAGACGCGGCTCGAGGAGCTGGCAGACGACCCCGAGGGGAAAGCGGCGCTCCATCTCACTGGCCCGAGCGGTGAGCACGCCGGCCGGGCCACCTTCGAGGGAGGCGACGGCCTCGGCCAGCAGCCGGGTCTTCCCGATCCCGGCCGGACCCTCGACGATGGCCACACCGCCACCGCGGGCGATATCGGTGCAGACGAGCTTCAGCCGACCGAGCTCGTCATCGCGTTCGAGGAGGTCGCCGGGCGGCGGTCCGACGGTCATACCGCCGGCGCCGACCGGTCCGGGGCGAGCACGCGGTGTGACCACGACGGTCGCCGGCGATTGGCATGGACGAGCACGACACACCAACCATAACCTCGCGGCCGGCGACCCCCGTCGACGACCGGATGAGTCGGCAGGCGATCCTCGCCGCGGCTCGCCGAGTCCGCGGCCCCGGCTCGAGGCGGTCCTCGGCGCCGGCGGCCGGGCGCCCCGGGGCGCCGGGACGAGAACCACACGCGCGGTCGGCGGCCGGGTCATCCGGGGCCGGCCGACCGTCGGGCGGCGACCGGTGGCCGCCCGTGACCCGTATCCTTGCCCGACTGCGCCCGTAGCTCAGCTGGATAGAGCGTCGGTCTACGGAACCGAAGGTCAGAGGTTCGAATCCTCTCGGGCGCGCTGCACTGAGAGACCGATCGCGGTCCGGCGGGGTGGAGGCCGAACAATAGAATCGCGGCCGTGCCGTTCACCCTCAGGAACCTCGAGAAGATCTGGACGATCTCGGGTCCGCCTTCGACGGCGCGCCGGACCTAGTTTCGCCTCGCCAGCAAGGCGCTCGAGCTCGAGCAGTCCGGCCTTTGCTACCAGCGCATCCCGCCCGGGGGAGCATCTCGACCATGCGCAATAACCCCTCGCGCTGTACGTAGCACGCGTGCTACTCTGCGTTTGGTGCCCCGCAAGATCACCCAGCGGGAGCTCCGCAACGAGAGCGGCGACATCATGCGTGCTCTGGACAGAGGGGAGAGCTTCGTCGTAACCCGCAACGGCGTTCCCGTTGGCGAGCTGAGCCCGGCCCGTCCGCGACGCTTCGTCGGAACAGACGCGGCGATCGCGGCCTTTGGCAACGCGCCCCCGATCGACGCCATGCGGTTCCGCGCGGACGTCGACGCGCCACTCGATCGGGATCCCGAGCCCCGTGCCTGAACCCCGCCGGGCTCGCGGTCTCGTGGATACCTCGGTCGTCATCGACCTGCATCGCTTCGATCCCGACGAGCTTCCGAAAGAGCTCGCGGTGTCGGCGATCACCCTCGCAGAGCTCGTTGCCGGTCCGCTCGCGAGCACCGATCCAGAGGAACGGGCGCGTCGCCAGGATCGTCTGCAGCGGGTCGAGGCGACCTTCGATCCCCTTCCGTTCGATACGGCTGCCGCGCGAGCCTACGGGCACGTTTACACATCGGTCTTGACGTCTGGCCGCAAGGCCCGCGGACGGCGCGCCGTTGACCTCCTGCTCGCCGCGGCGGCGCTGTCAGCCGGTCTGCCGCTCTACACCTGTAATCCGACGGACTTTCCGAGCTTGACGGACCTCGACCTCATAGCCGTGTCACGCCGATCGTAACGCGCAGGCTGAGCTATACCCCGCCCCTGCCACGCCGCGCGACCTCCCCGCCTCAGCTCGTGGGTGCGCACGGCCGGGAGGTGTGCGTCGTCCGGGGCCGTCTCATCGCGCGCCTGTGAACGGACGTGAAGGCGGCCGGGACTCCGTGGCGCTCGACGGGCCACCAACTCCACTCGCCGAACAGGGTGACTAGTGCCGGGACGGCCAGAGTCCGAACCAGGAACGTGTCGATGAGGATCCCCACGGCGACCGTCAGGCCGATCTCGGCCAGGATCCACGGGGGAGCGGCGTCCCGGCGGCGGAGGTCCCGGGAGTAACGCTCCCTACCGGCGTGCTCTGCGGAGACCCGGGTCACCAAGAGCGACGTGCCGGCCACCGGCGGCGGTGTGCAAGGTCCCGCGGGCGGAGACTATGTGCTCCTCATCCGGTGAAGCCGAGGATCAGCTGCGCCGTCTCGAGGGGTACATCGAGCTGGGGGCAGTGGCCGACGCCGTCGAGCTCGATCCAGTCGGCCTGGGGAAGCCAGTCCTCCCGGAAGCGGGCGGCCGCCGACGGCCAGGGCAGAAGCTTGTCATCGGTGCCCCATACGATCCGCACCGGGCAGGTGATGTTCTCGGCCTCGAGGTGGTACCCCTCGCGGAGAGCGTAGTCGACCATGGGGCGCACGGCGCAAGCCAGCACACCCTGCATCTGGTGGACCAGCAGGTCGGCCGGAATGTGGTCGAAGTTCGTGGTCAGGAGCCGCGTCACCAGGCGCCGGCCCGCCGACGAGGCCACCATCGCCTCGAGGTGCGCCGCCCCCGCCCGGAGCTGGTCCTGCATCGCCGGGTAGATGGCGAGCATCTCCCGCCACGACTCGTCGCCGTCGGCCCAGCCGCCAGCCGGGGCCAGGGCGACGACCGACCGCGCCCGGTCGCGGGCGGCGAGCTGGAGGGCGACGAAGCCGCCGAGCGAGTTGCCGACGATGGTCGCCGTCTCGAACCCGGCCTCGTCCATCGCCCGCTCGACCGCCGCGGCCAGCGTCCCGTCGTCGAGCTCGCCCTCCAAGGGGGGCCCGCCGGCGTGGCCGGCGAGGGTCGGAGCGAGCACGTCGTGACGGCGCTCGAGTGCCCCGAGGACGAGCTCCCAGGTGCGCCAGGTGTCGGTGAAGCCGTGGATGCAGACCAGCGGGGAGCCCGATCCCCCGCGGTGTGACGGGGTGAAGAGGGAGGGCACCAGCTCAGGCTAGGCTAGACCCGACCCTACCGACAACCCCTCATTGGGACACTAGTGCCCGTCTTTGCCTTCGCCTACCGTCCGCGGTCACGGGAACTCCGGCCGCGGGGTTGTTAGCCGGCTCGCCCTTGGTCACGATGTCGAGCCAGCGCTGCAAATGCTTCCAAGGAGGCCGCGACGTGCAGCGTCGAGCTGTTCCGGACCGGCAACAGCTGAGGGCCAAACTAGGCCCTGTTTCCAGTCTTTCCTCGTAGCGGAGAGGGCGGGATTCGAACCCGCGATGGAGTTTAACCCCCATACTCGCTTAGCAGGCGAGTGCCTTCAGCCACTCGGCCACCTCTCCCGGGCCAGCCAGTCTACGGCGTCTTGCCCCTTCGACCCTCCCGCCGTCCGACCCGCTTCCTCGCCCCGGCCAAGCCCCGGTGGCCGCGGTGGGCTGCGCCCATCCCCGCCGCGGTCGTAGCATGCAACCTGCGCCGATACGCCGCGCCCGACCCGGAGGGGTGGGAGAGCGGTTGTATGAGTCGGTCTTGAAAACCGTTGGCCGGGTGACCCCCGTCCCGAGGGTTCGAATCCCTCCCCCTCCGCTCCTCGCTCGCCGACCTCCCCACCCGGCGCTCGTCCCTCCCACCGGCGCCCGGGTCCGACCCAGGGACCAACCCCACCGCGGCGGCGAGGGGTCAGCGAGCGCCGCCACTGGGGGCCGGATCTCCAAGCAAGACTCCGCCTCAGCGCGGTGGGCGCTCGTCGAAGCGGCGTGGTCGGTGATCCACCAGCCCGGACCGCTGCACGCGTCTACCAGCGGGATTCGCAGCCGCCGCGGCAGCCAGATCGCCGCGGTCGCGGTCGCGCGCAAGCTCGCGTGCCTGTTCTGGTGCCTGCTCACCCGCGGCGAGGACTACGCCCACCAACAGCCGTCGCTGACCGCCAAGAAGCTCTCGCAGCTCGAGCTCCGCGCCGGGGCGCCGCCCAGAAAGGAAAGCCGAGCGGCACATGGGCGACCAGGCAGGCGATGCGCTAAGGCGAGCGCAAACTCGCGCGGCAGGCCGAGACCTCCTACCCAGCAGCACCAAGGAACGCGGGCGCGAGCGTGACACCGGGACGCGCACCATCAAAGCCCACGAAGGGCAAAGTCGCGCGGCAGGACCACAAGTCCCTGACGCCTGCCCCCCCGGCGACCGCCGGGCGGTCGCCGCGTACCCATAGAACGCCCGCATCCCGGCTATCGACCACGAGCCGACTCAAACCGGCCGCTCAGGAGGCGCTCTGCGGCCCTGCGAGAACCGTCCCCACCCGATCGGCCCCCCGAAATCGAGCCGAGATTGCCCCCAGCCCCCTTCACTTTCATCGGTCGTCCAAAAGACGCGCGTCGCGGCGCCCTGGGCAGGCACCTGCCTATCGCGCGCCAAGATCCCTCCGA
>JAXDHJ010000048.1:0-53633 GCA_034664565.1 Solirubrobacteraceae bacterium
GAGGAACCGGCGGGCAGCCGCTATCATTTTCGGGGTTATGAGCGAGGTCACGGTCACCGTCTATACCACTGAGCCCTGTCCTTACTGTCGCATGGCCAAGGCCCTCCTCGGCAAGCGGGGCATCGCCTTCGAGGAGATCAACCTGTCAATGAACCCGGAGGGACGGGCCGAGCTCGTCGAGCGCACCGGGATGATGACCTTCCCCCAGGTCATCGTGGGCGAGGAGCTGATCGGCGGCTACACCGAGGTGGTCGCCGCCGCCAACTCCGGGCGCCTGGATCAGCTGCTCGCCGCCTGAGCGGCCGGCCCGGGGCCGCGCCGGCCCGACGGGCCGCGGGCGCGGTCGCGGTCGTGGCTGGCAGCGCTCGCAGACGTAGGTCCCGCGGCCGGCGACCACCAACTTGCGCACCGCTCGCCGGCAGACCGGGCAGGGCAACCCCTCGCGGCGGTGGACGAGGAAGCGGTCCTGGAAGCTGCCGCGCACGCCATCCGGGTCGCGGTAGTCGTCGATCGAGGCGCCGCGGGCGTCGATCCCCGACCGGAGCACGGCGACCACGGCGTCGCGGAGGAGCCCGTACTGGCTGGGGCGCAGGGAGCCGGCCGGGCGCAGGGGGTGGACTCCGGCTCGGAACAGCGCCTCGTCGGCGTAGATGTTGCCCACCCCGGCGAGGTTGCGCTGGTCGAGGAGGAAGGCCTTGATCGGGGCCCGCCGGCCCCGGGCGAGCCCCCGGAGGTGGGCGGCGGTGAACGCGGGCTGGAGGGGCTCGACCCCGAGCCGGAGGGCGAAGAAGGCGGCGAGGGCCGGCGTCCCGAGGAGCAGGGTGCCGGTCCCGAAGCGCCGGGGGTCGACGAAGACCATGCGTCCGGCGCCGAGGCCGATGACCACCCGGGTATGCGGCGGGGGCGGGGACGCCGGCGCCGGGTGCCAGAGGAGGGTCCCGGTCATGCGCAGGTGCATGACCAGGTGGATGTCGGCCTCGAGATCCCACACCAGGTACTTGCCTCGCCGGCGCAGGCCGTCGACCCGGCGTCCGCGCACGGCGTCGAGGAGCTCCTGGGGGGCGAGGGGGGCGCACCAGCGGGGGTCGCGGACCTCGAAGGACTGGAGACGCTGACCGGTGACGAGGGGTGCCAGCCGGCGCACGATGGTCTCGACCTCGGGAAGCTCGGGCATCTCAGCCGCCGGGGGCCGAGCCCGGGGGAGCGATCGCCGGCGGGAGGCTCACGCGGTCGGCGTCTGGAGGCGCAGCCCCCGCAGGAGCCGATGGAAGACGAGGCGGTCGACGGTGCGGAACTGGGGCGGCGGGGCGTAGGCATCGACCACGAGCTCGGCGCCCTGGGCGTAGAGGTGGGTCGAGCGCACCTCCCGGCGCTGACCGTCGATGGTCTCGAGGCCGCGGAGCTGGATCGCCCCGCGGTGGGCCACGGCCACCACCCCGACGCTCTCGAGGAGGAAGGTGGCGTCGCGGGCGCGGACCAGGGCGACCAGGCGGCGCAGGGCCGCGCGGAGCTGCGCGCGGGATTGGGGCAGGCGCCCGGTCCGCGGGTAGCGCCAGACAGCGACCGAGGCCAGGCCGGAGCGGACGGCGACGACGAGCGGCGGGCTGCCGGGCTGGAGCAGCCAGTTGGAGGGGGCGCGGAGGCGCAGCCCGGCGGCGGGGAAGACCTGCTTGGCGAAGGCGGCGGGCGGCGAGGCCTGGGAGAGGTCGGGCGGCGGGGTGCGCGAGTTCCCGCACCCGGCCAGCACCGAGCACCCGCACACGAGCAGAAGCCAGCGTGACCGCACGCCGGCGATTCTAGTCTCGGTACCCGCGGGCCCGACCCACCGGGCGCGCGGCCGAGAGCTGCCGGTAGACCTGGGTGGTGGCGGCGTCGGCGTGGCCGAGCAGCTCCTGGAGCGCCCGCAGGTCGCCGCCGCCGGCCAGGGCGTGGGTGGCGAAGGTGTGGCGCAGGGTGTTCGGGCTCATCCGCCCGGCCAGACCGGCCTCGCGGGCGTATCCCTGGACGATCTTGTAGAGCCCCTGGCGGGTGAGCCCGGCGCCGCGGAGGTTGACGAACAGGTGCGGCTCGGCGGCCCGGCGCACGAGGGCGGGCCGTCCCGCCTCGAGGTAGGAGGCGACGGCGGCCAGGGCGGCGCCCCCGACGGGCATCACCCGCTCCCGGCCGGGGCTGGCCACCCGCAGGCGGTGGCGGGCGCGGTCGAGGTCGACCACGTGGAGCCCGATCGCCTCCGAGGCCCGCAGGCCGCAGGCGTACATCAGCTCGAGCAGGGCGCGGTCGCGCAGGGGGCCGGGTCGGTCGCCGCGGGGCCCGGCGAGCAGGTGGGCCACCTCCCGGCGGGTCAGTACCCGGGGGAGGTGGCGGGTCTTGGGCGGACCGCGGAGCTCGGCGGTCGGGTCGCAGGCGACGATCCCCGTGCGGCGCAGGTGGCGGTAGAAGGAGCGCAGGCAGGCCGCCTTGCGCGCCAGGGTGGCGGCGCCGGCGCCGCCGGCGGCGAGCCCCGCGAGAAAGCCGGCGAGCTCGTCGGGGCCGGCGGAGGCTGCCGGACGGCCGGGCCCGAGATGGCGGCCGAGCTGGCCGAGGTCGCCGCGATAGGCGTCGATGGTGTTGGGCGAGAGGCCGCGTTCGAACTCGAGGTAGGCGAGGAAGCCCTGCACGAGCGGGTCGAAGGAGCCGAGCTCTGCGGCGAGCGGTGCCACGCATATCCCCTTCGCCCTTTTCGGACCACTTCCTGTCGGTGGAGGGCGCGCCACGAGCGCGATCCCCCCGCCACTCGGGCAGGACGCTTGATTCCGGGACCGTGCGCGCTACCCTGGATCAGCTGGGGTCCGGTACGACGACGACGGTGAGGGCGAAATGACGGGGATGGGCGGGCTGGGCAGGACGAGCGGATCGCGGCGACCGGGCGCCCGCCACCTCGTCGGGATCGCCGTGTGTCTCGTGGTGCTGGGCGGCGCCGCGCCGGCCTGGGCCGGCGTCGCGGTCACCGCCGCGCCGGGCTTCCCGTCCTCGGCCCGCGTGGGTCAGACCGGGGTTCCGGTCACCCTCACCCTGTCCAACGTCTCCACGCCTCCGGAGTCGGGCGGGAACGTGGTCGTCAGCTCGATCACCCTGGTTCCCAGCTGCGGCTCCCTGAGCTTCGGCGATTGCCCGGCGGCCAATGTCGATCCCGGGGTGTTCAACGTGAGCCCCACCGGCGTCGGCGAGGCGGGGACGGCGTGCGCGGGCATGACCTTCAGCCTCGGGGACATCGACTCCAGCCAGGGCAAGCTCGCCTTCAGCCCGACCGGGGGCTCGGTGATCCTCACGCCGCCCGGCACCGCGAACGCGATCTGCAGGATCGACTTCGTGGTCGACGTGCTGCGCCTGCCGGCCAAGGACGCGGACCCGGGTGCCGGCCTCCAGACCGCCGAGCTCGCCGCGGCGGTCGGCCAGGCGACGATCAACGGCGCCATCAGCACCACCTTCAACTCGACCGAGACCTCGATCAGCAAGGGCACCCCGGGCATCACCGCCCTGGTGAGCACCTTCGCCGGGACGGTGGGCCAGCCGATCAGCGACACGGCCACCCTGACCGCCGCTTCCGGGTCGGCGGCGCCGACCGGGTCGGTGACCTTCAGGCTCTACGGCCCGGGCGACTCGACCTGCTCCGGGGCGCCGGTGGGCACCTTCACCGCCGCCCTGTCCGGCGCCAGCGCGACCTCGGCGACGTACAGCCCGACGGCGGTCGGGACCTACCAGTACACCGCCACCTACAACGGCGACGCCAATAACAATTCCGTCGCCACCGCCTGCGGCGACGCCTTCGAGACGGTGACGGTCAGGGCCCAGCCCCACATCGCCACCCACGTCGCCTCGGCGACGGCGAGCATCGGCGACGCCATCAGCGACACGGCGACGATGGCCCCCGGCCAGGGCGGGCCCGCCCCGACCGGGTCGGTGACCTTCGCGGTCTACGGCCCGGGTGACACCACCTGCGCCAATCCGCTCGAGCGGGTGACCGCGCAGCTGAGCGGCGCCACCGCCAACTCGGCCCCGCCGACCTTCACCGCGAGCGCCAACGGCACCTACCAGTTCGTGGCCACCTACAACGGCGACGCGAGCAACAACGCGGTGAGCGGCGCGTGCAACGACCCCAACGAGACGGTCACCGTCAGCTCCGGGACCGACGAGCCGCCGACGGCGGCCTACACCCCGAGCACCTACACCCCGGCCGCCGGCCAGACGGTCTCCTTCAACGGCGCTGCCTCGAGCGATCCGGACGGGTCGATCGTCACCTACCGCTGGGTGTGGAACGACGGCACCCCGGACGGCAGCGGCGTCGCCCCGACCCACGTGTTCACCGCCGAGGGCGTGCACAGCGTCGCCCTCTACGTGACCGACAGCAGCGGCCAGACCGTCGCCGTGGGCCACGGCATCACCGTGGGCGACGAGCTGCCGATCGCGGCCTACACCCCGAGCACCTACACCCCGGCGGTGGGCCAGACCGTGTCGTTCAACGGCACCGCCTCCAACGACCCGGACGGGTCGATCACCACCTACCGCTGGGTGTGGAACGACGGCACCCCCGACGGCAGCGGGCCGACCCCGACCCATGTGTTCACCACCGCGGGCACGCGGAGCGTCGCCCTCTACGTCACCGACTCGGCGGGCAGGACGGCGGCGGTCGGCCACGGCATCACCGTCTCGGGAGATGAGCTGCCGACGGCGGCCTACACGCCGAGCACCTACACCCCGGCCGCCGGGCAGACGGTGTCCTTCAACGGGACGGCGTCCAACGACCCCGACGGGTCGATCGTCACCTACCGCTGGGTGTGGAACGACGGCACCCCGGACGGGAGCGGACCCACCCCGACCCATGTCTTCACCGTGGAGGGAGTGCACAGCGTCGCCCTCTACGTCACCGACAGCAACGGCCAGACCGGCGCCGTGGGGCACGGCATCACCGTGGGTGACGAGCTGCCGACCGCGGCCTACACCCCGAGCACCTACACCCCGACAGTCGGCCAGACCGTCACCTTCAACGGCACGGCGTCCAACGACCCGGACGGGTCGATCACCACCTACCGCTGGGTGTGGAACGACGGCACCCCCGACGGCAGCGGGCCCACCCCGACTCACGTGTTCACCACCGCGGGCACGCGGAGCGTCGCCCTCTACGTCACCGACTCGGCGGGCAAGACGGCGGCGGTCGGCCACGGCATCACCGTGAACGGGGGCGCCTGACCGGCCGCTCCTACTCGCCGATGGTGATCGTCCGCTCGGCGCGGGATCGCCCGCAGAAGCTGATGATCCAGTGGAAGAGGGCGCTGAGCCGGTTCTTGAAGCCGGTGAGGAAGGTCAGGTGCACCACCAGCCAGAGCAGCCAACCGGCGAGTCCGGCGAAGCCGACGGAGCCGAACTCGGCGACGGCGTAGTAGCGGGAGATCGAGGCGAGGTTGCCGAGGTCGTGGTAGTGAAAGCGCCGTGGCTCGGCGTGGCCGCGGCGGCGCCGGGCGATCTCCCCGGCGGCGTGGCGCCCTGACTGCATCGCCACCTCGGCCACCCCGGGCAGGCCGTGGAGGGCCATGAGGTCGCCGACCACGAACACCTCCGGGTAGCCGGGGAGGCTGCAGTCGGGGAGCACCCGGACGCGGCCGCCGGGCTCGAGGGGAGTCCCGCTCGCCGCGGCCAGGAGCCGGCCGAGGGGGGCGCCGGTGACCCCGGCGGCCCACACCTTGGTCATCGCCCGAACCTGGCGGATCTCGCTGCCCGGACCTTCCACGGTGATGGCGCCGGCGTCGAGCCCGGTGACCTTGGCCCCGACCTGAACCTCCACCCCGAGGGCGCGCAGGCGCCCGGCGGCCTTGGCGGCGAGCTCCTCGCGGAAGGACATGAGGATGCGGGGAGCGCCGTCGACGAGGAGGATCCGCGCCCCGCCGGGGTCGATGTTGCGGAAGTTCGAGCGCAGCGTCCGGTGGGCGAGCTCGGCGATCTGGCCGGCCATCTCGATCCCGGTGGGGCCGCCGCCGACGACCACGAAGGTCAGCCAGGCGGCGCGGGTGTCGGGATCGGGTTCGATCTCGGCCATCTCGAAGGCGCCGAGGATGCGGTTGCGCAGCTCACGGGCGTCGCCGATCGTCTTCAGGCCCGGAGCGTGGCGACGGTAGTCGTCGTGGCCGAAGTAGGAGACCACGGCCCCGGCGGCGACGATCAGGCTGTCGTAGGGGGTGACGAGCCGCGAGCCCCGGAGGTGGGAGGTCACGGTTCGGGCTTCGAGGTCGATGCCGTCGACGTCTCCGAGCACCACCCGGGCGTTGCGCTGGCGGTGGAGGACGTCGCGGATGGCCGGGGCGATCTCCCCGTCGGAGAGGATCCCCGTGGCCACCTGGTAGAGGAGCGGCTGGAACAGGTGATGGGTGGCCCGGTCGATCACCGTGACCTCGACCGGCGCCCGGCGCAGGCGCTTGACGGCGAAGAGGCCGCCGAAGCCCGAGCCGATGACCACCACCCGGTGGCGACCGGGCGGCGGCCCGTTCCTACCGGGCCGCCGTCCGGGGCCTGCTGAGGCTTCGAGAGGGACTGCGGCGTCCACCGGTGCGGGCGCCGCCTCCCCGTGCTTCGCTGCTACCGCGGCTTCGGGTCGTCGTCCATCGGAGCGTGACCGCCGACGGCGTCGCGCGCCTCGCCGCTGCTCTCATCGGTGGTCGGGCTCCCGGGGTTGTGCCCGCTGGTCACGTCGCTGCCGATACCGACGTCGCCCTCGCCCTCGTGCTCGGCGGGGCTTGTGGGATCCGGATCATCAGCCATGGTGTCTCCTCTCGATGGGGTCCGTCTCTCCTACCCCCGGCGGCGAACCCCAAACGGCTCGGTGTCTATGGTCCCGAGGATGGGTTCTGAGAGCCGGCACAGAGGCACGCGGTGGTGACGGCGGCCGGGGAGCCGGTGATCAGCGTGGAGGGCTTGTTCAAGTCGTTCGGCGAGGTTCGGGCCCTCGCCGGCATCGATCTCGACGTGGCCTCGGGAACGGTGCTCGGGCTGCTCGGGCCCAACGGGGCGGGCAAGACGACGGTTGTGCGGGTGCTCACCACCCTCCTGCGCCCGGACGCCGGCACGGCGCGGGTGATCGGGCTCGACGTGGTGGACGACGCCGTCCGCCTCCGCGAGCAGATCGGGCTGGCCGGCCAGTACGCCGCGGTCGACGAGAACCTGACCGGCCTCGAGAACCTGGTCATGGTCGGGCGCCTCTACGGAGAGACCCGGGCGAGGGCGAGGGCGCGCGGCTGGGAGCTGCTCGACCGCTTCGACCTGGTCGATGCCGCCAAGCGGCCGACCAAGACCTACTCGGGGGGGATGCGCCGGCGCCTGGACCTGGCGGCGGCGCTGGTAGCCCGGCCGCCGGTCCTGTTCCTCGACGAGCCGACCACGGGCCTTGACCCGCGCAGCCGCCTGCGCCTGTGGCACACCATCGAGGAGCTGGTCGGCGAGGGGACGACCGTCCTGCTCACCACCCAGTACCTCGACGAGGCCGACCGCCTGGCCGACACCATCGCCGTGATCGACCACGGACGGGTGATCGCCCGGGGCACTCCCGACGAGCTCAAGGACCGGGTCGGGGGCGAGCGGCTCGAGGTTCGCCTGAGCGATCCGGCCACGGTGGGGCGGGCGCTGGCCGCCCTGGGGCCGATGTCAGACGACGAGCCGACCGCCGAGGAGGCCACCGTCAAGCTGACCGTGCGCCGGCGAGGCGGGGCGATCGTCGAGGCGGTGCGCCGGCTCGACGAGGCCGGGGTCGGCGGGGTCGACGACCTGGCGCTGCGCCGCCCGACCCTCGACGACGTGTTCCTCGCCGTGACCGGACGAGTGGTCGAGACCGGCGACGCCAGCGTCGGCGAGGGGGAGCAGACGGCGTGAGGCGCCTGGTCTCCGACACCCTGGTCATCGCCGAGCGCAACCTGGTGCGTCTGCCGCGGGCACCGGACCTGCTCCTGGCCTTCACCGTCCAGCCGGTGATGTTCGTCCTGCTCTTCGTCTACGTCTTCGGCGGGGCGATCAGGACGCCGGGGTACGCCTACGTCGACTTCCTGCTCCCGGGGATCATCGTCCAGAACATCGCCTTCGGCGGCTTCGTCACCGCGCTCGGCCTGTGTGAGGACCTCAACAAGGGGATCATCGACCGCTTCCGGTCGCTGCCCATGGCCCGGGCGGCCGTCCTCGCCGGGCGGACGCTGGCCGACGTGGTCACCAACCTCCTCTCGGTGACCACCCTCCTGGTCACCGGCCTCATCATCGGCTTCACCTTCCACGCCCCGGTCGGGCACATCGTGGCCGGAATCGGGCTGCTCCTCCTCTTCGGCTACGCCTTCTCCTGGGTCTTCGCCCTCCTGGGGCTGCTCGTCTCCTCGCCGGAGGCGGCCAACTCGCTCGGCTTCATCGCGGTGTTTCCCCTGACCTTCATCTCCTCGGCCTTCGTGCCCGTCGAGTCGATGCCGGCCGCCCTGCGGGAGTTCGCCCAGGTCAACCCGTTCACCGTCGAGGTCGACGCCATGCGCTCGCTCTGGGTCGGGGCCCCGGCCGGTGACAGCGTTTGGGGGGCGGTGGTCTGGTCGCTGGTCATCCTCGCCGTCTTCGCCCCGCTCGCGGTCGGTCGCTACCGCCGGGCCGCCGGGCGCTGAGCGGCGGTCCCGCGCCAGCCCGGAAGCGCGGTCGGTGCGCCCCGGGGGCCCGGCCGCGGCGCCGTGTCACGCAGCTGTCCGAGCGCAGAACGCGCCGGCGGATCCGCTTCCGACTGCTAGTGTGAATTGTAGCAATATAGGTCCGGTTTCACTCGGGGGTGTTGGGCACGTTCAAAGAGGAATTCATCGCGCCGGTGCCAGCGGCAGGGCGGGCTGGGCAGCTGGCCGGGTTGCTGTGTCTGCTGCTGGCTGCCGTCACGCTGGGTTCGCTTTCCCACGGCCAGCGGCTGCCGCGGTTTGCCGATGGCGGTGGGCGAGCGGCGGCAGGGTGGCCGCTCGAACTGCGCGCGGCGGCGTCGAGCGCGATCGGTGCCTCGCAGCACCCGTTCTGGGTGAAACCGCGGGGCGCCGTCCTGTCGGCCAGCGGCGGTGGGATCACCACGAGCTTCGGTCGGGCCGGCCCTCGCCTGCGGACCTCAGGCGGAACGCTTTCGCTGACCCTCACCGGCGTCGGACGGGGCGATCGTCTGGCCTCGCCGGGTGGGGCGGTGCCGGCGGGTCGACGCAGCCTCGTCGCCTACCGGCGTGCATCCGTCACCGAGTGGTATCGCAACGGCCCCGTGGGGCTCGAGCAGGGCTTTACGCTGCGTCACCGCCCGGCCGGCCCAGCGGGGCGGCTCGGGGTGGCGTTGAGCCTTGGCGGCTCGTTGGTCGCCCGCCAAGCGGGGGCGCACGTGGTGTTCTCGGCGCTGAGCGGCCGTTCGGTCTTGAGCTACGCCGACCTGAGCGCCCGGGATGCCGCCGGCCGGCACCTGCCAGCGAGGATGGAGCTGCGCCGCGGCAAGCTGCTGCTGGCGATCGACGACCGCCGCGCCCGTTACCCGGTGACGATCGACCCGTTCTTCGAGCAGGCGAAGCTGGTGGGCACCGGCCAAACCGGCGCCAGCGGGTTCGGGGGAAGCGTTGCGCTCTCCGCCGATGGGAACACCGCGCTGGTCGGCGCCTCGGACGACAACGGCAGGATCGGGGCGGCATGGGTGTTCACCCGCTCCGGCTCGACGTGGACCCAACAGGGCTCGAAGCTGGTAGCCAGCGACGAGAGCGGCGCGGCCGGATTCGGATGGAGCGTCGCGCTGTCCTCCGATGGCAGCACCGCCCTCATCGGCGGCGTCTACGACAACGGCAACGTGATCGGTGCGGCGTGGGTGTTCAGCCGCAGCGGATCGACGTGGACTCAGCAGGGCCCCAAGCTCACCGGCGGCGGGCGGACGGGCACCGCCGGGTTCTTCGGCGCCGGCGTGGCCCTCTCCGCAGACGGCAACACCGCCCTGATCGGCGGATACGCCGACAATGACAACGTGGGAGCGGTCTGGGTGTTCACGCGCTCGGGGTCGACGTGGTCCCAGCAGGGCTCCAAGCTGGTCGCCACCGACGAGACCGGGCCAGCCGATTTCGGTACCAGCGTCGCGCTCTCGGTCGACGGCAACACGGCTCTGATCGGGGGCGCCAACGACAACTCCGTAGGTGCGGCATGGGTTTTCACCCGCTCGGGCTCGACCTGGACTCAGCAGGGACCGAAGCTCACCGTCGGCGGACCGCCGGGAGCGGGGGGGAACTTCGCCATCAGCGTCGCCCTCTCGGCAGACGGCAATACCGGCCTCATCGGTGGAGACGCCGCAGCCGGCGGCGCGGGAGCCGCGTGGGTGTTCACCCGCTCGGCGTCGACCTGGACTCAACAGGGCCCCGAGCTCACCGCCAGCGACGAGACGGGAAACGGCCTCTTCGGCCGGCACGTCGCCCTCTCCGGCGACGGCAACACCGGGCTGATCGGCGGGCAATTCGATAACGGTCTGGCGGGGGCGGCATGGGTGTTCACGCGCACCGGCTCCACCTGGACCCAGCAGGGGGCAAAGCTCACCGGGGCCGGCCCACCTCCCCCCGGCTTGGGCGTGTTCGGCGCCGCCTTGGCGCTCTCCGGCGACGGCGACACCGCCCTGATCTCCGGCAACGACAGCACCGGGGCCGGGGCGGTGTGGGCGCTGAACAGGCTGCCGGCGGTTACCGTCGTGGCCCCCGGACTCGGTCCGCCCGGTGGCGGGACGCTCGTCACCATCAGCGGCGCCGACTTCACCGGCGTGAGCGCCGTCAACTTCGGCTCGACGCCGGCCGCGTCGTTCACCGTCAACTCCTCCAGCCAGATCACCGCCACTTCGCCGCCCGGCGCCACCGGACCGACGGATATCACCGTCACCAACGCCCAGGGCACCTCGCCGCTCACCAGCGCCGACACCTTCGTCTACGCGACCCCACCGGGCATACCATCAGCGGTGTCGGCGGCGCCCGGCCCGCGCCAGGCGACGGTGAGCTTCACGCCGCCGCCGGCAAACGGATCGCCGATCACCGCCTACACGGTTACCGTCTCACCGGGCGGCGCGCAGGTCTCGGCGGCCTCCGGCCCGATCACCGTGACCGGCCTCAGCGACTGGACGGCCTACACCTTCACGGTGACGGCGACCAACGCGGCCGGTACCAGCCCGTCCTCGGCGCCCAGCGCCGCCACCACCCTCGCCGAGAGCACCACCGCGACTGTCGCCTCGGTCAATCCGAGCATCTACGGGACGCCCCTCACCTTCACTGCCACCGTCAGCACCGTCCAGGCCGGGGCCGGTACCCCGACAGGTAGCGTCGGGTTTCAGATCACGGGTGAGCCCAGCGTCCCCGTGTCCCTCGACGCGGCCGGACGAGCGACCTACACACCGCCCTTCGCGCTCGACGTCGGTGACGCAGTGGTCGCCGCCTACGACGGTGACGCCCAGCACCAGCCGAGCACCGACAACCTCCAACCGACCATCCAGGCAGCCGGCACGGCGCTGTCGTTGACGTCCTCGGCCAACCCCCACACGCCGACCGGGACCGTGACCTTCACCGCCAGGGTCAGCAACCTCAGCACGGGCACGATCCCGTTCGGGAGCGTTCAGTTCTCGATCGATGGCCAACTCGCCCTCGCCCCCATATCTCTCGACCAGAGCGGACAAGCCGGCCTCGACGTCGATGGCCTGGACCTGGGCGATCACGTCGTGCGGGCGCTCTACCACGACGACACCGCCGCCACGGCAGACTTCACAGACAGCCAGGGCAGCCTGACCGAGCACATCGTCACCCCGCCGGCGCCGCCGCCACCACCACCGCCGCCGCCACCGCCTCCGCCCGTTCCGCCGCCGCCCACGCCGAACAACGAGTTCCGGCTCATTCGGACGACGGTCGCCACCGATGGGACGATCGCGCTGTCGGAGAACGCGCCCGACCCGGGAAGGTTCGTGGCCACCGCCACCACCAGGTCGGCCTACCTCGCCGCGGCACATCCCGCTGCCCGTTGCCGGCCGACCCGCAAGCGGAAATGCAAGGTCAGCCCGCCCGGGCCCGCGCCATACGGAACAGGGTCTGCGACCGCTGCCAGCGCCGGCGTCGTTCAACTCGTCATACGACCGAACCTCAAGGCGAGAGCCGCGCTCAGACGCGGCAAGACCCTGCACCTGAGCGTGTCCGTCACCTTCCAGTCAGCCCGAGGCGGCGCCCCCAAGGCCACCACCACCTCCATCACCGTGAAGGGCAGGAAGGGCAGGCCCCACGCGGCCAGCGTCTCCGTCCAGCGAAGAAGCCCGGGGCGTGGGGTTCACCTCCGGCCGGCCCGCCTCGGACCGGGCTGAGCCGGTCTAGCGACGAGCGGCGACCCGCCCGCGCTGGGGGGCCACGGTATGGCGCGGATCGCGAGCCGAAGCCATGCCGGCCTCGAAGATGCCGAAGCGCGTACAGGCCGAGGCGGCGAGGAGCATCCCCCCGCCCAGCGCCGCGCGGCGGCGGCCGCGCCTGCCGAGCACCGCTCCGAAACCCACCCCGAGAACGGTGAGCACCTTGCTCGCCCGCAGGAGCATCCCCGAGCGCCCGTGGTGGAGAGGCTCGGCCAGCTCGCCGAGGCGCTCCTCCATCAGGCGCGAGGCGAGGAGCTCGGCCGCCGCCCCGATCAGCGCCAGTCGGCGGGCCGGCCCGGCCTCGACCGGGGGGGCGCCGAGCAGGGCCAGGCCGGCGGCCGCGGTGGCGGCCGAGCCGACGAAGACGAAGGGCAACTCGCGGTGGGCGTCGTGCCAGACCGGGACCGCGGTGTCGGCGATCAGGGCCGCCGTGTAGGAGGCGACGGCCGGGCCGAGGCCGCCGGCCCCGAGGGTGGCCGCCCGCCCCACCCGGGGCGCCCGTCCGCTGAGGTCGCTGGCCGCGGCCAGCCCGGCCAGGGGGGCGTAGGCGGTGAGGATCCAGGTGCCGACGCTCATCGGCGAGGTCACCTTGAACACCCGCAGCATGTTCAGGAAGCGGGACGGGCGCCCGAGGTCGTGGATCAGGGCGACCAGGGAGACGGAGATCGCTCCGACGGCGCCGAGCTTGGTCACCCGGGCCAGCCCCCGCCGGCCGGTCAGCTCGGATCCGGCGCCGAGCAGGGACGACCCGCCGGCCAGGCCCCCGAGGAAGAGGTAGCCGGCGATGTCGAGGGCCGCCCACACCGGCGGGTTGAGGACCGGCTGCCCGTAGTAGGAATCCCCATCGCTCATCGGCGGCGCCCGGCGAAGGCGATCGCCGCCCCGGCGGCCAGGGAGCCGGCGGCCAGGGCGACCTGGCGCCACATCCGCGGCAGGTCGCGGGTGGTGACCACCGGGTCGGGCGGGAGGCCATAGACCTCGGGCTCGTCGAGGAGGAGGAAGAACGCCCCCGCCCCCCCGACGCCGTCGTCGGGACGCTCGCCGTAGAGGCGTGCATCCCCCACCCCGGCGGCGTGGAGCTCGGCCAGGCGGTCGGCCGCCCGATCGCGCAGATCCTCGAGCTCGCCGAACTGGATCGAGTCGGTCGGGCACGCCTTGGCGCAGGCCGGCTCCATGCCCACGCCGATCCGGTCGTAGCAGAGCGTGCACTTGAACGCCCGTCCGTCGTCCTCGCGCCGGTCGATCACCCCGAACGGACAGGCGGGCACGCAGTAGCCGCAGCCGTTGCAGATGTCCTCCTGGACGACCACCGTCCCGAACTCGGTCCGAAACAGCGACCCGGTCGGGCAGACGTCGAGACAGGCGGCGTGGGTGCAGTGCTTGCAGACGTCGGAGGCCATCAGCCAGCGCATCTCGCCGTCCGGGCCGGCGTCCGCATCCGGGGCGGGGATGCCGAGGGGCTTGCCCTGCTCGATGAAGGCGACGTGGCGCCAGCTGTCGGCGCTGAGGCCCCCGGTGTTGTCCAGCGAGAACCCGGTCTGGAGGAGGCCGTCGTCGGGCACCTGGTTCCACTCCTTGCAGGCCACCTCGCACGCCTTGCAGCCGATGCAGATCGAGGTATCGGTGAAGAAGCCGACCCGCGGCGGCGGATCGACGTAGCCGGCGTCGCGCGCCGGGTTCCCTCCCGACTGGTGCACCGACAGGCGCAGCCGGTTCCCCGGGGCGGTCTCCCCCCCGGCCTCCCGTCCCGACATCGGCTGCCCCGCCTGGTTCACTGCGGCCCAGCTACCCCGGGCCGGCGGTGGGCAATCCCCGGTCGGTCGCCTCGGTTAGAGGCCGTCGGGGAAGGCGTAGGGCGCCGGAGCCACCTTGGTCCCGACGTCGAGCTGGATGACGGCGTGGGCGGCGAGGGGAATGGCCCGCGGATCGCCGTTCACCGCCTTACCGTTGACGTAGGCGGTGACCGGCCCGGTGGCCGAGGACACCTGGGTGGCGCTGAGCGGCTGGTTCCACAGGTCGAAGTAGTTGCCGAGGGTGAAGGTCCGGGTCATCGGCGATTCGATGTGGATGATCCCGTCAGCGGTGTGGCTGTGCAGCCAGTAGAAGCACGAGCCGCCGAGGACGAACGGCGCCCCGCTCGACTGGTCCACCGTCCGGGGGGGCGCGATGCCGATGCCGAGGGGGATGATCGCCGGCCGGCCGTTGGCGAACACCGCGAGGTGGGCGTGGATGTGGAAGAGCACCTGCTCCTGGCGCTCGCACTTGATCCCGTCGACCGTCCGTCCCGTCGCCTCCCCCTGGGTCGACCCGAGCGCGACCGGGGTGGCCGCCGGGGTCGAGCTCGTGCTGGACGACGTGCTCCCGCCCCCGCCGCAGCCGGCGAGGACGGCACCGGCGGCGAGGATGGCGGTGGCGACCGCGGCCCGCCGGCCGCCGATCCGCCGCGGGCGGCGAAGGTCGGTGTGGTCTCGATGTTCCATGGCCGCGCCGCGAATCTACCCGAAGGCGGCGGATCGCCGCCGGGTCACGCCGCCTCGGGGCTCACCTCGGGCCGGGGCGCCGGGTCCCGGGCCCGACGACCGCGGGTGCCCCGCTCGCCGGTCCGGCCGGGCACGGCCAGGGAGGCGAGGATGCCGAGGCCGAGGGCGAGGGTGGCCATGAGGAAGGCAAGGTTGTAGCCGTGCTCGGTCGGCAGGCCGTGGAACATGTTGGCGGCGATGAAGGTCGCACCGATCTGGGCCCCGAGGGCGCCGCCGACGGTGCGCAGCACCGTGTTCATGCCCGTGGCCACCCCGGTCTGCTCGGGCGGGACGGCCTCGACGATGAGGTTGCCCATGGCCGCGAAGGCGAGCCCGATCCCCACCCCCAGGAGGGCGGTCGCAACGTAGAAGTTCCAGGGATGGCCGTGGAGGAAGAGCATCAGCGCGAAGCTCGCCATGGCGAAGGCCGAGCCGGCGACGAGCGCCCGCTTGGAGCCGAACCGGCCGGCGACCCGGCCGGCGAGCGCGCCGACCACCATGAGGGTCAGCGTCGCCGGGAGGAGGAAGAGGCCGCCTCCGGTGATGGTGGCGCCGAAGCCGAAGCCGTTGCGGGTCGGCGTCTCGACGAACTGGGGGACGAGGATGAACGACGAGAACATCCCGGCTCCGAGGAGGAAGGCGGCGAGGTTGGTGGTCCACACCCCGCGCAGGCGCATCATCCTCATGTCGACCAGCGGGTTGCGGCTGCGCAGCTCGACGGCCACCCAGGCGCCGAGCAGGCCGAGTCCGGCGGCGATGAGCCCGATGGTCTTCGACGACCCCCACCCCCAGCGGCTGGTCTGGCTGACGGCGATGAGGACGGTGGAGAGCCCGGCCCCCATGAGGACGGCCGCCGTCCAGTTGACCCGGCCGGGTACGCGGATCGGCGACTCCGGGACCAGGCGCCAGGTGAGCACGGCGGAGGCGACGATCGCCACCAGCGGGATCCAGAACAGCCAGTGGTAGTCGAGGCTCCTGACGATCACCCCGGCCGCCACCACCCCGAGTCCGCCCCCGATCCCGAGGATGGCCGACAGCAGCCCGATGGCGCCGGCCACCCGTTCCCGGGGAAACTCGTCGCGGACGATGCCGAAGGCGAGGGGGAAGATGCCGCCGCCGAAGCCCTGGATCACCCGGGCGAGGATGAGCAGCCAGAGCGAGGAGGCCAGGGCGGCGAGCAGGGTCCCGGCGGCCAGGCCGATCAGGGTGTAGAGGAGCCACCGCTCCTTGCCGTACATGTCGCCGAGGCGGCCGAGGATCGGCGTACCCACCGAGGCCGAGAGCAGGTAGGCGGTGAACACCCAACTCGCCCCGGTCTCGGTGGCGTGGAGGCTCGACTGGATGTTCGGAAGGGCCGGGGCGACGCCTGATTGGAGCAGCGAATAGGCCATCGCCCCGAGGGCGAGCACGGCCAGGGTGACGCCCGGTAGCTGGCGCTCGGCGTGGCTGGTGGACGTCCTGGCGGGGCTCACGTCGGCCGGAGGATACCGGACACACGTGTCCGAATATGCTCTTAGGGATGACGCGGGCCACCGAGGAGCCGCACCTGCGGGCCGATGCCCGCCGCAACCGCGACGCCCTCCTCGCCGCGGCCGGGGAGGTCTTCGCCGAGGAGGGTCTCGACGCCCCCCTGTGCGAGATCGCCCGCCGGGCCGGGGTCGGCCAGGGGACGCTCTACCGCCGCTTCGCCACCCGCGAGGCGTTGATCGAGGCCATCGCCGAGAACCACCTGTCCGAGCTCGCCGTGGTCGCCCGGGAGGCCGGCGACGCGCCCGAGGCGTTCCTCACCTTCTTCCGGGCGGCGGTCGCCCTCAAGAGCGAGGATCAGGGGCTGATCGACCTCCTCGCCGCCCACCCCCTCTCCGAGCCGGCCCGGCTCGGGCGCCGGCGGGCGTTCTTCTCTATCTTCATGCCCCTGGTCGAGCGCGCCCAGGAGGCCGGCCTCGTGCGCACCGACCTGGCCCCCGAGGACGTCCGGCTCCTCCTCCAGATGGTCGCCGCCGCCAACCACGGGGCCGAGCATGCCCGGGCCCGGGCCCGGGCCCTCGAGCTCGCCCTCGACGCCATGAGACCGGAGCGATAGCGGTGGCGACCGAGTCGCCTTCGGTGGACCCGGCCGGCGTCGACCTCGACGGCGGTGCCTACGCGCGCCGCCTGCGCAACAGCCTCATCGGCCTGGCCGCCCTGATCGTCGTGGTCGGCGGCCTGCTCCTGGCGCTGCCCGGCCTCGACGACATCGAGCGTCAGCTGGCGCATGCGTCGGTCGGCTGGGTGCTCGGCGTGGTCGGGTTCGAGTACCTCTCCTGCGTCGGCTACGTCCTCACCGTCATGCTCGCCTTCCCCCGCGGGCGCGTGCGCCCGACCGCGCGCCTCGGCTGGGCCGAGCTCGCCGCCAACTCCGTGCTTCCGGCCGGCGGCCTCGGCGGCCTCGGCCTCGGGGCGTGGATCCTCCGCCGCCGGGGCGTCCCGGCGGCGCGGATCGCCCGGCGCTCGACCGTCGTCTTCTTCCTCACCAGCGCGGTCAACGTCCTCGTCCTCGTCGTCGTCGGGCTCGCCCTCGGGAGCCGGCTCCTCGCCGGGCCCCACAACCCCCTACTCACCCTGCTTCCGGCCGCCATCGGCGCGGCGGCGATCGTCCTCACCCTGGCCGGCGCCCGGGCCGCCGAGCGCTTCGCGGCGTCCTCGCGGCGCAAGCGCCTGGCCAGCGCGCTGGCGTCGATCGCCCAGGGCATCGGCGACACCGTCGAGGAGCTCCGGCGCCACGACTGGCGTCTGAGCGGGGCGGTCGCCTACTTCGCCTTCGACGTGGCGGCCCTGGCCGCCAGCTTTGCCGCCACCAGCCACACCCCGGCGATCGCCGTCGTGGTCATGGCCCACCTGATCGGCCAGATGGCCGGCATCGTGCCCATTCCCGGCGGGGTCGGGGCGGTCGACGGGGGCCTGGTCGGAGCCCTGGTCCTCTACGGCGTGCCCTTCGCGTCGGCTACGGCCGCCGTGCTGCTCTACCGGGCCATCTCCCTGACCCTCCCCGCCGCCCTCGGAAGCATCGCCTTCCTGCTCCTGCGCCGCCACCTCGACGACCCACTCGTCCTGCGCTCGCCGGCGAGTTGACGGCTCAAGGACCCCGGCGGCTATGCCCGGGCGGCGGCCACCGCTCCGGCGGCGAGGGCGGCGGCGAAGAACAGCGGATCCTCGGCCATGGTCCGGCCCATCGTCCGCACCGGCAGGCCGCTCGCCGCGTAGCCCTCGAGGTCGGCCTCGCCCCCCACCCAGCGGTGGGCGGTCCCCCACGGCGGAGGCTCGACCCCGGCCGGCAGGGCGACGGTGACCGGGGCGAGGAGGAGCTCGAGCACGGTGCGGGTGTGGTGGGAGATGCCCCGGTGGCGGGGCCGCGGGTCGGAGCTCGACATGCGGGGCACGATCAGCGTCGGCGCCCCGAGGCAGAGGGCGGCGTGGGCGGAGTCGAGGGCCGCCATCCCCCCGTGGCCGAGGGTCGAGGCCGAGCCGATGATCCCGGGTCCCGGGCCGCACACCGCGAGCTCCCAGCCGAGCTCGGTCAGCCCGTGGTCGATGGCCCCGATCGCGGTCACCGTCTCCCCGTCGGCGCCGCCGTAGCACGGCCCGGCGGTCAGGTGACCGGCGAGGAGGCCGCGGGCCAGGAGCTCGCCCACCACCCGCGAGCGCGATCCGGGGAGGGCGCCCCCGGCCGTCTGCACGTAGCCGACCCGGACGGCGGCCCGCGCCCCGGCCAGGGCCCAGGCCAGGGGGGCGAGCTGACCGTGGAGGGCGATCACCACCGCCGTCCCCGTCGGCCGGCGCAACGGGCGGGCGGCCTCGAGCGGGGCCGCCGCGTGTTGGAGGCTCGAATAGTTGAGCTTCATCACCGCCGCCCCCGCCGGCCCCGCCCCGGACAGGCCGCGGGTCAGGTTGACGTGGACGATGTCGAACCCACCCGACCCGAGGCCGAGCTCCCGGGCCGCCACGTTGACGATGACCTCGTCGCCCTCCCGGCACGCGCCGACCAGGCCGACATCGGCCACCGCCGGATGGCGTCCGTCGGCCAGCTCGACGACGAGCGGCTGCTCGCCGCCCGGCCCGGCCCGCCCCGTCTCGACCCCGTCGGCCTCGAGGCGGCCCGCCCCGGCCCGGACGACCCGCCCCCGGCGCAGGGCGAGCACGGCCTAGGCCGCCTCGGCCCCCCGGCGCACGAGCGCCAGGGCCACGTCGAGCATCCCTTCCAGGGCGGCCAGGCTGACCCGCTCGTCGGGCTGGTGGTTGCGCTCGGTCCCGTTGGCCAGGTTGACGCAGGCCACCCCCTTGGCCAGGAGGACGTTGGCGTCGGACCCGCCGCCGGTGACGATCGTCCGCGGCTCGTAGCCGCAGTCGCGAAGGGCGCCTTCGGCGAGGCGGATCTGGCGGGAGCCGCGCGGGGTCCGGTAGCCGTCGAAGAGCCGCTCCACGCTGACGTCGAGGTCGCATTCGCAGTCGGCGGTGTTGGCGGCATCGCCGAGACGCTCGACCATCTCGGTCACCGTCCGCTCCGCCTTGCCCGGGTCACCGCTTCGGGCCTCGCCGACGACGCGGCACCGGTCGGGCACCACGTTGGCGGCGCTCCCGCCCTCGAACACCCCGATGTTGGCCGTCGTCTCCGCGTCGAGGCGTCCCAGGCGCATGGCGGCCACCGCCCGGGCGGCGGCCAGCACGGCGCTGCGCCCCGCCTCCGGTCGAATGCCGGCGTGGGCGGCCTGGCCGCGGAGCTCGGCCCCGAGCCGGTAGTAGGTGGGCGAGCAGGTGACGATCTCCCCGATCGGCGAGGCGTGATCGAAGGTGTAGCCGAAGGAGCTCACCAGCCGGCTCGCGTCGAACGCCTTGGCCCCGGCCAGGGCATCCTCCTCGGAGACGGTGAACAGCAGCTCCAGGGTCAGCGGACCCGGCTCGGCGGCCAGGCGGCGGGCGAGGGCCAGGGCGACGGCCACCGCCGCCTTGTTGTCGGCCCCGAGGATGCCGTCCCCGGCGTTCTCCCACCCCCCGTCCACCACCACCGGCACGATCGGCCCGGTCGGCGGGACGGTGTCGAGATGGGTGCAGAGAAGCATGGCCTCCCGACCCCGCCCGGGGACCCGGACCAGGAGGTTGCCGCAATCCCCGCCGGTGAGGTCCCCGGCCTCGTCCTCCTCGACCTCGAGGCCGAGCCGGCCGAGCTCGAGACCGACGACCTCGGCGCAGGCCCGCTCACCGCCAGACGGGCTGGCCACCGCGCAGAGGCGGGCGAAGTCGTCGTGCAGCCGCCGCCGCTCGGCCTCGCTGGCCCGGATCACGGCCGGCCGACTCGCGCCCCTTCGGCACCGGCTGCCTCCTCGGCCGCCGCCCGGTCAGACGGGGCATCCTCCGACTCGCCGCCCCCCGCCCGCCCTCGCTCGAGCGCCGCCCCGACGAAGGCCCGGAAGAGCGGGGCCGGGCGCTCGGGCCGGGACTTGAACTCCGGGTGGAACTGCGAGGCGACGAAGAACGGGTGGTCGGCGAGCTCGACGACCTCGACCAGGCGCTCGTCCGGCGAAGTCCCCGAGATGAGGAGGCCGGCCGCCTCCAGGCGCTTGCGCAGGAGGTTGTTGACCTCGTAGCGGTGGCGGTGGCGCTCGTAGATGACCGCCTCGCCGTAGAGGTCGCGCACTCGGGAATCGACGTGGAGCTTGACCGGGTCGGCCCCCAGGCGCATCGTCCCCCCGAGATCGGAGATCTCCTTCTGCTCGGGCAGGAGGTCGATCACCGGGAACGGGGTCTCCGGATCGAACTCGGTCGAGTTGGCTCCATCCATGCCCACCACGTTGCGGGCGAACTCGCACACCGCGATCTGCATGCCCAGGCACACCCCGAGGTAGGGGATCTCCTGCTCGCGGGCGATCCGCGCCGCCGCGATCTTGCCCTCGATCCCCCGGCCCCCGAAGCCGCCGGGGATGAGGATCCCGTCGGCGGCGGCCAGGCGCTCGGCGGCGGCCGCCCGGTCCTCCGGCGACCCGTCGGTCAGCGCCTCCGAGTTGACCCAGTCGATCTCCAGGCGGGCACCGTGGTGAAAGGCGCTGTGGCGCAGCGACTCCGAGACCGACAGATAGGCGTCCGCCAGGGCGACGTACTTGCCGACCAGGGCGATCCGCACCGTCTCGGTTGCCGCCTCGGCCCGCCGGGTCAGCGCTTCCCACCCGGTGAGCTCGGCCCGCGGCGCCTCGAGGCCGAAGTGGTCGAGGATGAAGTCGTCGACCCCCTCGGCCCGGAAGCCGAGCGGCACCTTGTAGATGTTGTCGACATCCCTGGCCGAGACCACCGCCTCGATGGGCAGACTGGCGAACAGGGCGATCTTCTTGCGGATGTCCGACGACAGGGCCGACTCCGAGCGGCACATGACCATGTCCGGGGCGATCCCGATCCGCCGCAGCTCGTTGACCGAATGCTGGGTCGGCTTGGTCTTGAGCTCCCCGGCGTGCCCGATGTAGGGGACGAGGGTCAGGTGGATGAACATGCACCGTCGCCGGCCGACGTCGACCGGGAACTGGCGGATCGCCTCGAGGAAGGGGAGGGACTCGATGTCCCCGACCGTGCCCCCGATCTCGGTGATGACGAAGTCGACCCCGCTGGCCTGGGCGATGAGGATGATCCGCTGCTTGATCTCGTCGGTGATGTGGGGGACCACCTGCACCGTCGCCCCCAGGTAGTCGCCCCGGCGCTCGCGGCGGATCACCGCGTTGTAGACGCCGCCGGCGGTCACGTTCGACGCCCGCGTGGTGTTCACGTCGGTGAAGCGCTCGTAGTGGCCGAGGTCGAGATCGGTCTCCGCCCCGTCCTCGGTCACGAAGACCTCGCCGTGCTGGTAGGGCGACATCGTCCCCGGGTCGACGTTGATGTACGGGTCGAACTTCTGCAGGCCCACGCTCAGGCCCCGGCCGACGAGGAGCCGTCCGATCGACGCCGCGGCGATGCCCTTCCCCAGCGAGGAGACCACGCCGCCGGTGACGAAGATGAAGCGCGGGCCCTCCCCACCGAAGTGGGACTCCCGGGCACCGCGCTGGCGGTCAAACGGCTGTGTCATCACTCGGTCTACCCCATGAGTCTAGGTGGCGCAACCCGGGGGTGCGCTCGATGAATGCGGAAATTGATCGAAACTCTCCGTATGCGGTCAGCCCGGCGAGGACGACCAGGGCGACCGCCAGCCCGACGTTGGAGAGCGTGAGCACGAGCCAGGCCCCAGCCACCGCCCCCACCGCGTTGGCCCCGGTGTCTCCCAGCAGGCCGAGCTCGCGCACGTCGTAGAGGCCGACGACGAGCACCGGCCCCACGAACACGCCGACCGCCCACAGGGGCACGAGATCCCCGCCGATAAGGGTCAGGGCGAGGCCCAGGGCGAGGAAGGCCTTGACCGCCCGGCCCGGGCGCAGGTCGAGGAGGTTGAAGGCGTTGGTGGCCAGCACCAGGACCGCCGCCCCGAGCAGCCACCGGGCGGGTCCGTTGGCCGGGGCGGCCATCACGTAGAGGGCGAGGCCGGCCGAGCCCGCCGCCTTCAGCGCCCCGGTGTCGAACTCGCCCCGGCGCACGGCCGCGGCGTGACCCCTCAAGCCCCGCGCCCGGTCGGCCAGGGCGTCGTCGGCCAGACCGAGGAAGGCCACGCCCAGCACGTAGACGGCGATCCATCCGAGCTCCGGCCGCAGGACACCTCCAGCCGCGCGCTCGGCCACGGCCAGGGGGACCAGCGCGCACACCGCGGCGGCGACGATGACCAGGCCGAGCGGACAGGCCAGCAGCCGCCCGCGGTAGTTCTCCCGGGCCAGCGACCCCGCGCCGAGGGCGCGCACGGCCGCCGGGGCGATGACCAGGGCGGCGAACATCGCCGTGAACAGGGGGAGCGCCTCCACGCCAGCCACGGTACCGAGGCCGGCGGACGGCGCAGCCCGCGCCCTACGACGCTGGCCGGGCGGCCGCCGGGCGCCCGGCGGCCCGGAGGTCGAGGTAGTAGAGGGTGGCCCCGATGGCCACGAACGGGAGGGTCACCGTCTGGACGAGGATGGCGCCGGCCACGAGGACCGCCCCGGCGTCGGCCGCCCGGGCCGCCGCGTCGAAGCCGAGGGTGGCCAGAGCCCCGAAGAGCTCGGCCACGAGCTGGAAGGCGAGGCCCACCATCGCCGTGCGCAGCCAACGTCCCCGGACGAGCTCGCCGCTGCGGGCCAGCGCCGCCAGCCCGCGCCGGTCGTCGACCACCACCGCCTGGGCGACGAAGTACCAGCTCACCGAGATGTAGATCGCCGGTATGACGAGGGCGAACACCCCGGCGAACACGGCGGCGATGAACATGACCATGGCGATGAGCAGAGGCCCGAACAGGTCGAGGCCGCAGCGCATAGAGCGCCGCGCCGACGGCGGCTCGCCGGCCACCACGTCGAGCACCGCCCGGGCGAGCATGGCGGTGATCAGCGGCGTGGTCACCAGCAGACCCGCCGCCGTCGACACCAGCCGCTCGCTCAGCGGCGGGCTCGCCCGGTAGCCCGAGGCCAGCTGGCCGAGCCCGACCCCGAGGATCAGGTCCACGACGGCCACCACCCCCCCGGACAGGCTCAGAATCATCGGCATATGGGACCGATAGATGGCGAACGTGCGCGAGAGCAGGAAGGCGAGCCCGAGGCCCGATGGGCTCACGGGCGGTGGTTGCCCGCGCTCGGCGGGAGCACCGACGTCGCCGTCGCCTTGCGCCCGAACACCCCGTGGGCTCCGGAGAGCGTGTCGACCAGCGCCGTGCTTCCCGCCACGTCCTCGAGGTCGTCGACGCTCGAGAAGTTCCGCTGCGTGTACCACGGGACCTGCGACGGGTCGGTGCTCGAGGTCTCCACCCCGACCACCGGCACCCCGGTCATGGTCAGGCCGGTGGCCAGCCCGTTCTCGAACCCGGCGTTGGCCGGCGCCGCCGCCGGATCGACGCTGCCCGGCGCCCGGACCACCACGATCCCGTCCAACCGCTCGATCGAGCCGTTGTAGGAGGAGAAGAGCGCCGGCTGCACCTGGGCGAGCAGGCGCCCGCCCCGCACGAGCTGGACGCCGACCCGGGTGCCGAAGGCGGCGATCAGGCCGGGGTCGGCCGCCAGCCCCGCGTAGCGGGTCCCCGCCGCCGCCCCGACCACCCCGCCGACGTCCAGCGGGTCGCGGATCACCGCCACCAGCACCAGGTTGGCCCCGGTCGGGGCCAGCGCGTCGCGGACCAGCGCGCTCAGCTGGTTGGACGGCTGCCCGAGGAACACCATCCCGACGCGCTTGCCCGGGAGGGCTCCGGCCACCAGCTGGGGATAGAGGACCCGCTCGAAGTCCTGGCGGAAAGCCAGCTCCGCCCGCGCCCGGGCGTCGTCGCCGCGCGCCTGGTTGAGGTTCGAGCTCAAGGTGTTGCGCAGGTGCTTCTCGGCGCTCGAGACCAGGTTGGCGTCGCCGATCGCCACCCCGAGGAGGAGGCCGACGGCCAGGGCGATGAGCACGGCGGCGAGGGAGAGGGCGTGGTAGCGGAAGTCGAACAAATCCAACCGGCCTTGCGGCTACTGGCCGATTCCGAGCAGGGCCTCGAGCTTCAGCCACAGCAACTGTGCCACGTCGTGGAGCCCCGGCGTCGTCCAGACGATGACCGCCAGGGTGAGCAGGCCGGCGGCGAGGACGAAGAGCAGCGGTCCGCTCCCCGGCTGGGGCCGGTAGAGGCGGCTGACGCCCTTGGCGTCGACGAGGATCTCGCCGACCCGCAGCCGGGTGAGGAAGGTCGAGGACGCCCCCCGGCGGTTCTTGTCGAGGAACTCGACGAGATTGGCCTGGGAGCCGACCGAGACGATCAACGACGCCCCCTTCTCGGCAGCGATGAGCATGGCCACGTCCTGGCTGGTGCCCGGCGCCGGGACCCGCCGGTAGGTCAGCCCCAGCTCGTCCAGGCGCTCCCGACCCGGCGCCCGGCCGTCCGGGTAGGTGTGGAGAACGAGCTCGGCGCCGCACCGGAGCGTCGCCTCGGTGGCCGAGTCCATGTCCCCGACGATCATGTCCACCCGCAGGCCCTCCTCCCGGATGGCGTCCGCACCCCCGTCGACCCCGACCATCACCGGGCGCTGGTCTCGGATGTAGGGCCGCAGCGCCCGCAGGTCCCGCTGATGGCCGACCCCCCGGACCACGATCAAGGCCGGGCGATCCCGGAACTCGGTGGCGAAGCGGGGGAGCTCGAGCGCCCCGGCGAGGAGCTCCCGCTCCTCGAGCATGTGCTCGATCGTGTTGTGGGCGAACCGCTCCAGCGCCTCGCCGATCTCCCGCCGGCGCTCGTCGGTCTGCTCGCGGACCTGGGCCGGCTCGAGCACCGTCCCCAGGGCCACCACCTTCCCCTCCCGCAGGACCTCGGCCCCCCGCACGACGATCTGCTCGCCGTCGCGCAGCACGCCGAACACCGTGTCGTCCGGGAGGTCGACCAGGTGGACGCCCCCCTCGACGAGCAGGAGGGGGCCCATGTTGGGGTAGGTCCCGCTCGAGGACGGCCGGCAGTTGAGCACCGCCCTGACCCCGACGGCGACCAGATCCTCGGCCGAGACCCGGTCGAGGTTCTCGTGGTCGACCACGGCGATCTCCCCGACCTTCAGGCGCCGGGTGAGCAGCTTTGTCCGCCGCCCGAGGCGGACCGCCCCGGCGATCGGACGGGGCTCCTCCCGCCCCGGCGCCGTGCCTACGCTCAGCTCTTGCCTGGCCACCACGTCGAGAGTATCGGCGCGGGACCCCAGGCAGGGCCCCAGGCCCGTCGAACCGACCTCGGCCGAGACGATGCGCCACCGGCAGCCGATCACTAGCATCACCACCGTGCTCGATGCGGTGGGCGTGCTGTTGATCGAGGACGACGACGGCGACGCCCTGCTCGTCGAGATCCTCCTCGAGGAGAGTCCGGCCGCCGTGCGGCTGACCCGCAGCCGCACCCTCGGCGCCGCCCTCGTCGACCTGGGGGCCGACATCGCCTGCGTCCTGCTCGACCTCGGGCTCCCCGACGCGTCCGGCCTCGACGGGCTGGCCCGCGTCCGGGCCGCGGCTCCCGAGCTTGCGGTGATCGTCCTCACCGGCCTCGACGACGAGGCGGCCGGAGCCGCGGCGGTCGGCGCCGGGGCCCAGGACTACCTGATCAAGGGGAAGATCGACGGCGCCCTCCTCGCCCGGGCGATCGGCTACGCCATCGGCCGCCGCCAGGCCCAGGACCCCCAGCGGCAGCTCCGGATCGCCGAGATCCACGCCGAGGAGAACGCCCGCCTCGAGCGCGGGCTCATGGCCCGACCGATCGTCGCCGACCCCTCCATCTGGCTGGCCTCCCGCTACCGGGCCGGCCGCCGGCGGGCCCTCCTCGGCGGCGACTTCTTCGATGTCGTCGAGGGCACCGATCGCCGCCTCCACGCCGTGGTCGGCGACGTCTGCGGCCACGGTCCCGACGAGGCCGCCCTCGGCGCCAGCCTGCGCATCGCCTGGCGGGCGCTGACCCTCTCCGGTGCCGCGGCCGACGTCGTGCTCGACACCGTCCAGACCGTGCTCGAGCACGAGCGCCAGGAGGAGGGCACCTTCGCCACCATCTGCACCCTCGAGTTCGACCCCGATCACCGGGCCGTGCGCCTGCGCCGCGCCGGCCACCCGCCCCCGGTGCTCATCCACGGATCCCGCGTCGCCGCCTGGCCGCCCCACCGCGGCGGCCCGCCGATCGGCACCTTCGCCGACGCCCGCTGGCCGGCCGACCGGATCGAGCTGCCCGCCGGCTGGTCGATCCTCCTCTACACCGACGGGCTCATCGAAGGCCTCGTCGACGGCGGCCCCGACCGCCTCGGCGAGGACGGGCTCCACGCCCTGATCGCCGACTACGTCGCCGGCCACGACTGGCGGGCCGAGCCCGACGGCCTCCTGCGCGAGCTCATCGCCCGATCCACCGAGCCGGGCGGCGAGGAGCTCGGCGACGACGTGGCCATGCTCCTCGTCGGCTCTCGCGAGGCCGCGCCGCCAGCGCATGCCCGGACATGATGGAGCGCACCCGCCGCGCCCGGCGCCCCGGGGCCTGATGGCCGGGCGGCCGGTCGGCCAGGCCCTGGCCCTCAGCATCGGCGTGCTCTTCGTCTGCGCCGTGGTCGGCATCGGGCTGGCCCTCGCCGCCAACTCCCGCCTCAGCAGCCGCCGGCGCTTCGTCGTCGACCAGATCACCCCGGCCCAGCTCGCCGCCCTCGCCCTCCAGAGCGCCCTGGTCAACGAGGAGGCCGGCACCCGGGGCTACCTCATCACCCGCCGCCCCCAGTTCCTCGAGCCCTACCGTCTCGGTCTCGCCGCCGAGGCCCGCAGCTACGCCCAGCTCGCCGTCCTCGACGAGCACGGCCGGGCCGGCGGCTACGCCGGCGCCGTGGCCCTCGTGCAGGCCCGCGCCGAGGGCTGGCGTGGCGCCTTCGTGGCGGCGGCTCTCCCCGGCGGGCATCACTCGACCCTCCCCATGCAGGCCCTCATCGCCGCGGACCGGACCCACTTCGCCCCGGTGACCGAAGCCCTCGGCGCGCTCCAGTCCCGCCTGGCGAGGGCCCGGGCCGACGCCCGGCGCGACCTCTTCGACGCCGCCGCCCAGCTGCGGGTCATCCTCATCCTCACCGGCGCGCTCATGGTCCTCGGAATCCTCGGCGCCGCCGTCCTCCTGCGGCGCCTGATCCTCATCCCCCTGGCCATGCTCGGCCGGGAGGCCCGGCGGGTGGCCCGCGGCGAGTTCCAGACCCCGCTGATGCGGGTGGACGGCCCGCGGGAGATCGTCGAGGTGGCCGCCGACGTCGAGGCCATGCGCGAGCGCATCGTCCACGAGCTCTCCGCCGTGCAGGCGGCCAGCGCCCTCCTCGAGGAGCAGGCCGAGGAGCTGACCCGCTCCAACGTCGAGCTCGAGCAGTTCGCCTACGTCGCCTCCCACGACCTCCAGGAGCCCCTGCGCAAGGTGGCGAGCTTCTGCCAGGCCCTCGAGCGCCGCTACCACGGCCAGCTCGACGACCGCGCCGACCAGTACATCGAGTTCGCCGTCGACGGCGCCAAGCGCATGCAGATCCTCATCAACGACCTCCTCGCCTTCTCCCGCGTCGGCCGCGGCGGCCACCAGCCGGTGCTCCTCGACGCCGGCGAGCTCGTCGCCCAGGCGGCGTCATCGCTGTCGGGCGCCATCGACGACGCCGGGGCCACCCTCGTCGCCGCCGATCTCCCGGTGGTGCGCGGCGACCGGACGCTGCTCGTCTCCGTGTTCCAGAACCTCATCGCCAACGCCGTCAAGTTCCGCGGTCCCGAGCCCCCGGTCGTTCGCATCGAGGCCCGCCGCGACGGCGGCTGCTGGGAGTTCACCTGCGCCGACAACGGGATCGGCATCGACGCCGACTACGCCGAGCGCATCTTCGTCATCTTCCAGCGTCTCCACACCAAGGAGGTCTATCCCGGCACCGGGATCGGCCTCGCCATGTGCCGCAAGATCGTCGAGCGCCACGGCGGGCGTATCTGGCTCGACACCGGCTACACCGGCGGCACCTGCCTGCGCTTCACCCTGCCCATCCCCGAGGAGGACCAGCCATGACCGTAGAGCTCATCGAAGTCCTCCTCGTCGAGGACGATCCCGGCGACGTCCTCCTCATCCGCGAGGCGTTCGAGGACCACAAGGTCGGCAACTCCCTCTCCGTGGTCAGCGACGGGGTCGAGGCCCTCGAGTTCCTCCGCGGCCAGGGCGCCCACGCCAAGGCCCACCGACCCGATCTCGTTCTCCTCGACCTCAACCTCCCCCGCAAGAACGGCCGCGAGGTGCTCGCCGAGATCAAGAGCGACCCCGAGCTCTCCACCATCCCCGTGGTCATCCTCACCACCTCCGAGGCCGAGGAGGACATCCTGCGCTCCTACAAGCTCCACGCCAACGCCTACATCACCAAGCCCGTCGACTTCGACCGCTTCCGCCACATCGTCCATCAGATCGACGAGTTCTTCGTCGGCGTGGTCAAGCTTCCCCGCGGCGGAGCCTAGAGGGCTCCGCCGGGGACCGGTTAGGCGGGTCCGGGCGCCCTACGCCGCCCGCAGGAGCTCGCTGGCGTGGCGGCGGGCGGCAGGATCCTGCTCCTCGGCCCCGAGCATCCGCACGAGCTCGGAGACCACCTCGTCGGCCGCGAGGCGCCTGACCGTGGCGCGGGCCGGCTCGGCGCTCGTGTCCTTGACGATGGTGAAGTGGCGGGCGGCGAACGACGCGACCTGGGGCAGGTGGGTTATGCAGAGGATCTGCCGCCCCGCGCCGAGAGCCCGCAGCTGCTCTCCCACCGCCCGCGCCGTCTGGCCGCCGATGCCGGCGTCGACCTCGTCGAAGACGAGCGTCGCCTCGCTGCCGTGGTTGGCCGCTCCCAGCAGGGCGAGCATCACCCGCGAGAGCTCGCCCCCGGAAGCCGTGTCCCGCAGGGGTGCCGCCGGAACCCCCGGATTGGGAGCGATCTCGAAGTGGACGCTCTCGTCCCCGGCCGGGCCCGGGTCGGCCGGCTCGAGGATCACCGCGAAGCTGGCGTCGGCCATGGCCAGCGACGCGAGCCGGCGGCACACCTCCCCCGCCAGTTTCGGGGCGGCCACCGCCCGGGCCTCGCCGAGGGCCTGGGCCGCCTCGGCGTGCGCCGCCCGCGCCCGCCCGGCCTCCTCGCGGGCGCCGGCGATGGCGAGCTCGGCCCCGAGCAGCTCCTCCCGTCGGGCCGCGCACCGCTCGGCGTGCTCGAGGACGAGGGCGGTGGTGCCCCCGTGCTTGCGCTCGAGGCGGTGGATGGCCGCCAGACGCTCCTCGACCGCCTCGAGCCGACCCGGCTCGCTCTCCAGCCGGTCCTCGTAGGCCCTCAGCTCGGAGACCACGTCCTGCACCTCGAGGGCGGCCGCCCGCAAACGCTCGCCGAGGGCGTCGAGGTCGGCGTCGACGCCGGCTATCCCTTCCACCGCGCCCGCCGAGCCGGCCAGCCCGGCGAGGGCGCCGTCGTCGGCGGCCAGGATCTCGGTCGCCGCCAGCGCCGCGCCCCGCAGCGCCTCGAGATGGCGCAGGCGCTCGCGCTCGCCCCCGAGCTCCTCGGCCTCCCCGGGTCGCAGCTCGAGCCGCTCGATCTCCCCCAGCTCGAACTCGAGCAGGTCGAGCTCGCGCTCCCGGGCACCGGCCAGCTCCTCGAGGCGGCGGAGCTCGGCGGCGCACTCGCGCAACCGCCGCCACGCCGCGGCGCACCGGCTCCGGCACCGCGCCTGCTCGGGGCCGCAGAAGCCGTCGAGGATCTCGAGCTGGGCGGCGGCCAGCAGGAGACGGCGGTGCTCGTGCTGGCCGTAGAACGACAGCAGCCGGCCCGCCAGCTCGCGCAGCTCGCCGACCGGTAGCGAGCGGCCGTTCAGGTAGGCCCGCGTCCTCCCGTCGGCCCCGACCCGGCGGGCGAGGATGAGCTCCTCGGCGTCGGGAGCGAGCCGGTCGAGGGCGCCGCCGCCGTCCTCGCCGCTCCGGTCCTCCTCCCCGGCCGGGTCCGCGCCGCCCGCGGGCCGGGCCCGGGCCCGGGCCAGGGCCTCGCGATCGAGCTCGAAGATGCCTTCGACGTAGGCCTCGGCCGCCCCCGGGCGCACGATTCCCGGCCGGGCGCGGCCGCCGAGCAGGAGGTCGAGGGCGTGGGCGAGCACCGTCTTCCCGGCCCCGGTCTCGCCGGTCAGGACGTTCAGGCCGCCGGTCAGCTCGAGGCGGGCCTCCTCGATCAGCAGCAGGTTCTGGACGCGAAGCTCAAGCAGCATCGGCTCGTAGTTCAGCAGGCGCCGGGGACGGATCGCTCGAGCCGCCGCCGGCGACCCGGTCCTCAGCGCGAGAGGCGGCCGAACTTCTCGCGCAGGCGGCGGTAGAAGCTCGACCCGCGCATCTGGGCCAGGGTGCCGACATCGTCCACGAAGCGGGCCTCCATGGTCTCCCCCGGCGCGATCTCCCCGGCCGGGCGCCCGTCGACCGCCACGTCGAGGGCGCCCTGGGAGGAGTTCTTCAGGGTCAGCACGTCGTCCGGCGCGATGACCAGAGCCCGGGCGCTCAGGGAGTGGGGGGCGATGAAGGAGACGACCATCCCCTCCACCCCCCACGCCATCACCGGGCCGCCGTTGGCCAGGTTGTAGCCGGTGGACCCGGCCGGGGTGGCCACGACCAACCCGTCGCACCGCACGCTGCCCACCTCCTCGCCCGCCACCGCGTAGGCCAGCTCGGCCACCCGCTCGCCGACCTTGCGCTGGATGGAGACGTCGTTGATCGCGGTCTGGCGCCCGCCCGGGACGTCGAGCTCGATCCCCGGCAGCCGCAGGAGGTCGAAGTCGTGGCGCAGGGCGAGCTCGAAGGCCCCGGGCAGGGCGTCCGGCTCGACGGTGGCCAGGAAGCCGACCTCGCCGAAGTTGACCGCGAACACCGGCACCCCGGTCGAGCAGTAGCTGCGCAGGCCACGGAGGATCGTCCCGTCCCCGCCGAGGGCGACGCACAGCCAGGCGTCCCGGCGCAGCACGGCGTCGGCGACGATGGCCGGGTGGTCGGGGAGGTGCTTGGCCGTCTCCGCGGGATCGAGGCACAGCTGCCGGCCGCCGGCGGCGACGGCTTCGGCGAGCTGGAGCAGCGCCGCCCCCGTCTCGTGCGGCCGGGCGTGGGTGAGGACGGTGACGAACCTCTCGCCGCCGGATCCGCTCACCACGGCTCGACCGCCGCGGCGAGCTCATCGATGGCCGTCGTCGGCGCCGCGCCCGCCCGGCCGGCCTCGGCCAGGGCGATGAACGTCTCGCGATTGCCCTTGGGTCCGGGCAGCCCGGAGGAGTGGAAGCCGAGCACACTGACCCCGAGCTCCAGCGCCGCCTCGCCCACCGCCACCAGCGCCTCGCGCCGATCCTTGGCTTCGCGCACGACGCCGCCCTTGCCGACCCGGCCCCGGCCGAGCTCGAACTGGGGCTTGATCATGGCCAGGGCGTCGAAGCGCTGGGCGGCGACGCCCACCACCGCCGGGAGGACGGTTCGCAGCGAGATGAACGACACGTCGACCACGATCAGATCGGGAGGGTACGGCAGCAGGGCGGCCTCGATCCGCCGGGCGTTGGTCCGCTCGATCACCGTCACCCGCCGGTCGGTGCGGATCGACCAGGCGAGCTCGCCGTAGGCGACGTCGAGGGCGATCACCCGGTCCGCCCCCGCCTGGAGCAGGCAGTCGGTGAAGCCGCCGGTCGAGGCCCCGACGTCGAGGCAGGCCCGCCCCGCCGGATCGATCCCGCTCGAGGCCAGGGCATTGGCCAGCTTCACGCCCCCCCGGGAGACGAAGCGCGGCCGTTCGTCGAGATGGAGCTCGGCGTCCTCGCTCACCAGCTGGCCCGGCTTGGTCGCCCGCCGGCCCTCAGATCCGATGCGGACCTCCCCGGCGAGCACCGAGGCGGCGGCGCGGCTGCGCGACTCGAAGAGGCCGCGGTCGGCCAGCACTGCGTCGAGCCGCCGCTTGGCCACCATGACGACACGGTAGCCGACCGGCTTGTGTGACCAACGTCACACAACCAGGCCTCGACGGGGAGGAGGATGCCAGGGGCAGCGAAAGAGCGGCAACTCTCCTCCCCCCCGGAAAAGGCCCGCCTCGGCGGGCCTTTTCTCTGCGCGCCACCTCGCCGAGGGCGGCGCGGCGCCACCCGAACCGGCGGCCGCCCGCCAGCCAGTCAGTCAAGCCAACTCGGAGTCGGACACTGAGTAGGTTGGGCCGGTATCCCCCGTCGACTTCAGGAGGTCCTGCCGTGCCCGCGCCGAGCGACGACCCCAACCTCTATCAGCCCCACTGGGACCTCGAGCGGCCCGACCCCCCGTTCCGGGGACGGGTCATGCGCGCCGCCCACCGGGCCGGCGCCCAGGAGCTCGGCGCCACCCTCTACGAGCTCGAAGCCGGCGGAGCGGTCTCGCCCTACCACGTGCACCACGCCAACGAGGAGCTCCTGATCGTCCTCGACGGGAACCCGGCCCTGCGCACCCCGGAGGGGACGCGGCGGCTCGACCCCGGGGCGGTGGTGGCCTTCCGCCGCGGCGAGAACGGCGCCCACCGCGTGACCAATCCCGGGCCGGCGCCGGCCCGGGTGCTGATCGTCTCGACCATGCACTTCCCCGAGGTGGCCGAGCACCCCGACATCGGCACGGTGATGGCGATGACCCACCAGACCAGCGGCTGGGCCTTCCCCGCCGAGGCCGCGGTCCCCTTCCTCGAGCGTGTGGTCGCGGCCATGCACGCCGGCGACGGGCGCGAGGAGCCGGCGGGCGCCGAGTAGGGCCGGGGCGGCGAGAAGACCGGCTGCTGCGCGGCGGGGCGCCCATTCCACCCCGGCCCGCCGGCGGCCGGGCCGAGCCGCTCTCAGCACGCGCCGTGCAGCCGGCGTCCGCCCGGGCGGCCCCGGCGGCGACGCAGGGCCAGGGTCACCCGAATCCCCTCGAGGCTGATGCCCAGGGTCATCTTCGAGCTCCCGGCCACCCGCTCGGAGAAGACGAAGGGCACCTCCTCGATGCGGGCCCCGGCGAGATGGGCGAGCTGCGTCGTCTCGATCTGGAAGGCATAGCCGGCGCTCAGCATGGCGTCGAGGTCGAGCCCGGCCAGGCACTCGGCGCGCCAGAGCTTGAAGCCACCGCTCAGGTCGCTGAACGGCAGGTCGAGGACGAGCCGTGAGGCCCGGCAGCCGACCCGGCTGACGGCGAGGCGAGTCCTGCTCCAGCCGTCGGTCTTCCCGCCCGGGGCGTAGCGCGAGCCGAGGACGAGGCCGGCGTCGCGCTCCACCAGCACCGCCCGCAGCCCGGGGAGCGCCTCCGGCGGGTGTGACAGGTCGCAGTCCATCTGGCCGATGACCTCGAACCCGGCTTCCAGGCACCATCGAAACCCGGCCCGGTAGGCGTTGCCGAGTCCGTCCTTGCCGGGTCGGTGGAGCACGTGCATCCACGGGCGCCCGGCGGCCAGGGCGTCGGCGAGAGCCCCGGTGGCGTCGGGTGAGTCGTCATCGACCACCAGCAGCTCGAATCCCGGCGCCCCGGCGGCGAAGCGCTCCACGAAGAGGGCGAGCACCTCGCGCTCGTTGTAGGTCGGGACGACGACGATCGTCCGACCGCCGCCGCCCCGCGGCCCGGCCGCCGCCGGTGGCCCGTCCCCGGCCAGCGCCGGCGCCGGCGCCGCCGCCGGCGCCAGCGGCGGCTCGGGCACCCCGGCGCCCCGGTGGCGGGCGCCGGGCCGCCGCCGGGCAAGCACCCAGGCGCCACCCTCGGCCGCCGCCGCCGCCAGGACCTCGGCCGCCACCGTGGCGGCGCGCAGGGCGATGGCCAGCACCGCCGCCCGGCCCGGTCCGATGACCGGGGTCAGGGCGACGGTCAGGGCCGCGTCTCGGGGTCCGAGGCCGCCGGGCAGCAGCGGCGTGAGGACGCCGACCACCCAGGCGAGGGCGAACGCTCCGAGGAGGACGAGCGCTCCCGGCGCCTGACCCGGGCCGAGCAGGCCCTGCGCCAGGAGCCAGACGCCGGCCCCCGTGGCCGCCCAGCCGGCGCAGTTCACCGCCACCATCAGCCCGAGCGTCCGGCCGGGCAGCGGTCCCGCCACCGCCATGCCCCGGCGCGAGACCCACCGCGCCAGGCGATCCCCCAGCCAGGCCGGCCGCGAGGCCAGGGCGGCGGCGCCCAGCGCCAGGGCGAGGACGCAGGCGAGGACCGGCGGGCGGGCCCCGGCGCCCACGAAGGCCCCGAGCGCCACCGCGGCCCCGGCGGTCACCGCCGCCAGCTGCTCGTACCCACTGGCAGCGAGGACCTGCGGGGTGCTCGCTCCCAGCCGCTCGCGCCGACGCACCCGGTAGACGAAGCCGGCCGTCCCCGTGGGCTCGTAGCGCAGGAGGAAGGACCGGGCCCACACCCGCAGCGTCTCGAGCGCCGCCGCATCCGCGCCCAGGGCACGCAGGGCCACGCCGAGGGTCACGGCCTGGCCGAGCGGGGCCAGCACGAGCAGGCCGAGGGCCCCGGCGAAGGCCACCGGGTCGACCGACCAGTCGACGTCCGACACGGCCGCCCAGCTTCCCGGGGCGAGGAGAACGAGCCCGACCACGAGGCCGACCCCGGTCAGGAGCCGCAACCGCGCCGAGACGAGCCGGCCCAACCATCCCCACGTCCGTCTCACCGCGTCCATTCTCAGCCTCCGAGGCCAGCGTTGTTGACCGCTGGTTGATAAACCCCGTGGCGCTGCTCCGGTTACTCCTCGGCACGCCGGGCGGGCCCGGGGCGGCCTCACCGGGTGCAGCGGACCCGGCACTTCGGGGCGCCGCCCCGCTTGGGGCCAATCCACGTTCTGAGCGCGCGGGCAGGTGCCCGCCCCCGCCGCCGCGCCTCAGCGGTCGACTAGCGCCCGGGCTCCCGTGCCCAGCGCCTTGCGCACCCGCTCGGCGATCCGCGCGCCGGTGAAGCCGATCTCCTCGTGGAGGAGCGCCGGCGTGCCGTGGGTGACGTAGCGGTCGGGCAGGCCGACCCGGAGGATCCGCGGCACCACGCCGCCCGCGTCGCTCAGGGTCTCCCAGACCGCGCTCCCGAAGCCGCCGGCCAGCACCCCCTCCTCGATCGTCACCAGCAGATCGTGCTCGGCGGCGAGCTGGACGGCCAGGCCGCCGTCGATCGGCTTGGCGAAACGGGCGTCGGCCACGGTCACGGCGATTCCGTCGGCGGCCAGGAGCGCCGCCGCCTCGAGCGCCTTTCCCACCCCCGAGCCGTAGCCGAGGAGGGCCACCTTGGGTGCGAAGCCGGTGGGGACCGTACCCTCGAGGAGGATCTCCCCCGTCCCGATGGTGAGCGGCCGCGGCGGGCTCGGCAGCGCCACCCCGAGGGCCGAGCCCCGGGGATAGCGCATGGCGATGGGACCGTCGTCGTAGGTCACCGCCGTGCGCAGCATCCGCACCAGCATGGCCTCGTCGCGGGGGGCCATGAGGATGATGTTCGGCAGGCAGCGCAGGTAGGCGATGTCGAAGGCGCCGTGATGGGTCGGCCCGTCGTCGCCGACCAGTCCGGCCCGATCGAGGACGAAGACCACGTTCAGCCTCTGTAGGCAGACGTCGTGAACGATCTGGTCGTAGGCGCGCTGGAGGAAGGTCGAGTAGATGGCCACCACCGGCTTGGCGCGCTCGAGGGCGAGTCCGGCGGCGAAGAGCACCGCCTGCTGCTCGGCGATGCCCACGTCGAAGTAGCGCTCGGGCAGCTCCCGCTGGAGGATGTCGAGGCCCGTGCCCGAGTTCATCGCCGCCGTGATGCCCACCACCCGGGGGTCGCGGCGGCACTCATCGACCAGGGCCTCCCCGAAAACCTTGGTGTACTGGGGCGGCGGCGCGCTGGCCGGCGCCGGCAGGGCCGGGGTCGGAACCCCGCCGGCGATCGAGCGGGGCTTGGCCGCGTGCCAGCGTTCCATGCCCTCCTGCCCGCCGTACTCGGCCGGACCGAAACCCTTGCCCTTCACGGTGGCGATGTGAACCACCACCGGGCGCTGGGCGGCGAGGGCGTCGCTCAGCGCCACGCGCAGCGCCCGCACATCGTGGCCGTCGACCACGCCGGTGTAGGCCCAGTCGAGCTCCTCCCACCAGAGTCCCGGGGCCCAGAAGGCCTTGATCGACTCCTTGAGCTGGGGACCCAGGCGCTCGAAGCGGGCGCCGATGCCCGGCAGCTTCTCGAGTACGTCCTCGACGCCCTCGCGGGCGTGCCACAACGTCGGGTTGAGGCGGACGCGGTTGAAGTAGCGGCTGAGCGCGCCGACGTTGGGGGCGATCGACATGCCGTTGTCGTTGAGCACCACCACCATCGGCGTTCCCAGACCGCCGGCCTGGTGGATCGCCTCGAAGGCCACGCCGCCGGTCATCGCCCCATCGCCGATCACCGCCACCACCCGGCCGGCGTCGAGCTCGCCCCGGCGGCGCATGCCCTCCTTGATGCCCACCCCGTAGCCGATCGACGTCGAGGCGTGGCCGGCGCCCATGATGTCGTGCTCGGACTCGGCGATCGAGCAGAACGGCGCCAGGCCCCCGTAGCTGCGAATCGTCGCCAGCTGGTCGCGACGCCCGGTGAGGACCTTGTGCGGGTAGGCCTGGTGGCCGACGTCCCAGAGGATCTTGTCCCGGGGCGACTCGAGCACCGAGTGGAGGGCGACCGCCAGCTCGCAGGTCCCGAGGTTGGCGCCGAAGTGCCCGCCGATCTCGCCCACGGTGTCGATGATGTGCTCGCGGACCTCCTGCGCCAGCCGCTGGAGGTCGTCCTCGGAGAAGTCGTGGAGGTCCCCCGGATGCTTGAGGCTCTCGAGCAGGTAGTGGCGGGTCATGAGGTCCGGGTGTAGATGAAGTCGGTTATCTGGTGAAGCTCGCCGGCGCCGCGGGGCGCCGCCGCCTCGAGCGACCGGCAGGCGCTGGCGTGGGACTCGGCGGCCAGTCGACGGGCGCGGGCCAGGCCGTACTCGGAGACGTAGGTCCGCTTGCCGTGGCGCTCGTCGCTGCCGCTCGGCTTGCCCAGGGCGGCGTCGGTGCCGGTGACGTCGAGGATGTCATCCACGATCTGGAAGAGCACCCCAAGCTCGGCGGCGAAGCGGCCGAGGTGGAGTCGCTCGCGCTGGTCCACTTCCACCATGATCAATACGCACTCGATCGCCGCCGCGATCAATCGCCCGGTCTTCAGCTCGTGCAGCCGCCGCAGGCCGTCGGGTCCCGGCGCCGCCCGCTCGGAGACGTCGAGGTACTGGCCGCCGACCATGCCGGCGACCCCGGTGGCGGCGGCCAGCTCGGCCACGGCCTCGAGCACCCGTGCGGGTGGACCGGCCTGATGGCAGATGACGTGGCGGAAGGCCTCGGCGTAGAGGGCGTCCCCGGCGAGGATGGCCACGTTCTCCCCGTACTCGACGTGACAGGTCGCTCGTCCCCGGCGCAGGGAGTCGTCGTCCATGGCCGGAAGGTCGTCGTGGATGAGCGAGTACGTGTGGATGAGCTCGAGCGCCCCGGCGATCGGCAGGAGAGCGGCCGGGTCGGCGTGGACGGCCCCGGCGGTGGCCAGGGCGAGGACGGGACGAATGCGCTTGCCGGGGGCCAGCAGCGAGTAGCGCATCGCCTCCTCGAGGCCGGCGAGGATGGACTCACCGGAGAAGACGATGGACTCGAGGTAGCTGTCGACCATCCGCCGCAGGTGCTCCGGATAGGCCGGCTCGACGCTGCTGTGGGGGGGCGGCTCAAGCCCCGCCGGGTCCGCCTGGCCCGGAGGGTTCATGCCGGTATGAATGCTCATTCGCCCCGCCGATGTCGTAAGCCGCTTGCCCACCAAAGGCTAGCCGGTCCTCGCCGTCGGGCCGTGCGCGTGGCGCCCAACCGGCTCAGAGCAACCGGTTCTGCCCCGGCGGCGGCTCCTCGGCCACCGTCCGCGCCCGGCGCTCGAGCTCGGCTCCGGCTTGCGTGGCCAGGACGACGCAATCCTCGACCAGAGTCGCCGCGGCGTCGGACGAGAGCTCACCCGAGCGCAGCTGCTCGGCGGCGCGTCCCAGGCGGTCGATCAGCCGGTCGAGGCTGTCGTCGGAGTCGTTCACCCGCCCGGGCCCCCGACCGGCGGCGCCGCCGGCAGGCCCGGCGGGCGCCCCACGCCGTGGAGGATCGCGTCGAGGATGCCGTTGACGAAGGCCGGCGCTTGCGCGCTACAGAAGATCTTGGCGCTCTCCACCGCCTCGGAGATCGCCCCCTCCGCCGGGATCGGATCCTCGGCGGGGACGGCGTCGGGGTGGAGGATCTCGATCAGGGCGATGCGCATGATGTTGCGCTCGAGCGGCGCGATCCGCGCCGCCGTCCACCCCCGGGCGTGCTCCTCGATCACCGCGTCGAGCTCCTCGGCCCGGTCGGCCGCCGCGTGCGCCAGCGAGCGGGTCAGCTCCCGGGCCTCGCCTCCCAGCGTCTCGGCCAGCGGCCGGCCGGTGAGATCGTGCTGGTAGAGGGCGATGACCGCCGCCCGTCGCTGCTCGGAGCGTCGCACCGGCCCTACATCCTCAGTTGACGCGCGAGACGTACTCGCCGGTGCGGGTGTCGACGCGGATCCGCTCGCCGACGTCGACGAACAGCGGCACCGCGACCAGGGCCCCGGTCTCCAGGGTCGCCGGCTTCGAGCCTCCGCCCGAGGCGGTATCCCCGCGGAGTCCGGGCTCGGTCTCGGTGACTTCGAGGTCGACCGCGCTCGGAAGCTGCACGTCGGAGGGCTCGTCGTCGATGAAGAGGACGTCGACCTCGTCGCTCGGCCGCGTCCAGCGCAGCGCCTCGGCCACACTCGTCTGGGGCACGGCGATCTGCTCGTAGGAGCCGGTGTCCATGAAGTGAGCCTCGGCGCCGTCGGCGTAGAGGAACTGCATCTTGCGGGACTCGGTGTGCACCGAGCGGAACTTCTCCCCGGCCCGGAACGTCCGGTCGATCACGTTCCCGTCGCTCGCCCGCCTGAGCTTGGTGCGCACGAACGCCCCGCCCTTGCCCGGCTTGACGTGCTGGAAGTCGAGGATCTTGAAGACGACCCCGTCGACATCGATGTGGTTGCCGCTCTTGAACTGATTGGTGCTGATCAAGGAAAGTCCTGCAAAATAGGCGCTTTGGCGCGAAGCTACGGTTCTAGTCTAGGCGATCCTCGCCGCCACCGCCGTCCGCGCCCCACCCGCTTGCGCCTCCTCGCCCGGTGGCAGCCTGACCCCCGGACCGGCCGCCCCGGAGCACCGGCGACCGGTATCGGGCGGTGACGCCGACCCGCGCGCATAGGATGCCGCATGGTCCGCAGCCGTCAGGGCCGCGCCGCCCGCCGCGGGCCACGCGCCACCGTCGGGCGGCGGACCGTGCCCCGCCAAGGTCGGCGTGCGTCCGTCGCCAGGCTCGCCCGCCTGCCGCTCGGGCCCGGGATGGCCCGCATCATGGAACTGGTGGTGGTCGGAGCGGCCGCCGCCCTGCTGCGGCTCTGGTCCCTGGCCACCGCCCCGGTCAACCCGTTCTACGACGCGGCGGTGCGCAGCATGGGCCGGTCGTGGCACAACTTCTTCTTCGGGGCGCTCGAGCCGGGCGGCCGCATCGCCGTCGACAAGCCCCCGGTCGACCTCTGGCTCCAGGTCGCCTCGACCAAGGTGCTCGGCTTCAACTCGACAGCGCTGCTCCTGCCCGAGGCGCTCGGCGGCATCGTCGCGGCGATGCTGCTCTGCGCGGCGATCCGGCCCCTGTTCGGCCGGCGGGCCGGCGTGCTCTGCGGCCTCGCCCTCGCCGTCCTTCCCCTCTCGGTGCTCACCTCCCGCAGCGACACCATGGACTCGGTGATGATGGCCCTGCTCGTCGCCGCCCTCTGGGCCTCGGCGAACGCGCTGCGCACCGCCCACATCCGCTGGGTGGTGGTGGCCGCCGTGCTCGTCGGCCTCGCCTTCAACGTCAAGCTCTCAGAAGCCCTCATCCCCCTTCCGGCGCTGGCCCTGATGTGGTGCGCCGCGATCCGGGGGCGGCGGCGCATCTTGGCGGCGGCGGCGGCCGCGGTGACCGTCGTCGCCGTCGGCATGCTGTGGATCTTCGTCGCCTCGCTCACCCCGGCCCGGGACCGCCCGTTTCCCGTCGGCTCGCGCAACGGCAGCATCTACTCGGCGGTCTTCGTCTACAACGGGATCGAGCGCCTCAACGGGACGAGCGCCCAGGTGGCCCCCGTCGGCAGCGCCAGCAAGGCCGGCCCGGGCCGCCTGCTCGAATCCGCGCACCCGTTCTACGGCCCGCGGATCGGCCTGGAGATCGTCGCTGCCCTCGCCCTCGGCCTGGGCTGCGTGCTGTCGGGGCTGCGCGGGCTCCGCCTCCCCCGAGTGCGCCGCGGCCGCCTGGGCCGGCCGGCCACCCTCGGCCGCCGCCACCCCCGCCAGCGCCCCCACCCCGAACCGAGTCAGCGCGTCCGCCGCTCGCGCCGACGGCGCCGCCTCGCCCTCCCGGCATTCCTGAGGCCGCCCGGCGGCCGGCGGGCACCCTCGGGGCACCGGCGCCGCCAGCGCCGCCTCGCCCTCCCGGCATTCCTGAGGCCGCCCGGCGGGCGGCCGGGCCCCTGGTGGCGCCGGCGCCGCCCTCCCCCGCCGGCTGCCCAGCCCGTCCTCGAGGGCCGCCTACATCAGGTCAGGCGCGCCCGGCCCACCGCCCGCCGGCCGGCCTCACCCCTCGCCGACGCCTCCGAGACCGCCGCCGCCGCCTCGCCGGCCCCGACCGAGTCACCCCGCCCGCACGCCCCGACCGCGGCCGGGACCCCCCCGTCCACCCGACCGGAGCGCGACCGCGACGCTCACGCCCGGCGCTGGGTCAGCCTCGGGCTCCTCGTCTGGCTGGTCGTCGCCGGTGCCCTGTTCAGCGCCGTCCGCGACCTCCAGCCGCGCTACCTCGAAGCGGTGACCCCGGCGGTGGCCGCCGCCCTCGGCATCGGCTGCGCCGCCCTCCTGCGCCGTGCCCACCGGCGATCCGCCGCCCTCCTGCTTGTCCTCGCCCTCGCCGGGAGCGCCGCCTACACGCTCACGGTGGGGAGCGTTCCCGACGCCGCCCTCATCACCGGCCTGGCCGGCGCGGGCGTGGCCCTCGCCCTCCTCATCGCCGGGGTCGTGCGCCCGGCCGGGCGGCTCCGACGGGCCTCCAGCGCCCTCCTCTGGCTCGCCGCCACCACCTCGCTCCTCGCCGGGCCGGTCGGGGTCTCGATCGACCTGATCGCCAGCAACGCCACCGCCGCCGGGGTGATGGGCTCGGGCGCCGAGTTCCGGGACTACATCCACGCCAACCGCCACGGCGCCTACTACGAGGTGGCGAGCGCGAGCGTCTACGCCGTGACCACCCTGATCGTCGCCGATGCCCAGCCGGTCCTCGTCCTCAACGACTTCCACGGCCCCCTGGTCACCCTCGCCAAGCTCATGGACCTCGTCCGCCTGCGCGCCCTGCGCCACGTCATCATCACCCGCGCGTGCACCGGCGGGCCCCACTGCCCGGTGACCACCAGGTGGTCGCTCGAGCACTCCCGCGAGGTGGTCCGCGGCGGCCTCTACCAGTACATCCTCCCCCTGACCGCCGGCCCGGCCGCATGCTCAGCCGCGGCTGGGACCACGGTCTCGCGGCCGAGCAACGCCTGCCGGCGCTTCCTGGCCCAGCACCCACCCGCGCCCGTCCGCCCCACCCCCGCCGCGCCGCCGCCGGCCACCCAGCCTCGGGCCGCCCAGCCCCGGGCCGCCCAGCCCCGGGCCGCCCAGCCCCGGAGGCCGGCGCCAGCCCCGGCTCCCGGCCGCGGACGGTGAGCCCGCGCGCCCCCACCCGCTGAGGCACCGCGGTAGTGGAGGTGGCCCGCGTCAGCGCGGCTCAAGCCGGAGCGGCGCCGGGCCGATGAACGACGAATGAGAGCCCGCCTACGCGGCGCCGCCCCGAGCTCGGCGATCGCCGCCGCCGGGATCGCCCTGATGGCCTGGCTCGGCCTCTACGGCTTCGCCTGGACCGACTACGACTTCGAGGCGGCGCCGGCCTTCGCCGCCCTCACCCACGGCCACCTGACGCGCTTCCTCCAGCTCCTCCCGGCCTACGGCGGTTCGCTCGAGCTCCGGGCTCCCTTCGCCCTGCTCCCCGGCCTCTTCGGCGGCGGCGAGCTCGCCGTCTACCGCCTGGTCGCCATCCCCTGCCTCCTGGCCGGCGCCGTCCTCGGCGTCTGGCTCGTCGCCCGCATGCGAACCGCCGGCCACTCCCGCCTCTCCCGGGCGGTGGCTCTCGGCCTGTGCGTGGCCAACCCGATCACCATCCGCACCCTCGAGATCGGCCACCCCGAGGAGCTCCTCGGGGCCGTGCTCTGCGTGGCCGCCGTCCTCCTCGCCGCCGGCCGGCGCCCGCTCTGGGCCGGTCTCCTCCTCGGCCTGGCGATCGCCAACAAGCAGTGGGCGCTCCTCGCCGTCGGCCCGGTACTCCTCGCCTTCCCGCCCACGCTCCCCCGCCCCGCCGCCGCCGTCGCCCGCACCGCCGGCGACCGGCCCCGCCTGGCGGCGATGGTGGTCGCCGCCACCGTCGCCGCCGTCTTCTTCCTGCCCATCCTCGGCGTCCACGCCGGCGCCCAGAGTCCGGCCCGGCTGGCGGTGACCCAGACCGGGGTGCTCTTCCATCCCGAGCAGGTGTTCTGGTTCGCCGGCCAGACCGGCCACGTGGTGCGCACCGAGTTCGGCGTGCTCCTGCCCGGCTACCGGACCCCGCCGGCCTGGCTCGGCGGCCTCGCCCACCCGCTGATCGTCGCCCTCGCCCTCCCCCTCGGCCTGCTCGCCTGGCGCCGCCGGCGCCCCGATCGCCACCTCGAGGATGCCCTCCTCCTCCTCGCCCTGCTCTTTCTCCTGCGCTGCGCGCTGGATCCCTGGGACAACGTCTACTACCCGTTCCCCTTCCTCATCGCCCTCCTCGCCTGGGAGGCCCTCACCCGCCGCCGGCCGCCCGTACTCGCCCTGGCGGCGAGCGGCGCCGCCTGGGGCATGTTCGTCTGGCTGGCCCACCACGCCGCCGCCGACCTGCGCTCGGCCATCTTCCTCGCCCTTGTCCTCCCGGCGACCGCCGGCCTGGCCTGCGCCGTCTACGGCCGCCCCGGCTCGGCCCCCCATCCCGCCCGGCGCCACCGCGACCGCCGCGCGAAGCCGGTCGCCCGCGCCCTCCCCGGCCCGGCCGACCCTCAGCCGGCGATCAGGAGCTCCTTGGTGAAGCGGCTGAGCGCCTCGGCCCCGTCGGCGGTGACCACCACCAGGTCCTCGATGCGCACCCCGAGACGGCCGGGCAGGTAGACCCCCGGCTCGACGGTCACCACGTGGCCGGCGACGAGCGTCTCCTCCCCGCCCCGCCGCGAGAGCCGCGGACCCTCGTGGATCTCGATGCCCACCCCGTGGCCGAGGCCGTGGCCGAAGCGCTCGCCGTGGCCGGCGTCCTCGATCACCGCGCGCGCCACCGCGTCGACCTCCCGCCCCGTCCGCCCCGGCGCGACCGCCTCGAGGCCGGCAAGCTGGGCGCGGAGGACGAGCTCGTAGATCTCCCGTCCGAGCTCGTCGGGCGGCCCCCCGACGGCGAAGGTCCGGGTGCAGTCCGAGCAGTAGCCGTCGAGGCGGGCGCCGATGTCGATGGTGACCAGCGTCCCCGGCTCGATCGGGTCGGCGCCCGGGCTGGCGTGGGGCAGGGCCCCGCGGACGCCGGAGGCGACGATCGAGGCGAAGCTCGGCTCCTCGGCGCCCCGCCGGCGCATCTCGTGCTCGAGCTCGACCGCGACGTCGCGCTCGAGCCGCCCGGCCAGCCCGCGTTCCAGGAGCCAGGCGTAGACGTCGTCGACCAGCGCGGCCGCGGCCCGGATACGGGCGATCTCGCCGGCATCCTTTACCGCCCGGAGCCGCTCCACAATCCCACCCGCGGCCACCAGCTCCGCACCTGCCGCCGCGTGCTCGACGAGCCGAGCGTGCTGGCGGACGCTCAGCGCCGTGTCGTCGAAGCCGATCCGGCCCGCCGGGAGGGCCTCGGCCAGCGCCTCCAGGAGCTCACCGGTGACGATCTCCCGGGCGAAGGCCGGCGGCACCTGGCCCGCCGCCTGGGTCTCGTAGCGGAAGTCGGTGAGGAAGCGCCAATCGCCGTCGGAGGCGACCAGGGCCAAGCCGTTGGAGCCGGTGTATCCGGTCACGTAGCGCAGGTTGGCCGGCCCGCTGACGATCAGGCCGTCGAGGCCGCCGGCCGCCGCCTCCTCGGCCAGCCGCCCGGCCCGCCGGGCCGGGGCCTTGGAGCCGGGACGGGCGGCCTCGACCGGGCTCACCCGCCGAGCTCCCGCACCAGCCGCGCCAGCCCCTCGCGGTAGCCGTCGACACCCTGACCGCTGACGCTGGCCACACACAGGTCGCGGACGACCGAGACCCGCCGCCAGGCCTCGCGCTGCTCGACGGCCGAGAGGTGGATCTCGACGGCGGGCAGCCCGGTGATCTCCAGAGCGTCGCGGATCGCCCAAGAGTAGTGCGTCCACGCCCCGGGATTGAGGAGGATCCCGTCGGCCAGCCCGTCGAGGCGATGGAGATGGTCGACGAACTCGCCTTCGGAGTTGGTCTGGAAGAAGCGCACCTCGAGCCCGAGATCCCGAGCGAAGTCGGCGACCTGCAGCTCGAGCTCGGACAGGGTCTGGGTACCGTAGACGGCGGGATCCCGGCGACCGAGCATGTTCAGGTTGACCCCGTGCATGACCTCGATCCGGTTGGCCAGGAGGGTCATGGACACAACTCTCTCACGGCTCGCCTCAGCTCGCCATCCCCGACGGTGGCGCCGGGCCGCACGTCGCCGGGGCGGTGCACGAGGACGAAGGGCACGCTCGCGCCGATCCGCTTCTTGTCGCGCGCGGTGGCCGCCACCACCGCGTCGACGTCCACCCCGTCCATGGTCACCGGCAGGCCGTGCCCGGCCAGGAGCTCGGCCACCTCGGCACGCAGGGCGTCCTGGCCCGAGAGCCGGAGCGCCGCCAGCAGCCCGAGGGCCACCGCCTCGCCGTGGCGGTAGCGGCGGTAGGCGGTCACCGACTCGATCGCGTGCCCGACCGTGTGCCCGAGGTTGAGGACCTGGCGGCGCCCGCCGTCGCGCTCGTCCTCGGCCACCACCCCGAGCTTCAGGCGGGCACACGCGGTCACCGTGGCCTCGTCGACCGGCGCGTCCTCGCTCACCCGCCGCCAGAGCTCGCCCCCGGCGATCAGCGCCGTCTTCAGCACCTCGGCGTACCCGGCGGCCAGCTCCCGGTCCGGCAGGGTGGCCAGGGTCGCCGTGTCGACGAGGACCCCTCCCGGCTGGTGGTAGGCCCCGACGTAGTTCTTGGCCTCCGGCAGGTCGACCCCGGTCTTGCCGCCGTAGGCCGAGTCGACCTGGGCCACCAGGGTGGTCGGGACGTGGACGATCGGCACCCCCCGCTGGTAGGCGGCGGCGCAGAAGCCGGCGAGGTCGCCGACCACGCCGCCGCCGAGGCCGACGAGATGGTCGTCGCGGGCCACGCCCCGCCGGGCGAGCTCCCGCCAGACGAGCTCGGCGCCGGCCAGGGTCTTGCTCTCCTCCCCGGCGGCGAGGACGATCTCCCCGTCGATCGGGCCGAGCCGGTCGAGGTAGAGCGGTCCTACGTTCTCGTCGGTGACCACGAACCGCCGCGACTGCGCCAGCGGCCAGACGTCGGCCCCGAGCAGCCCCTCCCCGATGAGCACCGGGTACTCGCCCGAGGCGCTCGTCGCCCACAGCAGCCGCGTCCGCCTCGGTGCCCGGCCGAGGGAGTCGATCGCCGCCAGCAGGCGCGACGGGTCGGCCCGGCTGGCGGCGGGGAGGATGACGTCGGCCAGGCGCTCGTAGACCGGCACCCGCTCGGCGTGCAGGGCGGCGAACGTCCGGCGATCGCCGGCCAGCGGCCGCCGCCGGCCGCTCGCCCGCCGCCAGGCGGTGTGGACGTCGACGTCGATGAGGACCACCGTGTGGTCGGCCAGGGCGGCCCGCACCTTGGGCGAGAGGACGCTGCCCCCGCCGAGGGCCAGGGTCTCCTCCGGCCCGGCGGCGCCCAGGGCCGCGCCGACGACCTGCTCCTCGAGGGCTCGGAAGGCGCCCTCCCCGCGCCGGGCGAACTCCTCGGCGATGGTGTGGCCCAGGCGCTCCTCGATCAGGGCGTCGGTGTCGACGGCGGCCCGTCCCCGCACCGCGGCCAGGTGGCGGGCCGCCGTCGTCTTGCCGGCCCCCATGAAGCCGATGAAGACGACGGCCACGCGCTCAGCGGTCGGCGGCCCGGCCTGCCACCGGCGCGGCGCCGATCCGCTCGCGGTAGGCGGCCAGGGCGCCGAGCACGTCGTCGATGTGGTCGCCGCCGAGCTTCTGGCGGTAGGCCTGGGCGAGGACATAGGCCACCATCGCCTCGCCGACCACCCCCGCCGCCGGCACCGTGCACGAGTCGGTCCGCTCCCGCAGCGCCTCCCCCGGAGCCAGGGTGGCGATGTCGACCGAGCGCAGCGGCTTGGTCAGCGTCGGCAGCGGCTTCATCGCCGCCCGGGCGATCACCGGGTCGCCGGTGGTCATCCCGCCCTCGAGGCCGCCGGCGTGGTTGGTCACCCGGTAGAACCCCCGCTCCGGGGAGTGGAAGATCTCGTCGTGGGCCCGGGAGCCCGGCTTCCCGGCCAGCTCGAACCCCTCCCCCAGGCCGACGCCCTTGATCGCCTGGATCGAGCACAGCGCCCCGGCCAGGCGGCCGTCGAGGCGCTCCTCCCACGACACGTGGGACCCGAGGCCGGGGATCAGGCCGAAGGCCCGGACCTCGAACACCCCGCCGAGCGACTCGTTGGCCTTGCGCTGGATGTTGATGTGCTCGACCATCCTCCGGCTCGCCTCCCCGTCCAGGCAGCGGACCGGCGACTCGTCGACTCCGGCGAAGTCCTCGGGCCCCAGCGGCTCCGGGTAGGCCGGCGCATGGACGGTGCCGATCTGGACCACGTGGGAGACGATGGCCACGCCCAGCGCGCGCAGGAACTCCTTGCAGATCGCCCCACCCGCCACTCGGGCAGCGGTCTCCCGGGCGCTGGCCCGCTCGAGCACGTTGCGCACGTCGGTCAGGTTGTACTTCTGGGTCCCGGCCAGGTCGGCGTGTCCCGGTCGCGGGAGGTGGACCTCCTCGACGGCGGCTTCCACCGGCCACGGGCTCATCCGCTCGGCCCAGTTGCGGTAGTCGCGGTTGGCCACCTGGAGGGCGATCGGGCCGCCCATGGTCCGTCCGTGGCGCACGCCCGCCGTGACCTCGGCCGCGTCGCGCTCGATCTTCATCCGCCCGCCCCGTCCGTGGCCGAGCTGGCGGCGGGCCATGTCGCGGTTGATGGCCTCGAGATCGAGTGTCAGGCCGGCCGGCAGCCCCTCGACCAGGCAGGTCAGGCCGGGGCCGTGGGACTCGCCGGCGGTGATCAGGCGCAAAGGGTCCATCGGATGGTGAAGCTTACGCGGCGCATGGCGGCCGCCCGGACGGGCCGCGGCCGACGGGGACGGCGCGCGCTCACCGCCGGGCGAGCCTCCGTGTTCCCGGCGCTCCGAGGCTCGGACGGGTGTGGACGCTCCAGCGCGAGGCCCGGTGATGCACCCGGCGCTCGCCATCCGGCCGCTGGCCCACCGCCGGCCGGTCCTGTGCGCCCAGGCGGTAGAAGCGCCGCTTGCCGAGCTCGATGAGCGCCATGTAGACGAGGATCATCGCCCCGAGCGCGGCCAGGAAGGCGACGGGGAGCGCGGTGAAGCCGAGGGCGTGGGCCACCGGCGAGAACGGCAACCCGGTGCCGATGGCCACGCAGACGACGGTGGCCACGGCCAGCGGCCTGCTCGGCCTGCTGTGGAAGAACGGGACGCGGCGGGTGCGGATGGCGAAGATGACCAGGCTCTGGGTGGCCAGCGACTCGACGAACCAGCCCGATTGGAACAGGGACGCGTTGGCGTCGAAGACCCAGACCATGATGGCGAAGGTGGCGAAATCGAAGATCGAGCTGATCGGGCCGAAGAAGATCATGAAGCGGCGGATGAACTTCGTGTCCCAGTGGGCTGGACGTTGGAGCTGCTCGTCGTCGACGTTGTCGGTCGGAATCGTCATCTCGCTGGCGTCGTAGAGCAGGTTGTTGAGGAGGATCTGCGTCGGGAGCATCGGCAGGAAGCTCAGGATCAGCGAGGCGCCGCCGGCGCTGAACATGTTCCCGAAGTTCGACGACGTGCCCATCAGGACGTACTTGATGGTGTTGGCGAAGATCCGCCGGCCTTCGACGATGGCGCTCGCCAGGATCTCGAGGTCCTTCTCGAGCAGCACGATGTCGGCGGCGTCCTTGGCCACGTCGGTCGCCGTCTCCACCGAGATCCCGACGTCCGCGTCGTGGAGGGCGACCGCGTCGTTGACCCCGTCGCCGAGGAATCCGACCGTGGCGCCCAGGGCCCGCTGGGCCTTGATGACCCGCGACTTCTGGGCCGGGGTCACCCGGGCGAAGATCGTCGTCTGCGCCAGGGCGGCCGCCAGCTGGGCGTCGTCGAGTCGATCCAGCTCGGCGCCGGTCAGCGTCCCGCCTGCCGCCAGGCCGATGTCGGCGCACACCTTCTGGGCGACGCGGTCGTTGTCGCCGGTGATGACCTTGACCTCGACGTCCAGGCGCCGGAGGCGGTCGAGGGCGTCGCGGGCGTCGACCTTCGGGCGATCGACGAAGGTCAGGAAGCCCGCGAGGTCGAGGTCTCGCTCGTCGCCGGCCTCCAGGGTCGTCCTGGCGCCCGCGCCGCAGGTGGCCACGGCGATCACTCGGCCACCGGCGGCGAACTGCCGATCGAGCACCGCCTGCGCTTCTCGAGGCACGCTCGCGCACCGGGCGAGGACGGTTTCCGGTGCGCCCTTGACGATGATCGTCCGCCCGCCGCCGTCCTCCACGAGGACGGCCGCGGTACGCCGCTGATAGTCGAACGGGCGCCCGGCGAGGCGCCGGACGCCTTCGGTCGCCGTCCCCCGCGCGCCGGGCGCCTCCCAGAGCGCCTGGTCGAGCTGGTTGCCCCCGATCACCTGCCCGTCGGCGAAGGTCGCGTCGTTGCAGAGCAGCCCCGCCCGCAGGACCGCGTCCGACGGGCGTCCGGCGGCGTCGAGGGCGGCGGCGAAGGTGATCGTCCCCTCGGTCAGGGTGCCGGTCTTGTCGGTGAAGAGGACGACGATGTTGCCGAGGTCCTCGATGCTCACCAGTCGCTTGACCAGGGCGCCGCGGTCGGCGAGTCGCTTGGCGCCGGTCGAGAGGCTTATGGTGACGATCGCCGGCAGCAGCTGCGGGGTGAGGCCGACGGCGATGGCCAGGGCGAACAGCACCGATCCGAGCAGCGACCGGCCGAGGACGACGTTGACGACGAGGATCGAACCGGCGAGCACCGCCGTCACCCGGACCAGCAGCAGCGAGAAATCGCGCAGCCCGAGCTGAAACGCGGTCTGCGGCTGGCGTTCGCCGAGTTGCAGGGCGATGGCGCCGAACTCGGTGGCGCCACCGGTGCGCACGACCACCCCGAGCCCGCTCCCCTCGCGAACCACCGTTCCCATGAACGCGCACGACGCGAGGTCCAGGGAAGACTCCGGCGCGGTGACCGGATCCCGCCGCTTCTCTGCCGCCATCGACTCGCCGGTGAGCACCGCCTCGTCGCACTCGAGCCCCTCGGCGCGCAGCAGGCGCAGGTCCGCCGGCACGACATCGCCGACCGCGAGCCGAACGACGTCGCCGGGCACGAGCTCGGTGACGTCGACCGGCAGCGGCTGGCCATCGCGCACGGCCAGCGCCGTGTGGCGCAGCTGAGAGTGCAGCGCCTCGACCGCCAGCTCCGAGCGGTACTCGTTGAAGAACCCCAGCCCGACGCTCAGGGCCATGATGAGGAGGATGATCAGCGCGCTGGTCCGCTCGCCCACGGCAAACGACGTCGCCGCCGCGGCGACGAGGAGCACGAGCAGCGGATTGCGCAGCTGCCGTGCCAGTACCGCGAGCGGACGGGCACCGTGGCTGCGCAGGGCATTCGGCCCGACCTCGGCCAGCCGTGCCTCGGCCCGCTCACGCGACAGACCGTCCGCCGTGGTCTCCAGGCGCCCCAGGACGTCCTCGGCCGAGAGCGCGGCGGCCGACGCCAACGAGAGCGAGCTCCACTCGATCGCCCGGGACGCCGCGCCGAGGTGATCGGGGGAGGCCATTCGCCGTACATGATCCCAGCTGGACTCCGGTCGGCCCGGGCCTCCGTAGTTTCACGCACGAGCGCGGTGGACTACCTCGGCTGACGGCGAGACAGGCGTTTCGTAGGCTCGCCACATGGTCCGCGCCACGTCATCTTCGACCCGGGCATCACTCGAGCTCGCCTGCGGTGAACGCTCCGCCGACTGCCTGCGCGCCAGCGGGCGAGTCACGACCAACAACCGAGGAGATCGAGATGTTCAATGATGTGTTGGTCGGTGTGGACACGCGCTCCGGTGGGCGCGACGCCGTGGTGCTCGCCCGGCAGCTGGTGTCCCCCGACGGCAAGCTGACCCTCGTCCACGTCGACGACGCCGGGGCGGCGATCTTCGAGCGCAACCTCCGCTTCGGCTACGACGCGGCCGGGCACGAGGCCACGGCGAGGCTGCTCGAGCAGGAGCGCCGGGCCGCCGGGGTGGATGCCGGGTTGCTGCGGGTGTCGGCGGCCTCGGTCGGCGAGGGCCTCCACCGGCTGGCCCAGGCGCACGCGGCCGATCTCCTCGTCCTTGGATCCTGCTCTCGCGGGCGTCTCGGCCGCGCCCTGCTCGGTGACGACACCCGGGATTCGCTCAACGGCGCCTCCTGCGCGGTGGCCGTCGCCCCGGCCGGCTACGCCGAGCTCGAGCGGGAGCTCGCGGTCATCGGGGTGGCCTTCGACGGCAAGCCCGACAGCATCGCGGCCCTCGCCGCCGCTCGCGAGCTCGCCGCCCAGAGTGGTGCCGCCCTCCAGGCCTGCGAGGTCGTGTCGCTGCCCGGCTACGCCTATTCCTCGGCGTTCGTGGTGGCCTGGGCGGAGAGCATCGAGGCCAGCGTCGCCGCGGCCGGGGCGCGACTGTCAGAGCTCGACGGAGTCGACGCTCGCGCCGTCTACGGCGTCGCCGGCGAGGAGCTCGCCAGCTTCAGCCGCGACGTGGACCTCATGATCGTCGGGTCCCGCGGCTACGGCCCAGCTCGGCGCCTGATCTACGGCAGCACCGCCAACTACCTCCTCGGCCACGCCGGTTGCGCGCTGCTCGTCCTTGCCCGATCCGCCGGTCCCCCGACCGGCGAGGCGACCGGGCGGGCGAGCGAGGTAGCCGACGGTGAGACAAGCCCCCCCGCGGTCGGAGCCACCCGGTGACGCCTGCGCCCGGCCGGGAGCCCCCGGCCGCCCTACCCCCAGTCAGCCCCCAACGCGAGGAGCCAGAGATGACCGGTCGCATCCTCGTCGCCTATGCGACGGAGCACGGTTCAACCATCGAGGTGGCGGAGGCGATCGCCACGGCGTTGCGCGACGGCGGAGATCAGGCCGACGTCCGGCCGGCCGGCGACATGTGCCCGCTCGACGGCTACCGAGCCGTCGTCCTCGGAGGCGCGCTCTACATGGGTCGCTTCCACCCGGACGCGGCTCGGTTCCTCAAGCGCCATCGTCAGGCACTCTGCCAGCGCCCGCTCGCGGTCTTCGCCATCGGCCCCAAGACGCTCGCGGCCGCCGATGTGGCCGCCTCGCGAAAGCAGCTCGACCACGCCCTCGCCGCCGTCCCTGACGTGAAGGCGGCGGCGGTGGCGATCTTTGGCGGTGTCGTCGACCCGAGCAAGCTGCGATTTCCCTTCAAGCGCATGCCGGCCTCCGACGCCCGCGATTGGGAGGCCATCGGCGCGTGGGGTCACGAGGTCGCCTCGCTGTTCGCCGGCGGCGTCGGGGCGGTATCGGCGTGAGACCTCGGCCGTCCCACCACAGGAGGAGGAGCCATGCCGGCAACCATCGAGCTGTCTGATGAGTCACTCGTCGTGCAGATCGAACGGGGCGACAGGCTCTGGGCGCTCAAGAGCCGGCTGGAGATCCCCCTGGCTCACGTGGTTGACGTGAAGCCCGCCGCCGAGGAGGCCCACCGCTGGCTGCACGGCTTGAAGGTCGGCGGCTCGCACATCCCCGGTGTGATCTCCGTCGGGCGTTTCTATTCGCACGGCCAGTGGGTGTTCTGGGACGTACACGACGCCGAGAAGGCGATCGAGGTGGCCCTCCAGGATGACCGCTACGACAGGCTCGTGATCGAGGTCAGGGATCCCGCGGGCGAGATCGCCCGGGTCCGGGCCGCGATCGGCGCCGTCGTCGCCTAGCGCGGCGCGGATCCGCCCCACACCTCGGGTCCAGCCCGACGCCCGTCCCGACCGAGCCCGATTCCGGGCCTCGATCTTCAACCCGATTAGGAGCTCGCCGTGGCCAACGCCCTGATACCCCCCGACACGATTCACCGCCCGCCCGTCATCCACTCGCCCGCTCGTGATCGCGGCGCCGTGGGGCGGGAGGAGAATGCCGACCGGGCGGGCGCGGCTGGTCGGGCACCGACCGCTGAGAAGCTCGCCGCCGTGCTGCTCCTCCTCGCCGGCGTCACCATCCTCATGGCCATCATCACCGGCGAGGCGCTCTTCCCGGTGGCCTACACGACCTCGCACAACACGATCAGCGACCTCGGCTCGACCTGGCAGCCCGGGAACATCGTTCGCGAGCCGTCGGCGACCATCTTCAACACCGCGATGATCATCACCGGTCTCATGATCGCCGCCGCCGCCGCCTCCTTCTGGCGGGCCACGCGCAGCCGGTCGGTGTCGATCGCGCTGCTGCTGGTCGGCGTCGGGTTGACCGGTGTCGGCATCTTCCACGGCACGGAGATCGGAGGACACTTCAGCAACGCCGGAGTCCATCCCCTCTTCGCGACGCTCACCTTCGTTGCCGGGGGGTGCTCGGCGATCCTCGCCTACCGCGTCACCGCCTCGCCGTTCCGCCACCTGTCCGCCGGCCTGGGACTGATTTCGCTCCTCAGCCTGATCCTCTCCGGCCCGCTGGGCGACAGCAGCCTCGGCCTCGGCGGCGTCGAGCGCTGGGTGGCCTACCCGGTCATCCTCTGGCTCATAGCCTTCGGCAGCTATCTGCTCGGACGCGGT